>CAYMRQ010000012.1:13244-42003 GCA_964392845.1 uncultured Rhizobium sp.
GCTATCGGGCGGACGATGGCCGGTGTCCTCGGCGCCTGGGTCCTTCTCGTAGCCTCCTCTGGGGTTGCGCCGGCCCAAACCGTCGCGTCCGCGCCGATCGTCTCCCACCCATCGAGCGCGGCGGTTCCCGGCATCATCCTCATGAGTGATGGCAGAGACATATTCGCGATGCTTGCCGGGGAGGCAGACCGCGCGCCGCAACGCGGCCAGTCGTGGCTCGCCCGACAAATTGGCCGGCTACGCGGTACGCTACCCGACGATCTGTTCCATCTCGCCGCACGGGGCTTCTTGGCGCCCTGGCGTAAAGGTCGGCACGAGCTCGGTGTCACGCCAGATGGGACAGGGAAGTGTTACCTCACCAACGATTGGAATTTCAATACGGACGCGGCCTGGTCCTATGATGGAAAAAAGATCGTCTATCTGGTGTCGCATCGACCGAGATTCCTTGGGCGTATCGGGCGAATACTGAAATATTTCATCCAGACTTTGTTCGGGAGCACGAGCACGTATGAAATATGGACCATGGATGCAGATGGACGTAACAAAAAGCAGTTGCCTCTGGCCTCTCCCCCTTATGATGGCGCTCTAATTGCGTTCTCACCAGACGGAACAAAGATCGTATATAGCGACCATCCGTACAGCGGCGGTGGCTTTGCCAGCGGTCAGGAAGTGTGGGTCGTGAATGTCGATGGCACAAACCAACACCAGTTAACGACAACAACAAATTCGTTGACTACAAAAAACAATAGAAAAATAACCTGGGCCAGGTATCCCGCATATTCTCCCGATGGACGGAAAATCGTCTACGCATCCACACAAAGCGGAAACTCCCAGATATGGGTGATGGACGCCGACGGCTCGAACAAAACGCAGCTCACCTTTCCGATGAATCCTACCGCTTTGGATGCCAACGCCCCGAGCTGGTCTCCAGATGGAAAGAAGATAGCCTTTTGGTCTGGTTACGCAACAGAATATGGCGAAATTTGGATAATGAATCCCGACGGCACTGACCGTACACAACTTACACACGAACCCGACACCATCAACAGCGATAATCCTATCTGGTCTCCAGATGGCAAGAGCATTATCTACGCCTCTGACCGATTCGAATCCTACACCGATAATTGGCAACAAAATACGCGCGTTTTACGGGCATGGATCATGAACGCTGACGGTAGCAATTCACGAGTCTTCGGTTTGGCTTCTGTTGGTGATGAGTATGGCCACCAAGCGTGGCGCAACGACCCGGTGCAGCCAGCCGGCCCCACGTTCCAGTGTGGTCGGGCTGGTCCATAGTTCGATACTTTGGCTCGCGAGATTTCCCCGCGCTTCGCGCTCGCCTCGCTCCTCTGTATAATGACACTCGTAGTCAACGATCAGCTCAGTGCCGGGTACCGGGCGCCGGACGCGTTTCTGATGTTCTGGTTTCTCGTCGCGCTCGGCGTCGCCTTACCGCGCTGGAGCCGGGCGCGGGGCGATTGTGTTAGCCTCGTCCCACCTGTCTCCCGGTCTGATGCCGGCGCCGATGATGGCCACCGGCGACGCCGCCGCAGGGATGTCAAATGAGGGTTGTCGCGCATGCTGATGGATCGACCGGGTAACAACCAGGGAATTGTCATCTTGGGCGGGGGGCTCGCCGGGCTCACCGCCTCGCTCTATACCGGTGCGCCGGTTTACGAGGCCGATCCGGATTGGGGCGGCGCTTCGGCGAGCGATCGCTGCGACGGGTTCACCTTCGACCGCGGCATCCATTTGTTGCAGACGACCAACATGAAGATCGTCGAGATGCTGGAGGAACTCGGCATCGAGTGGGAGGTGATCGAGCGCAGCGCGCATATCTATGCCTTCGGCAAGTACACCGCCTATCCATTCCAGATCAACTCGACCAACCTGCCCATCAATCGGCGGATCCATTGCGTCTGGACCTTCCTGCGGCGGCACCTCAATCCGGAACCGACCAATTACGCCGAATGGATCTACCGCACGATCGGCCGCGGCTTCGCCGACACTTTCCTGATCCCGTACAGCGAGAAGTTCTGGGGCATCCATCCGCGCGAGATGAGCTTCGAATGGACCGGCAGCCGGGTGCCGAAGTCCAATCTCAAGCAGGTGCTGCGGGGCGCGATAATCAGCCGCAACACGCGCGTCGGCACCAATGCGAGTTTCCGCTACCCCAAGGGGGCAGAAGGGTATGGGGCGGTTCCCAATGTGCTGCGCCGGCGGGTCGGTGATGCCCTGCATACCGGTCATCGGGCGACGCGGATCGATACCGCACGCAAGCAGGTGGTGTTCAACGACAAGGTGCGGCGGGATTACCGGGTGCTGGTCAGCACAATTCCGCTCCCTGAATTGATGCGGATTGCGACCGATGTTCCGGAGGAAGTCAGGGAGGCGACCGCGTGTTTGCGCACCAACAGCCTGACGGTGGTCGGTCTGGGCATTGACCGGCCGAAGCTGAGCACCAAGCACTGGGTCCATTTCCCGGAGAAAGAAATCTCTTTTTGTCGCATCAGCTTCCCGTCCAACTTCTCGCGCGACATGACGCCGCCGGGCATGTCGTCGGTTGCCGCCGAGGTGGCCTACCCATCCGGCTCGCCGCCCGATCGCGAGGCTCTGACGGAACGGGTCATCGGCGACCTGATCAAAGTCGGCGTGCTGCGTGCCGACGACAGAATCGTCGCCCGGCACACCCATGACATTCCGCTCGGCTACTGCATCTATGACGATTCGCGCCGGCAGGCCTTGCCGGTGATCCGCCGCTGGCTGAGCGAGGTCGATATCGTGCCGGGCGGGCGCTACGGCCTGTGGACCTATTTCTGGAGCGACGAGGCGATGCTCAGCGGCAAGAAGGCGGCGCAGCTCGCCGCCGCACGCGCTGCCGGTCTGCCGGAGCCCGAATTGGAGAGGCACGAGCTCGAAGCGTAAAGAGCCGGGTTGGCCACAGCCGACCGCGCTTGACCGGCTTGTTGCGCACTGGCGGGACCGAAATCCAGCTGTGGCCGCAGAGACATGTCCGCAATGCCGATAAACTGTATCGCTGCGCCACTGCATCAACAGGGTTGACTGCGACAACGGTAATGCGCGGTGGCACAAAATTGCGGATTTTTTGCGCTACTCATATTTATTGCCGCGATTGAGCCGCATCTCCACCCCGATCGCGCGGGCCTCTTAATCAAAGAAGAAATCGGCCTAGTACCCGCTTTCGCTGGAGCGTGGGACGTGCTGCCCCTTTGCTCTCCCGAACGGTGACGCCGGGGGCCCACGCCGTTCTGCTGCTCGATCAGGCCGGCTGGCACCTCTCGGCCAAGCTCGATATCCCCGACAACATCACCCTGATGCCGCTGCCGCCCAAATCGCCCGAACTCAACCCGGTCGAAAACATCTGGCAGTTCATCCGCGACAACTGGCTCTCCGACCGTGTCTTCCGCTCCGATGACGATATCGTTGAGCACTGCTGCTAGCCTGGAGCAAACTCGTCGACCAGCCGTGGACCATCATGTCGATCGGACTGCGCAATTGGGCACATCGGTTCTAGTCGCCGGGACTTGGTATTAGCTTTGACCTTTTGAGATCGGTGGCACGAAGAGCCGCTGTGATCAGCCGCTCTCAACGCCTCGCGCCGGGCGGCCGTGGATATGGACATGGCGGCCGCCCGATTCTTCGAGGAGTCGCAAGGCGCTTAATTCGATTTCCGGGTCGGTGCAGCGCACCCATAACAGGGCCGTGCCGGCCGTGAGCGCGGCAGCGAACTCTTCGCGGTGCGGTGGGGCGGCATAATCGTCGAACAGTTCCTTCAGCGCCGCGCCGCCGAGCCCGGCGCCGACCAGCGCGGCGAGCGTCGCGGCGATCGGCCCGCCCGATATCAGGATGATGCCGGCGATGGTTAAGGGCGCGATGTATTTGATCTCGTCGCTCAAGCCCGCCGCGATCAGATCGCCCGGCTTCTCCTCGGCCGTGCTCAGCGCCTCGTGCGAGGCGAGCACCGACAGGTCGCTCGACGCGAAACCGGCGGCGAGCAGCGCCGTGACGGCGTTGCGGAAATGCGCGCGGTCGGGGAACGAGGCGACCGCTTCGCGGATCACCGGAAATTGCGGCGCGGCTGCGGTCATCGTGATCCTCCGTTGCGCGACCCCCCTGGACCGAGACACGACAGCCCGGGCTGGGCGGGCTGTCCGAGGGCCTTCGCCCCATGTTAACGTCAAACCCGCGCAGCGCGCTCGCCCCGTTTCCCGGTTTTGCCCGGTTTTGATTTGGCGCCGATGACCGCAGAGCCTTTCCGCGATCCCGATTTGCCGCCCGCAGCGTCATTGCCGGCAGGACCGTCGGGCGCCGCGGCGACGCCGGTCATGGCGCAGTATCACGAGATCAAGCGCGCCTATCCCGGGTGCCTCCTGTTTTTCCGGATGGGCGATTTCTACGAGCTGTTTTTTGAGGATGCGCTCGCCGCGGCGCCGGCGCTCGACATCGCGCTGACCCGGCGCGGCCGGCATGATGGCGCCGACATCCCGATGTGCGGCGTGCCGGTGCATACCGTCGATGCCTATCTGGCGCGGCTGATCCGCGCCGGGTTCAAGGTGGCGATCTGCGACCAGATCGAGGATCCCGCCGAGGCCCGGCGGCGCGGCTCCAAGGGGCCGGTCAAGCGCGCCGTGGTGCGGGTCGTCACCGCCGGCACCCTGACCGAGGACGGGCTCCTCGATGCGCGCCGCCACAACTACCTGGCCGGGATCGCCGAAGTTGGCGGCGAGCTGGGCCTGGCCTGGCTCGATCTGTCGACCGGCGCGTTCTCGCTGGCGCCGACCGCGGACGCCTCGCTCGCCGCCGATCTGGCTCGCATCAATCCGGGCGAGATCCTCCTCCCTGAGCGGCTCCTGGCGCGCCCGGCGCTGTTCGAATTGTTCGCCGATTGGAAGCCGGCCTTGACCCCGCTCGCCAACCCGCGCTTCGACAGCGAGGCGGCGCGCCGCCGGCTCGAAAGCTTTTACGGCGTCAAGGCATTGGACGGGTTCGGGAGTTTCGGCCGGGCCGAAATCGCCGCGGCCGGCGCGCTCGTCGATTATGTCGCGCTGACCCAGCAGGCGGGTAGAGAAGGCGGCGCGCCGCATCTCGCCCCGCCGATTCGGGTCGCGCCCGATACGGTCATGCAGATCGACGCCGCCACCAGGCGCAACCTTGAACTGGTGACGACGCTGTCCGGCGAAAGCCGCGGCAGCCTGATCGCCACGATCGACCGGACCCTGACCGGACCCGGAGCGCGGCTCCTCGCCGAGCAGCTTGCCGCCCCGCTGACCGCACCCGACGCGATCGCAGCGCGGCTCGATGCGGTGCAATTCTTTCTCGACCGCGCCGATATGCGCGCGGCGTTGCGCCAGCATTTGCGCCGCTGCCCCGACATCGAGCGGGCGCTGAGCCGCGTGAGCCTCGGGCGCGGCGGCCCGCGCGACCTCGCCGCCTTGCGCGACGGGCTCGGCCAGACCGCCGCGATCCGCGCGACGCTCTTCGCCCTTGGCCTGGCGCCCGGCCTCGTGCCGTTGCCCGACCTCCTGGCGGGGGCCGAGGCGAGGCTCGGCGAGCATGGTTCGCTGGTCGGCCGGCTCGGCCGCGCGCTCGCCGCCGATCTGCCGCTCTTCGCGCGTGACGGCGGGTTCATCGCAGGGGGGTATGCCGCCGAGCTCGACCAGTTGCGCGAATTGCGCGACGCCAGCCGGCGCACGATCGCCGCGTTGCAGGCGCGCTATGCCGAAGCGACCGGGATCGCCTCGCTGCGCATCCGCCACAACAATGTGATCGGCTATTACATCGAAGTGTCGGCCGCGAATGTTGAAAGGCTGGGGGGCAAGCTCGGCCCCGACTACATCCACCGCCAGACGATGGCCGGGGCGCTGCGCTACACCACGGTCGAATTGAGCGAGCTCGCCAGCAAGATCGCCAGCGCCGCCGATCGCGCGCTCGCCCTCGAACTGCGCCTGTTCGACGATCTCACTGGCGAAATCATGGCGCGGCGCGGCGAGATCGCCGCCGCGGCAGCGGCGCTCGCCACGCTGGACCTTGCCGCGTCACACGCCGAATGCGCCGCCGAAACCGGCTGGGTCCGGCCCGAGATCGAGCCCGGCACCGCGTTCGAAATCAGCGGCGGCCGCCATCCGACGGTCGAGGCCGCGCTCGCCGGCAAGGGCAGCTTCATCGCCAACGACTGCGTATTGGGCGACGACCGGATCTGGCTCGTCACCGGCCCCAACATGGCCGGCAAGAGCACGTTTTTGCGCCAGAACGCGCTGATCCTGATCCTCGCGCAGATCGGCTCCTTCGTGCCGGCGCGAGCAGCGAGGATCGGGATCGTCGACCGGCTGTTCAGCCGGGTCGGCGCCGCCGACGATCTGGCGCGCGGCCGCTCGACCTTCATGGTCGAGATGGTCGAGACCGCGGCGCTCGAACAGCTGCACGAAAATAACCGCTGCCGCACGCTCTTCGCGACCCATTACCACGAGCTGACCGCGCTCGCATCAAAGCTGCCGGCGCTCGCCTGCCATACCATGCGGGTCAAGGAGTGGCAGGGCGACGTGGTATTTCTCCACGAGGTTGCGCCCGGCACCGCCGACCGCTCCTACGGCATCCATGTGGCCAAGCTCGCCGGATTGCCGGCGGGCGTCACCGCGCGCGCCGCGGAGGTCCTCGAAATCCTCGAAAAAGGCGAGGAAGCCGGCGCCCTGGCCCGGCTCGCCGATGATCTTCCCTTGTTCCGCGCCGCCCGCCGCGCCGCGCCCGAGCCGGCACCGCGCACGTCGCCCGCCGAGGATCTGCTGCGCGCGGCGCACCCCGACGAGCTTTCCCCGCGCGAGGCGCTCGAACTGCTCTATCGGCTGAAGGCGCTCATCGCGGAGTGACCCTCTCCCGCACCGCGGAAGAGGGTGGCGAGCGCAGACAACGTAGGGCGGAAAAGCGCAGCGCATTCCGCCAACATCGCCGATCGGGCAGGGCACTGCGACGCATCGACGTCTGCGTGATAACGGAATTCTGTGCCCCGCAGCCAATCGGCGGAATGCGCTGCGCTTTTCCCCCTACCGACAATCGGGAGTGACATTGGCACGGCGTTTGCTGCATTGCAGCAATCATGTCACCGCCAATGCCAGGCTCGATGCCGCAGGACCCAGGCTTTACCGAAGACCAGAAGCAATATCTCGAAGGCTTCATCGCCGGGATTGCGAAAAAACGCGCCATGTCCGTGCCCAATGGGGCGGCAGTCGCCACACCGGCGCCGCCCGGCGAGGCCGGCGCGCCGAGCAGCGCTGATCCGGCCGCGATCCATATTGCAGCGCAAGATCGGGCGGTTGCTTCCGGCGGCAAGCTGGTGCCGGAGGAGCTGGCGAAGCGCGAGAAGAACCCGTTCGACATGTGGGACGAGATGGCCGCCAACGCGGCCGAGGGCCGCTTCCCGAAGGGGCTCGATGTCTTCCGCCACAAATTCAATGGCCTCTTCTACGTCGCGCCGAACCAGGATGCGTTCATGCTTCGCCTGCGCCTGCCGGGCGGCATCCTGTCCGCGCATCAGGCGCGCGGGCTTGCCGATATCGCCGAGCGCTGCGGCGGCGGCAATCTCGACATCACGACCCGGGCCAATTTGCAGATCCGCGAGATCGGTGCCGCCTATCCGATCGAGGTGCTGGAGGCGGTGCAGGAACTGGGCCTGACCTCGCGCGGTTCCGGCGCCGACAACATCCGCAACCTGACCGGCAGCCCCACCGCCGGCATCGACCCGCAGGAGCTGATCGATACGCGGCCGCTGACCCGCGCGCTCTACCATCACATTCTGAACCACCGCGAGCTTTTTGGCCTGCCGCGCAAGTTCAATATCTCGTTCGACGGCGGCGGCCGCATCGCCATGCTCGAAGACACCGCCGATATCGGCTTTGCCGCGGTCCGGGTTGGGCCGGGCAAGCCGGTCGCCGAGGGCGTCTATTTCCGCATGCTGCTCGGCGGCCTGACCGGCCAGGGCAGCTTCGCACGCGACGCTGGGGTGCTGCTCGAGCCGCACGAAGTGGTGGCCGCCGCCGCGGCGATCGTTCGGGTGTTCATCGACCACGGCGACCGCACCGATAGGAAGCGCGCGCGGCTCAAATACCTGATCGAGCGCTGGGGCATCGAGAAGGTGGTCGACGAGGCGGCGCAACACTTGCCGGCGCCGTGGCGGTTCGTGGCGGCCGATCAATGCGAGAAGCGCGGTCCGATCGCCCGGGACGCCCATGTCGGCGTGCACGCGCAGGCGCAACCCGGGCTGTCTTATATCGGGGTCGTGCTGCCGGCGTCGCGGCTGACCGCGCCACGGCTGCGCGGCCTGGCCGGCATCGCCGAGCGGTACGGCTCGGGCACATTGCGCCTGACGGTCTGGCAGAACCTGCTGATTTCCGACATTCCCGAGGCGCAGATCCCTGAAGCGGTCGCCGAGATCGCGGCGCTCGGCCTGGCGACGAATGCGAGCGCGGTCCGCGCCGGTCTGATCGCCTGCACCGGCAATGCCGGGTGCAAATATTCGCTCAGCGACACCAAGCGCCATGCCCTGGAGATCGCCGATTATCTCGATCAACGGATCGATCTCGACCAGCCGCTCAACATCCACCTGACCGGCTGCCCCAATTCCTGCGCGCAACACTATGTCGGCGACATCGGACTGCTCGCCACCAAGGTCGACCTCGGGGGCGACGCGGAGGCCGAGGGCTACCACCTGATCGTCGGCGGCGGCAGCGGCGCCGGACTTGCGCTCGGCCGCGAGATCTGCCGCGACATCCCGGCCGACGAACTGCCGCGGCGGCTCGAAACCGGGCTCGGCGCCTATCTCGCCCGGCGCGCTGCCGGCGAAACTTTCCAGACCTTCGCCAATCGCCGCAGCGTCGCCGAATTGGCGGCGCTGTTTGCTGGCGCACCGGCGCCATGAGTTGCTTCCGAAACATGCCCCCAAACCGCCGTCACCCCCGCGAAAGCGGGGGTCCAGGGCAACGGCTGGAGTCTGGCCGCCCCTGGATTCCCGCTTTCGCGGGAATGACGATAACGCGTGGAGCCTGGCGATGAGCTTCATCGCCCCCTCTCTGCCGGAAAACGCGCCGTTTTCGGCGCCGCAGCGCGCCTGGCTCGACGGATTTCTCGCCGGGATATTGAACGGCGGCGAAGCGGCGGCAGCCGCCGAGGCGACGCTGCCGGCATCGGCTACGCAGCCCATGATCGCGGCAACGCCGCCCGAACCCGAGGATTTTCCCTGGCACGACCCCGGCCTGCCGCTCGACGAGCGCGTCGCACTCGCCGTCGGCCGTCGGCCTGCGCGCCTGCTGATGGCGGCGATGGCGCAGACCGATTGCGGCCAGTGCGGCTATTCCTGCCAGGCCTATGCCGAGGCGATCGCCAGCGGTGCGGACAGCAACATCGGCCGCTGCACTCCGGGCGGCAAGGCGACCTCGCGCAAGCTCAAGGAGCTCTTGGCCGAGATGGCGGCGCCGGCGGCAGCCGCGGTTGCCTCGGCGCCGGCGCTCGCCGTCCCCCCTGCCCCGGCTGCGTCGGCAATGCCGCGCGCGCCCCGCGAGCCTTTCCCCGCCCGGCTGCGCGAGGCGCAGAAGCTCAATCGCGGCGGTTCGGAGAAGGACACGCGGCTGGTCGTGCTCGAAACCGACACCGGCGCCGAGAGCTTCCAGGTCGGCGACAGCCTCGGTGTCGTCGCCCGCAATTGCCCCGAACTGGTGGCGGCGATCATCGCGCGGCTGGGGGTCACGCAGGAAACGCCGGTCCTCTCTCCCGACGGGATCGAGCGGCCGCTGTTCGCGGCGCTCTCGAAGGCGTGCGAGATCCGCCGCCCGTCCGAACAGGCGATCGAGGTCTTGTCGTCGCGGGCCCACGATATCGAGGAATCGCGGATGTTGCAGGCGATGGCCGAAGGCTATCCCGGCGCCGGCCCGGAGGACGCCGATCTGCTCGACCTGCTCGAAAGCTTTCCCTCGGCGCGCCCGCCGCTCTCCGAGCTGATCTCGGCGCTCGACCCGCTGCAGCCGCGGCTCTACTCGATCGCCTCCTCGCCGAAACACGCCGCCGGCGAAGTTCATCTGACCGTCGCAGCGGTGCGTTACGATAAGCGGGCGCGCCATCGCACCGGCGTCGCCTCGACGTTCCTGTGCGACCGGGTCGCCCCGGGTGCCGCGGTCAGCGTGTATGTCCATGCCGCCCCGGCGTTTCGCCTGGCCGCCCCCGATGGCCCGGTCATCATGATCGGACCGGGCACCGGGATCGCGCCGTTCCGCGCCTTTCTGCAGGAACGCCAGGCGGTGGGCGCACGCGGGCGCAACTGGCTGTTCTTCGGCAATCCGCATCGGCACGGCGACTTCCTGTTCGAGGACGAGCTGACCGCCTGGCACAGGCATGGGCTGTTGACCCGGCTCGACACCGCGTTTTCGCGCGACCAGGAGCACAAGATCTACGTCCAGCACCGGCTCCTGGAACACGCCGCGGAGCTATGGGCATGGCTCGAAGACGGCGCGCATCTCTATGTCTGCGGCGATGCCGAGCGGATGGCGCGCGATGTCGATCGCGGGCTCGCCTACATCCTCGCCAAGGAGGGCCGCATGGAACCGGCGGCGGCCAAGGCCTATCTCGCCCGCCTCACCGCCGAGGGCCGCTATCAGCGGGACGTCTATTGACGCTGCGCCGAGGGGCCGAGGCCGCCGCAGATCCCGCGATTCTGTTTGAACCCATTTCGCTCGGAAAGGGACAACTCCGATGAGCAGGCGCAATTCCACTTGGATCTCCGAGTGGAACCCAGAGGACGAGCAGTTCTGGGAGTCAAAGGGCAAGACCATCGCTCGGCGCAATCTGATCTGGTCGATTTTTGCCGAGCACCTCAGCTTCTCGATCTGGCTGGTCTGGAGCATCGTCGCGACCAAACTGCCGCAGGCCGGCTTTCACTACACGACCGATCAGCTCTTCCAGCTCGTGGCTCTGCCCGGGCTGGTGGGCTCGCTGATCCGGTTCCCGTACACCTTTGCGGTGACCTGGTTCGGCGGGCGAAACTGGACGATCTTCAGCGCGGCAGTGCTTTTCATCCCGGCGATAGCGCTGGCATATTTCGTGACCCAGCCCGACACGCCGTTCTGGCTGATGCTGATCGTTGCCGCGACGGCCGGCCTCGGCGGCGGCAATTTCGCCTCGAGCATGGCCAACATTTCGTTCTTCTACCCGGACCGGATGAAGGGCTGGGCGCTTGGTCTGAACGCGGCGGGCGGGAATATCGGCGTCAGCGGCGTCCAACTGCTGACCCCGATCCTGATCGGGTTCGGCTTTGTCAGCCTCTATTTGGCCGCGCCGCAGGGCTCGGCAGGGCTTTACCTTGAGAACGCCGGGCTGATGTGGCTGCTGCCGCTGACGATCGCGGTGATCGGCGCCTATTTTTTCATGAACAACCTGACTGAGGCGCGCTCGACGTTCAAGGACCAGCTCGTCATCGTCAGGCGCAAGCATACCTGGGTGATGTCCTACCTCTACATCGGGACGTTCGGCTCCTTTATCGGCTACTCGGCGGCATTCCCACTGCTGCTCAAGACCCAGTTTCCCGCGGTCACCGTGGCCATCGCGTTCCTCGGGCCGTTGGTCGGTTCCCTCTCGCGCCCACTTGGCGGCCTGCTGGCCGACAAGATCGGCGGCGCCCGAGTAACGTTCTGGAACTTCGTCGCCATGGGCGCCGCGACGATCGGCGTCATGTATTTCGTGGAGATCAAGGGCTTCGCCGGTTTCCTGACGATGTTCCTCATTCTTTTTGTCACGACCGGCATCGGCAACGGATCGACCTATCGGATGATCCCGTCGATTTTCCGCGAGGCGAAACTCCGGACCGCGGCCTCGGGCGGCGAGGCCAAGGCGCTCGCGATGAAGCTGGCCGGTATCGAGAGCGCCGCCGCGCTCGGATTCATCGGTGCGATCGGCGCCTGCGGCGGCTACCTGATCCCGCGCGGCTTCGGCGCCTCGATTGCCGCCACCGGTGGGCCCCACCTGGCGCTGGAAATCTTCCTGATGTTCTACGTGAGCTGCGTGGCGCTCACCTGGTGGTACTACATGCGGAAGAGCTTTCTCGCGCAACGCCTCCCGAGCAGCCTCGCCGAGGCGCGCGTGTGATCCGGCGCCGAGGCAGGGAGCGGCTCGTCGTTGTCGGCAACGGCATGGCGGGCATGCGCACGGTCGAAGAATTGCTCGCCCGGGCGCCCGACCGCTATGACATCGCCATCTTCGGCGCCGAGCCGCAACCCAGTTACAACCGCATATTGCTGTCCGCGGTTCTCGCCGGCGAGAAAACCGTCGGCGACATCATCGCGCATCCGCGGTCTTGGTACGGCGAGCGGGGAATCGTGCTGATCGCGGGCGACCCGGTGGCGGCGATCGACCCCGGCGCCAAGACGATCCGGTCGGCCGGCGGCATCGGTCTTGCTTACGACGAGCTGTTGCTCGCGACCGGCTCGAAGCCGCTGGCATTGCCGATTCCCGGCCTCGAGCTGCCGGGCGTCTGCGCGTTCCGCGACATCGCCGATGTCGAGACGATGATCGCCGCCGCGCAGACGCACAAACGGGCGGTGGTCATCGGCGGCGGCCTGCTCGGTCTGGAAGCGGCCTGGGGGCTGAAGCGGCGCGGTATGTCGGTAACGGTGGTTCATCTGATGCCGATCCTGATGGAGCGGCAGCTCGATGCCGCCGCCGCCGAATTGCTGCGCCGCGATTTGACGAGCCGCGGCATCGCTTTCGTCCTCAACGGCGAGACCGAAGAAATCCTCGGTGTCGAGCGGGCCAGAGGTATCCGCCTCGCCGATGGCCGCGAGATCGCCGCCGATCTCGTCGTGCTGGCGATCGGCGCCCGCCCCAATATCGACCTCGCGCGAGCGGCGGGGCTCGACCTCAATCGGGGCATTATTGTCGGCGACGATCTGCGCACCAGCGACCCGGCAATCCATGCCGTCGGCGAATGTGTCGAGCACAATGGACAAACCTTCGGGCTGGTTGCACCGTTATGGGAACAGGCCAAAATCTGCGCTGCACGCCTCGCCGGCGATCGGGATGCCGCCTACCAGCCGCCGCCGGTCTTCACCAGCCTCAAGATCACCGGCATTGATGTCTTCTCCGCGGGGGCGCTGACCGCTTCCGACGACGCCGACGACACGATCACCCTCTCCGACGGCGCGGCGGGCGTCTACAAAAAGCTGCTGCTGCGCGGGGACCGGTTGGTCGGTTGCGTGCTCTACGGCGATGTCGCCGACGGCCCCTGGTATGTCGAGTTGATCCAGGCCAAGCGGGGCGTTGCCGGGTTGCGCGACGGCCTCGTTTTTGGCCGCGACGCCGCCGAGGAGCCGATGGTCTTGGTGCAGCAATCGGCCGCGGCATGAGCGCGATCACGGGGGCGAGTGCCGCGATTCGCACGACCTGCCCTTATTGCGGTGTCGGTTGCGGCGTTCGGATTGAAGCCGACGGCTCGGTTGCGGGCGACCCCGATCACCCGGCCAATCGCGGCAGGCTGTGCTCCAAGGGCGCGGCTCTCGGCGAGAGCCTTGCGCTCGCCGATCGGCTGCTGCGGCCGCAGATCGACGGCCGACCGGTGAGCTGGGACGAGGCGCTCGACCGTATCGCCGCCAGCTTTGCCCGCACCATCGCGCAAGACGGACCCGATGCCGTGGCGTTCTATGTTTCCGGCCAGTTCCTTACCGAGGATTACTACGTCGCCAACAAATTGATGAAGGGCTTCATCGGCAGCGGCAACATCGATTCGAATTCGCGACTCTGCATGGCCTCTTCGGTGGCGGGCCATATCCGCGCCTTTGGCGAGGACATCGTCCCGGGATGCTACGACGACATCGATCAGGCCGACCTCGTCGTGCTGGTCGGCAGCAACGCCGCCTGGTGCCATCCCGTGCTTTACCAGCGCCTTGTCGCGGCCAAGGCGGCGCGGGGAACCCGGGTCGTCGTGATCGATCCGCGGCGCACGTCGAGCTGTGAGATCGCCGACCTGCATCTGGCGATCCGGCCCGGCGCCGACGTCGTGGTCTTCGCCGGGCTATTGGCGCATCTGGCCGCCTGCGGGGCCTGCGATGCCGAATGGATCGCGGAACGCGCCACCGGCTTCGCGGCTGCGCTCGAAGCGGCGTGTTCGACGGCGCCGTCGATTGCCGCCGCCGCCGCCGGCGCCGATCTGATGCTCGCGGATCTCGCCCGCTTCTACGATTGGTTTGCTGCGACCGAGCGCACGGTGACGCTCTACTCGCAGGGGGTGAACCAGTCGTCTGCCGGCACCGACAAGGTCAATGCGATCATCAATTGCCATCTCGCCACGGGCCGCCTCGGCCGGCCTGGCATGGGGCCGTTTTCGCTGACCGGGCAGCCGAATGCGATGGGCGGCCGCGAGGTCGGCGGTCTCGCCAACCAGCTCGCCGCCCATATGAGCTTTGCCGAACCGGCGCATCTCGATCGCGTGCAACGCTTCTGGGGCGCCCCGCGCCTGGCGCCGCGGCCCGGCCTGAAGGCCATCGATCTGTTCGATGCCGTGCTCGATGGCCGCATCAAGGCGCTGTGGATCCTGGGGACCAATCCGGCCGCGAGCATGCCGCGGGCGCGCCGCGTGCGTCGTGCGCTCGCCGGCTGCCCGTTCGTCGTTGTCAGCGATTGTTGGCCGACCGATACGACAATTCTCGCCGATATCGTGTTGCCGGCCGCCGGCTGGGGCGAAAAGGACGGCACCGTCACCAATTCCGAACGATGCATCTCGCGGCAACGGGCGTTCCGCGCGCCGCCCGGCGAGGCGCGGCCCGATTGGTGGATGCTGAGCGAGGTGGCGCGCCGCATGGGTTGGCCGGCGGCGTTCCCGTATCGCCGTCCCGCCGACATATTCCGCGAGCATGCGGCGCTTTCCGGGTTCGAGAATGACGGGCCGGCGGCGCGCCTGTTCGATATCAGCGGGCTCGCCGAGATCGGCGACGCGGAGTACGACGCGATGGCGCCGGCTCAGTGGCCGATGCCGCGAGGCGGGTCGCGCGAAGCGGACGACAAACGGCTGTTCGGCGATGGCCGTGGTTTCCCGACCGAGGACGGTCGCGCGCGCTTTGTGCCGACGCCGTTCCGCCCACCGGCTGAGGCGCCGGATGAAGAGCGCTGGCCGCTATTGCTGAATACCGGCCGGGTGCGCGACCAGTGGCATACGATGACGCGCACCGGCCGGGTGCCCCGGCTGATGGCGCATGTGCGCGAACCGCTGCTCGAGGTCAATCCGGAGGATGCCGCGCGCCTCGGGCTGGCCGAGGGTGGACTGGCGCGCATGGAAAGCCGGCACGGCACCGCTGTGTTGCGGGTCCACCTGTCGTCGGACCAGCGCCGCGGCGAGGTCTTCGCGCCGATGCATTGGACCGATCAGTTTGCCTCGGCCGGGCCGATCGACGGGCTCGTCGGGGCCGCGACCGACCCGGTCTCGGGGCAGCCGGAGCTGAAGGCGACGGCGGTACGTGTGGTGCCGCTGGCGACGTGCTGGCGCGGCGTCCTGCTGCGCCGAGCCGACCTCGCGCCGGAAGGCGATTTTTATTGGTCACGGGTTCCCCTGGCGGGCGGCCATGCCTTCGATCTCGCCGGCTGGCAGGCGCTGCCCGGTGGTGACGACTTGGAGCCTTGGGTCCTGGCGTTGCTGGGCGCATCCTCGATGTCGGAGTTGATCGTCTATGCCGATCCCGGCCGCGGCGCCTTCCGCTTTGCCTATGTTGTCGACGGCCGCCTCGATGCCTGCCTGTTTCTCGCCCGGGACGGCGCCTTGCTGCCAGCGCGCGACAGTCTCACCGCGATGCTCGGGGCGGCTGTCGAGCCAGGCGCCCGAATCGCCCTCGTCGCCGGCATGGCGGCAGGCGCCGCCCGCCCCGATCCGGGGCCGATCGTCTGCGCCTGCTTTGCGGTCGGTCTTGGCACATTGCAGCGCGCGATCGTCGATCGCCAGCTGACCAGCCTTGCCGAGATCGCCAAGCTGCTGCGTGCCGGCACGAATTGCGGTTCGTGCCTTCCCGAGTTGCGGGCGACCCTGCGCAGCGCCCGCACCAGCAACGGCGGGCAAGCGGCGGCGGAGTAGGGGCCCCAGGCTGATTCTGCGATTGCCGATGCGCCGCACCGGTCCCGCAACAACGCCGGAGCCTTCACCCACGCCGCTCCAGGTGCCCCGATTGGTCCCCGCCCGTTCGCATGCTATAAGGCGGGCGCCCGGTGCGGAGGCTGCATTTGCCGACCGTCTTTATTCTGAATGGCCCCAATCTCAACCTGCTCGGCGTGCGCGAGCCGGCCACCTACGGCTATGACACGCTGGCCGATGTCGAGGAGCGCTGCCTGGCCCGCGCCGCTGCGCTCGACCTGGCGATCGAGTTCCGCCAGACCAATCACGAAGGCCAGCTCGTCGACTGGATCCACGAGGCGCGCGAGGCGGCCGACGGCATCATCATCAATGCCGGCGCGTTGACGCACACCTCGGTCGCAATCCTCGATGCGCTGAACGCGGCCGATCTGCCGGTCATCGAGGTCCATCTGTCGAACATTTTCCGGCGCGAACGCTTCCGCCATCATTCCTACGTCAGCCTCGCCGCGCGCGGGGTGATTTGCGGCCTGGGGCCGCAAGGCTACGAGCTCGCCCTGGAGGCGCTCGCCAGCGTGATCGAGGTCGAAACGAGCGAGGCGCCCCGGTGAAGCTAGGGGGCAAGTTCGGGGGGCGCCGACCGCCGCTCGCGCCCGACGCCGCAGTGATCCGCGCGCTTGCCGGCCTGCTCGCCGAGACCGGCCTCACCGAGATCGAATACGCGATTGGCGACCATCGCATCCGGGTGGCGCGCGAACCGGCGGGCGATGGGCATGCGGCCCCACCGCCGCCTGCCCCAGGGGCGACCAACGGGCCGGGCGCTCCGCTTGAATCGCCAGCCATCAATGGCGCGGCTCATCCCGGCACCGTCACCTCGCCGATCGTCGGTATCGCCTATCTCGCGCCGCAGCCCGGCTCGGCGCCGTTCGTCCGCATCGGCGACAGCGTCAGCGAGGGCCAGACGCTCTTGATCATCGAGGCGATGAAGGTGATGAACCAGATCCGCGCGCCGCATGCCGGGCGGGTCACCCGGATTTTCGCCGAGGATGCCGAGCCGGTCGAATACGGCGCCGCGCTGATGCTGATCGAGTGATCGGCGGATTGTTTCCCCTCCCAACCCGCAAGCCATGTTCGAGAAGGTGCTGATCGCCAACCGTGGCGAGATCGCGCTGCGCATCCATCGCGCCTGCCACGAGATGGGGATCAGGACCGTCGCGGTGCATTCGACCGCGGATTCGCATGCGATGAACGTGCGGCTCGCCGACGAAACCGTCTGCATCGGCCCGCCATCGGCGCGGGCGAGCTATCTAAACATCGCGGCGATCCTGTCGGCGGCAACGATCACCGGGGCCGATGCGATCCATCCCGGGCTCGGATTTCTCGCCGAGAACGCCGATTTCGCCGCGCTCGTCGCCGAGCACGGCTTTACCTTCATCGGCCCCTCGCCCGAGCATATCCGGCTGATGGGCGACAAAATCCGCGCCAAGGCGGCGGCGACCGAGCTCGCCATTCCGGTCGTGCCGGGTTCGCCCGATTCGGTGCGCGATATCGCCGATGCCGAGGCAGCTTCCCGCGCCATCGGCTACCCGGTGCTGCTGAAGGCGGTGGCGGGCGGCGGCGGGCGCGGCATGAAGCTGGCCCGCGACGCCGCCGAGCTTGCCGGGATGCTGCCGCTGGCCCAGGCCGAGGCGCGGGCCGGGTTTGGCGATGATGCGATCTATCTCGAGCGCTTCCTCGATCGCCCGCGCCATATCGAGGTGCAGCTGATCGGCGACGGCCAGGGCGGCGTCATTCATCTCGGCGAACGCGACTGCTCGGTGCAGCGCGCGCACCAGAAACTGCTGGAGGAAACCCCGTCGCCGGCCCTCGACCCGCCGGCGCGCGAGCGGGTTCTCGAGCTCGCCGTCGCGGCCCTCAAGCAGCTCGGCTACAAGAGCGCCGGCACGATGGAGTTTCTCTATGAGGACGGCGCGTTCTATTTCATCGAGATGAACACCCGGCTGCAGGTCGAGCATCCGATCAGCGAAATGGTCAGCGGCGTCGACATCGTAAAGGAGCAGCTGCGGATCGCCGCCGGCCTGCCGCTCGGCTACCGCCAGGCCGACATCACGCTGCGCGGCCATGCCATCGAATGCCGGATCAACGCCGAGAGCCCCGAGGATTTCCGGCCGTCGCCGGGCCGCATCAGCGAATACCACGCGCCGGGCGGGTTCGGCGTGCGCGTCGACAGCGCGCTTTATCAGGGCTACGAGGTGCCGCCGTTCTACGACAGCCTCGTTGCCAAACTGATCGTTCACGGCGCCAACCGCGAGGAATGCGTGATGCGGCTGCGCCGGGCGCTGGCGGAATACGTGATCGGCGGAATCGAAACGACGATCCCCCTGCATCAGCGCCTCGTCGACGACCCGGAGTTCCGCCGCGGCGCCTACGACATCCACTGGCTCGAGCGCTTCCTGGCGCGTTGAGGAGGATGGCTTCTGTCAAAGCTGCGGAGAGATGGTCGTCAGGGCAACCTATTCAAAATCGTCATGCCCGCGAAAGCGGGCATCCAGGGCAACCGGCACGAATATGGATAGCAACCCAAAGCGGCCCTGCGTCTACATCCTGGCGAGCGAGCGAAATGGCACGCTCTACACGGGTGTGACCGGGGATCTCCCGCGTCGAGCATGGATGCACAAAACGGATGCGGCGGATGGGTTTTCAAAACGATACGGCGTGCACCGGCTTGTCTACGCCGAGTTCCACGAGTGCATGTCCGACGCGATCGTCAGAGAGAAGCAGATCAAGAAATGGCGCAGGGCATGGAAGCTCGAATTAATCGAGAAGACAAATCCGCAATGGCAGGACCTCTACGACCATATACTGAGCTAAGGCCCCTGGACCCCCGCTTTCGCGGGGGTGACGGTCCTTTGTGAAAGCGTGATCCGGCTCACTCCCGACATCCTGCTCCAGGCGTATGCGGCCGGCATCTTCCCGATGGCGGAATCGGCCGACGACCCGGAGCTGTTCTGGGTCGATCCGAACCGGCGCGGCATCATTCCGCTCGAGGCGTTCCACGTGCCGCGCCGTTTGCAGCGCGTGCTGCGCCGGGGCAGCTTTGCGGTGCGCGTCGACACCGCGTTCGCGGCGGTGATGCGCGGCTGCGCCGAGGCCAGCGAAACCCGCCCGACAACCTGGATCAACGACGAGATCATCCGGCTCTACAGCGCGCTGTTCGGGCGCGGCGCCGCGCACAGCGTCGAATGCTGGCATGATGGCGAGCTGGTTGGCGGGTTGTACGGGGTCTCGCTCGGCGCCGCCTTTTTCGGCGAAAGCATGTTCAGCCGGGTGGCCGACGCCAGCAAGGTCGCGCTCGTCGAGCTCGTGGCGCGGCTGCAGCGCGGCGGCTACCATTTGCTCGACACCCAGTTCCTGACGCCGCATCTAGCGCAATTCGGCGCGGTCGAGATCTCCCGCGCGCGCTATCACCGGCTCCTCGCCGAGGCGCTGCGCTATCGCGCGGTCTTTCCGCGCGGCCTGCCCGGCGATTTGGCAGGTGGCGGCGCCGCTGGCGGCGGCGACCCGACCGGACCTTTGCATTCGAGCAGGTTGAGGTCATAGACCGCGTGCTCGAGGGCCGACAGCGCCGGGCTCGACGAGAACATCCAGCCGCTGAACAGGGCACGCTTTTCCTCGCCCGGACGGTTTTCGTAGATCTCGATAAAGGCGGCGTTCTCGGGCCGGTCCTCGGGCGCGCTCTTCTCGCAGTCGCGCACCACGATCGACAGGGTGCCGAAATTCTCGGGCGTTCCGACCGGCGCGTCGAACCGCGAAACCCGCGCGGTGATCTTGTCGAGCCCCTGCATGACCGCGATCGGTTCGGCGGTCATTCCGGCGATGGCGCCGGTCGCCCAAAGCACCGCGACGAGCGCCAGCGCGCCCGGCGCGCCGAGCGCCAACCCAAGCCTCATCGGCGATAAGGCCTCATTGGCGATAGGGGTTGACGAGCCCGGCAACGATCGCGGCGAGGACCTCGCGCACCTGGTTCTCGGCGCAGCCCATCAGCACCGCGTCTTCGAGCGCGTCCTGCGCGAGCGAGCGCAACTCGGCGAGGTTCTCGTTCAGCACCTTGATCTTCTCGACGCAGGAAACCGCGTCGCCCTCCGGCGTGCGCCAGACCGGGAATTCGCCCGCTGCCCTATCGGCCATGGTTTTGCCCTGGGTTTTCTACAGGCCTAGAGATGTGCGCCGTTTTGCACAGCGACAACAGGGACCCCTCCCCCTTGTCATACCGGCGAAAGCCGGTATCCGCGGAAGACGGGCTGCAACCCGATCCCGCGTCCTTCGAGACGGCGCTTCGCGCCTCCTCAGGATGACGATGAGTAACTGATGGCATTAACAGAACCACGTCATCCTGAGGAGCCCGCATAGCGGGCGTCTCGAAGGACGCACGGCGCCGGTCCCGGCTACCGTCATTTCGGTGCCGTCGGCGCCGCCGGCGCGCTGCCGGGCGGTGGCGGCGGCGCATCGCCCTCCGCGGGCTTCTTCGCGGCGGGCGCGGAAAACATCATCTGGCCGATCAGGTTTTCCAGGCTGACCGAGGATTGCGTGTAGGTGATCTTGCCGCCGGGTGGGATCACCTTCTCCGACCCGCCCGGGACCAGCGACATGTATTTGTCGCCCAGGAGGCCCGCCGAGATGATCTCGGCCACGGTGTCGTCCGGCAGCGCGACCACCGGGTCGATGCTCATCCGCACTTTGGCGAGGAAGGTCTTCGGGTCGAGCTCCTCGGCCACCACCGAGCCGATCTTGATGCCGCTGATGCGCACGTCGCTGCCCTGGCGGATCCCATCGACCCGCGAGAATTCGGCGTTTACCTCATAGCCCGACACCGCGCGCAGCTGGCTGGTCTTGTAGGCAAAGACCAGGAACAGGGCGGCGGCGGCGAGGACGACCGCGCCCATCACGGTCTCGATGACATTGCCCCTCATCGGCCGCTGCCCCGGCGGACCGGATCGGGAGCGCGCGCTACTCGGGCGACCACGGCTCGTAATCGCCGGTCGCGCGAACCCGGTGGCCGCCGCGCAGCACCGAGCCATGCGGATGGTAGGCCTCTTTGGTCCCGGTCATGTTCGGCTGGTGGTCCTTTTCCCAGGGATGGCGCTGGCGCGGCTGGGGCAGCTCGTCGACCATGTGATGCAGCCAGGCATGCCATTCCGACGGCACCTTGGAGCCTTCCGGCTCGCCGTTGTAGATGACCCAGCGCCGCTCGCGGCTGAACCGCCCGCCGCCGAGCCGCGCCGGCTTGTCGCCGCGCAGGCGGTAATAGCGGTTGGCGTAGGCGTCGGTGCCGACGAGCTCGCCGCGCAGCCAGGTCAATAGTCGTGTTCCGAACGTCGCACCCATGCCGTCCCTTCCCCGCGCGCGGACTTATCGCACCGCTCTCGCTCGCCCGTAAAGCCCTGTGGCGCAGAACCCACTAATTGGGGGAAACAGCCGGCTGATCCCCATATGTGGTGCTTATAGGCTTTACGACCACCAACGGTCACGCCTATATTTCGTCCCCTTGAACGAGCCACGCGCTACACCTGGGGCGCGATGGCATATCGGGGGGAGAAATATGCACATCGCGCGTCGTTTCACCACGGCTGGCCGCGACCCGTACGAGACCGTCGCCTTCCGCAGCGCGTCGAGCGAAATCCGCAATCCCGACGGCTCGGTCGTGTTCGCCGCCGAGGGCGTCGAGGTGCCGGCCGAGTGGAGCCAGGTCGCCTGCGACATCCTCGCCCAGAAATATCTGCGCAAGGCCGGCGTGCCGGCGCGGCTCGCGGCTGTCGAGGAAGCGGGCGTCCCGGCCTGGCTATGGCGCCGAATCCCCGACGCGGCGGCGCTGGCCCAGCTCCCCAAGGCCGAGCGCAGCGGCGCCGAGACCAGCGCCAGGCAATGCTTCGATCGGCTCGCCGGCACCTGGACCTATTGGGGCTGGAAAGGCGGCTATTTCGACGGCGAGGACGACGCCCGCGCCTTCTATGACGAGCTGCGCGTGATGCTGGCCCGCCAGATGGGCGCGCCCAACAGCCCGCAATGGTTCAACACCGGGCTCTATTGGGCTTACGGCATCGATGGGCCGGCGCAGGGCCATTACTACGTCGATTACCGCACCGGCAAGGTGCGCGCCTCGGAGAGCGCCTACGAGCACCCGCAGCCGCACGCCTGCTTTATCCAGTCGGTCGCCGACGATCTCGTCAACGAGGGCGGGATCATGGATCTGTGGGTGCGCGAGGCGCGGCTGTTCAAATACGGCTCGGGGACGGGATCCAATTTCTCGAAATTGCGCGGCGATGGCGAAAAGCTGTCGGGCGGCGGGCGTTCCTCGGGGCTGATGAGCTTTCTCAAGATCGGCGACCGCGCCGCCGGCGCGATCAAATCCGGCGGCACGACCAGGCGCGCCGCCAAGATGGTGATCGTCGACGCCGACCATCCCGACATCGAGGCCTACATCGACTGGAAGGTCATCGAAGAGCAGAAGGTGGCCGCGCTGGTCGCCGGGTCGAAGCTGGCCGCGCGGCACCTCAACCTGATCATGGCCGCGTGTCGCGACGCGGCGGAAGGCGACGGGGACCCGTTCGACCCGGCGCAGAACCCGGCCCTGAAGCGCGAGATCCGTGCGGCGCGGCGGGCGATGATCCCGGAAAACTATGTCCAGCGGGTCATCCAGTTCGCCCGCCAGGGTTTTGCCAAGATCGATTTCCGCACCTACGACACCGATTGGGATTCCGAAGCGTATCTGACCGTCGCCGGACAGAACTCCAACAATACGGTGCGCGTCGCCAACGACTTCCTCGACCGCGTCCAGTCCGGCGCCGACTGGCAGCTCATCCGGCGCACCGACGGCACGGTGTCGAAGACAATGCCGGCGGCCGCGCTGTGGGACAAGATCGCGCATGCCGCCTGGGCCTCGGCCGATCCCGGCATCCAGTTCGACACGACGATCAACGACTGGCACACCTGCCCGGAGAGCGGCCGGATCAACGCCTCCAACCCGTGCTCGGAGTACATGTTTCTCGACGACACGGCGTGCAATCTGGCCTCGCTCAACCTCTTGGCGTTCCGCAACCCAAATGGCGATGGCGACGGCAGCTTCGCGGTCGCCGAGTTCCAGCATGCGGTGCGGCTGTGGACGCTGGTCCTGGAAATCTCGGTGATGATGGCGCAATTCCCGGCGAAGGAGATCGCCCGGCTCAGCTACGCCTATCGCACATTGGGGCTCGGCTACGCCAATCTTGGCGGCCTCCTGATGGCGATGGGCATCGCCTATGGCAGCGAGTCCGGCCGGGCGATCGCCAGCGCGGTCACCGCCCTCTTGACCGGGATGAGCTATGCCACCTCGGCCGAGATGGCCGCCGAGCTCGGCGCCTTCCCGGGCTTTGCCAAGAACCGCGAGGCGATGCTGCGCGTCATCCGCAACCATCGCCGCGCCGCGCATGGCGAGAGCGCCGGCTATGAGGGGCTGGCGATCGCGCCGGTGCCGCTCGATGCCGCCAATTGCCCGGACCAGAAGCTGGTCGCCGCTTCGCGCGCCGCCTGGGACGCGGCATTGGCATTGGGCGAGAAGCACGGCTTCCGCAACGCCCAGGCGACGGTGCTCGCGCCGACCGGCACGATCGCCCTGGTAATGGATTGCGACACCACCGGGATCGAGCCCGATTTCGCGCTCGTCAAATTCAAGAAGCTGGCCGGCGGCGGCTATTTCAAGATCATCAACCGCCTGGTGCCGCGGGCGTTGCGCACGCTCGGCTACAGCGAGGCCGAGATTGCCGCGATCGAGCGCTATGCATTGGGCCGCGGCACGCTGGCCGGCGCGCCTCACGTCAACCACGAGAGCCTGGCGGCGAAGGGCTTCGACGAGACCGCGCTCGCCGCACTTGAAGCCGCGCTCGCCGCCGCTTTCGACATCAAGTTCGCCTTCAACAAATGGACCTTGGGCGAGGCGTTCTGCATCGAGCGGCTCGGCATCCCTCCGGTCGCGCTCACCGATGCCGGGTTCGACCTCCTCACCGCGCTCAACTTCTCGAAGGCCGAGATCGAGGCCGCCAACACCTGGTGCAGCGGCGCGATGACGCTGGAAGGCGCGCCGGGCCTGAAGCCCGAGCACCTCGCCGTCTTCGATTGCGCCAACCCGTGCGGGCCGAGCGGCACGCGCTGCCTCTCGGTCGACAGCCATATCCGGATGATGGCGGCGGCGCAGCCTTTCATCACCGGCGCGATCTCAAAGACCATCAACATGCCGAATTCGGCGACGGTCGAGGATTGCAAGGAGGCCTACATGCTGTCCTGGCGCCTCGGCCTCAAGGCGACCGCGCTCTATCGCGACGGCTCCAAGCTGTCGCAGCCGCTCGCCTCGACCCTGTTCGGCGAGGATGACGAGGCGCAGGACCAGGCCGCCGAGCTTTACGCGATGTCGCCGGCGCAACGCGCCCCGCTGGTTGCCGAGCGCATCGTCGAGCGGATCATCGAGCGCGTCGTCGCGCGCGCCGAGCGCACCCGCCTGCCCTACAGGCGCAAGGGGTATACGCAAAAGGCCAATGTCGGCGGCCACAAGGTCTATCTGCGCACCGGCGAGTATGAGGATGGCCGCATCGCCGAAATCTTCATCGACATGCACAAGGAGGGCTCGGCCTTCCGCTCGCTGATGAACAATTTCGCGATCGCGATTTCGCTCGGGCTGCAATACGGCGTGCCGCTCGAAGAATATGTCGAGGCCTTCACCTTCACCCGCTTCGAGCCCGCCGGGATCGTCGAGGGCAATGACGCGATCAAGATGGCGACCTCGATCCTCGACTACATCTTCCGCGAGCTGGCGATCTCCTATCTGGGCAGGAGCGATCTCGCCCATGTCGAGCCGGCCGATCTGATGCCCGACACGATCGGCAAGGGAGCAGCGGCCGAATCAAACCTGCGCGAGCCGGAATCCGATGCCGGCGCCGATGTCGCCGCGATGATGCACCGCGTCGCCAGCCAGGGCTTTGTGCGCAACAAGCTGACCGTGGTGCACGGCGGCAAGCGCTCCTCCGGTCGTGGCGAGGGCGGCGCGCGCGCCGACGCAGGCGCCCGATCCGCTCCCGCGGCCGAGCCGGCGCTGCCGCTGTTCGCCGGCGCCCTCGCCTTCTCCGAAACCCTGAGCGTGGCGCTTGCCGCCCCCGACCCGCGCCCGGATTCCCGTAGTGAACAGATCCGCGAAGCTCGCATGAAAGGCTACGAAGGCGACAGCTGCGGCGAATGCGGCAACTTCACCCTGGTCCGCAACGGCACCTGCCTCAAATGCGACACCTGCGGCGCGACATCAGGGTGTTCATAGTCGAAAAATACGAGGACGAAGCCCGTAGGATGGGTTGAGCGCAGCGAAACCCATCTAGGCCGCCGCTTCCGCCGGTTTGCCGGCGGTGAGCGCGCTTGCGGCGGGCTCGGCGGCGCGCCGGAAATAGAGGTGCACCGCGGTGCCGATCCCCTCGGCGCTTTCGACTCGCGCGAAGCCGCCGAGGCCGCGCATCGTCTCGGCCGCCGCGGCGGCCGACGGCCGCGCGGTGGCGGCGCGGTCGAAGATCCGGTCGAGCGCTGCTTCCGACAGACCGGGGCCGTTGTCGCGCACCGTGACCCTGGCGTATTCGCCGATCTGCGCGCCGGGCGTGTCGGCCAGCGCGGCGGCGTCGAAGGCGGTGTTGCGGGTGCCGACGACCAGTTCGCCATTGCCGTGCAGGTCGGCCGCGGCGGCGGCCACGAGGTCGAGCACCACTTCCCGCACGGTCGGCGATTCCGCGCGGCACCGCCACAACTCCGGCAAGAGCGACAGGCGAAACGCGACGCGGCGCGGCACGCGCTGGCGCATCGCGCGTTCGAGCCGGGCCAACAGGGTGTTGAGATCGGCCGGCGCCGGTTCGCGCCGATCCGGCGCCGGTTCGGCACGTGGCTCGGCGCCGGGCTTGGCACCCTGGGCGGGCACGGCCTCAGTCCGGCCGCCGGCGGCAAGGGGCCTGCGGCGCCGCGCCAGCCACAGCCACACCGTGACGGCGACGGCCCCGACCAGCGTCGCGCCGATGATCGCCAAGGCGCGCAGATCGGTTCGGTTGCGCAATTCGGCATCGGGGTCGAAGACGAAATCGTCGGTGTCGGCGGTGCGCAGCGCGGCGCCGACCCCGATCATGCTGGCCTCGATGCGGTTCCAGCGCTCGGGATTGGCGTGCCCGAGCGCGACATCGGGATAGCGCGCCAGCCGGCGGGCGAGGTCAGCCTGATAGCTGGCAAACCCGGCGGGATCGGCAATCCCGGCCGGGCGCGGCAACTCGGCGAGCAGCTGCGCGGTGATCTCCTCGGGATGCTGCAGCGCGTACTCCCAGCCCTTCAGCGATGCCGCGCGAAAGCTGCGCACCATCTGCGCTTCCCGTTTGGCCAGGCGTTGCAGCGTGAACAGCGTTTCGCCGTAAAACTCGACGCGATAATCGGCCGGATTGAAGGATTTGAGCGCGATCCCCCTTGCGCGCGCCAGAAACGGCACGTCCCAGGCCGAGCCGATCGCGGCATCGACGCTGCGGTCGGCGAGCGCGGCGACGATCTGGCCGGGTTCGAGCGCGACCGATCTGAGCTTGCTGCGATCGATCCCCTCGGCCTTGAGCGCGGTGGCTAGCTCGATATCGAGAATATCGCTGGCCGGCAAGCGTCCGAGCTTTGCCTTGGTGAGCGCGCCGGGCGAGGCGGAATCATTGTCGGCGCGGTAATAGACCGCCGCGCCGCTCTGCTGAAAGACCGGCGCCAGCAGCAGCAGCGGCAGACCCTGGGCGGTGCGGACGACCAGCTCGGCGGTGCCGGTGGCGAATTGGGCGCGGCCCTCGGTCACCTCGCGGACCGGATCGATCAGCGCCTGGCCGCGGTCCGCCCCCGGCTTGATCTCGACCGCGAGCCCGGAATCGCGATAAAACCCCTTCCACAGCGCTGCATAAAAGCCGGCAAACTCGAATTGCGCCGGTCCGTGCAGCTGGAGCACGAGCTTGTCCGCGGCGCTCGCGGCGCCGGCAACCGCCAGCCCCGCCAGGACAGCGGCGACCGCCATCAATCTCGACATCGCGCCCCCCAGCTCCCGCCCCCCGGCGCCCGAATTGTTTGGCGGGCGCCGGCGCCGCACCGCCCATGTCAGCGCGAAACCGCGGCGAAATCAATCGCCGCCAATGGCCTGCCAGCGCCTCATTGCTTTTGATTGACACATTCCTCCCGTCACCCCCGCGGAAGCGCTAGGGCATGCACACATCTTAAAGCGGCTGGCATTGGCGCTGTGCGTCCTTCGAGACGCGCCCCTCCGGGGCGCTCCTCAGGATGAGGTAAATTTGTATTTGGCAGCAATACCTCACCCTCATCCTGAGGAGGCGCGAAGCGCCGTCTCGAAGGACGCATTGCACCTGGTCCGAGATCCTGATCTCTTCCTCCAGGCCATTGAAATCGGCCCATTTCCTGAGATGTTTGCATACCCCAGCGCGGAAGCGGGGGTCCAGGGGCAGCGGCACAGCGATTGCCCTGGAATCCCGCTTGGGCGGGAATGACGAGCCGCAGAACCGGAACGGCGCCTTCTTAGGGATACAAAAGAGCGGACCCTTTGATGTACCGGGTGAGGTCGCGCGACGTTGGCTAACGGAGCCGGTTAATCCGAACGGGCGCCCCGACAGCGAGGTGCTGAAGCCCTATTGGAACGGCGACGACGTGACGGGACGACCGCGCGACAGGTGGTTCATCGACCTATCGCTTCGGCTGTCAGAAGTGGAGGCGGCTCTGTACGCGACCCCCTTCCGGCATCTTGCAACGGCTAAAGATGACGAGGGCAAGACGGTTCGGGAGCTGAGGGAAGCGCTCGGGGAGCGTGCAGGACCTCGGTGGTGGGAACCGCACTGGCCCCGCCCGGAGATGCGCTCCCGGATTGTGCCATTGGCGCGCTACATCGCGACGTCGGAGTACGCGCAACACCGAGTATTCATCTGGCTTTCGTATCCGGTAATGCCCGACAAGAACCTGATCGTCATTCCCCGAGAGGATGACCTGATGTTCGGGCTGCTACAGAACCGATTCCACGTTGCTTGGGCGCTTCGCGAGGGTGGCGACCTGGAGGATCGGCCTCGTTACACCCACACGACTGCTTTCGCGACGTTCCCCTTCCCAACGGAGATGACGCCCGACGTGGATATGGATCAAGCGCGGGCGCTCCCCGCGGCGGGCCGCATCGAGACGGCGGCGCGGCGACTCAACGAATTGCGCGAGGCGTGGCTGAACCCGCCCGATCTGGTCAAACGCGAGCTGGAGGTCGTGCCCGGCTTTCCCGACCGCATCCTGCCGGTCAACCCGAGAGCGGCCGCCATCCTCAAGACCCGCACCCTGACCAACCTCTATAACGAGCGTCCGGCGTGGCTCGACAACGCCCACCGCGACCTCGACGCGGCGGTTGCGGCGGCCTATGGCTGGCCCGCCGACCTGTCCGAGGAAGATGCGCTCGCACGCCTCCTCGCCCTTAATCTCGAAAGATCGGCGAACGGGCGCTGACGGCTGGCGCAAATTCCGTTCGCGTCGGCTTACGCCGTGCCGGCCCCCACCCTCCCACGCTTCGCGCGGGTCCCTCCCTCTCCCCGTGTCCACGGGGAGAGG
>CAYMRQ010000013.1:0-7032 GCA_964392845.1 uncultured Rhizobium sp.
TATTTCCGCGAGGTGCCTGTCCCAGTTTTTCAACAGGCGCCCCGGGACGACTCGTTGGTGTTTTCCTGGGAGGCAAGCCTGCGTCGAGATGACCGACAAGACGAGCCTGTTCGAGACGCCGCTGCATCCCTACACCGAGGCGCTGCTCTCGGCCGTGCCGATCCCCAAGGCGCGCGCGAAAGGCCGCCGACGGGTGATCCTCACCGGCGACGTGCCGAGCCCGATCAACCCGCCGCCAGGCTGCCATTTCCACGCGCGCTGCCCCTATGCGATGGCGCGCTGCCGGGCCGAGGTGCCGGCGCTGCGCGAGATCCTGCCGGGGCATTGGGCCTCATGCCATCTGCACGATGGCGGGGTCACCGTTCCGCTCGCGAGGCCCGCGGGATAATAGCCGGGCGCCCGGGCGGGATTGCGCAGGGAGACCCGCGCGCCGCGCAGAGCACAATTTATTGCTTGACCGCTGGGGACGGCGTAGCCTCAACCCTCGCGAGAGGAAGTTGCAAGCCGACGGCCCGTCTGCCCCGTGGCGCGAAGGATGGGTTGCGGTGGACGCTGCGTCCGCAAGGGCAAACGGGAGGAACAGTGATGGCGTATGATCTGCTGATAAAGAACGGGCGCGTCGTCGACGGCTCGGGCGAGCCGGCGTTCAATGCCGATGTCGCCGTGCAGGACGGGAAAATCGTCGGGGTCGGCAAATCCAACGGCGCCGCCGCCAAGCGCACGATCGATGCGGCGGGACGCGTTGTCGCGCCGGGGTTCATCGATCACCACACGCATTTCGATCCCCAGGCGGTCTGGGACCCCTATTGCGGCTCCTGGTTGCATAACGGCCACACGACGGTCATCGTCGGCCAGTGCGGCCAGGTGATCGCGCCGGTGCGTCCCGGGGACGGCGAGTGGTATCTCGAATTTTTCTCCGACGCCGAGCAGATCCCCCTGCCGGTGCTGAAGGCCGGCGTCGATGTGACCTGGGAGTCGGTCGGCGACTATCTCAACGCGCTCGGCAAAAAGCGCGGCATCAACGTCGGCACGCTGATCGGCCATTCCGGCATCCGCCGCTATGTGATGGGCGAGGCGGCCGCCGAGCGCGAGGCGACGCCCGCGGAAATGGCCGCAATGCAGCGCCTGATCCGCGAGGCTATGTATGACGGCGCGCTCGGCTTCTCGACCGCGCCGAAGGATCGCGGCGATCCCGCGGGGGTGCCCGATGACGCCGAGCGCTGGGCGCTCGCCAGCGTGCTCGGCGAACTCGGTACCGGCGTCTTCCAGGTCGCCGGCGGCGCGCCGGGCGGCACCAAGGCGACGCGCGCGGTCGCGCGCGAACTGGCGGCGCGCACCGGCCGGCCGTCGATCTACAACCTCATGTCTGATCCGATCGGCAATCCCGACGAGTGGGTCGAGCACCTGAAGTGGCTCAAGGACGGGTTCAAGAGCGGGGCGCGCTGCTACGGCTCGTGCCTGTCGACCGTCGCCGGCGCGATCTTCAACCTGGAGCGCGGCCTCAACGTGCCGCAGGACGAGGACATCACCCATCCCGAGGGCTTCTTCCGCGGCATGCCGACCTGGGATCAGGTCATGGCGCGGCCCTATCGTGAGCGAATCCAGGCTTTCCGCGACCCGGAAATCCGCCGGGCGATGTCCGCCGAGGCGGTCGAAGGCACGGTCGCGCAGGAAGGCGGGATGACCGACCGGCGCGGCCGCGCGCGGGGCCTGTTCAACCGTCGTTGGGACCTCGTCGAGGTGTTCATGACCGCGAAGGGTCAGAACCGCCACCTCGAAGGCAAGAGCGTCGAGAAAATCGCCCAGGAGCAAAACAAGGGCGTCATGGACGCCTTTCTCGATCTGTCGCTCGATGAGGATCTGCAGACCTGCTTTATCGCGATCGACCGCAACCATGATCCGAAAGTGCAGAAGCACATCCTCGGCTCGCAATACACGGTGATCGGCACCAGCGACGGCGGCGGGCGGCCGCACACCGCCGACCGGCACGAGACCAGCACCAACCTGCTCGGCCATTGGGTACGCGAGCAGCAGGTGATGACCCTCGAAGAGGCGGTCTATCGCCTGACCGGCAAGACCGCGCTGATGCACGACATCACCGATCGCGGCTTTATCGCCGCCGGCAAGGTCGCCGACATCACGATCTTCGACCCGGACACGATTGCCTCCAAGCCGCGCGAGCCAGTCGCAACGCTTCCGGCGGGCGGCGTCCAGGTCAAGCGCGACGCGATCGGGATCGATCACGTCATCGTCAACGGCACCGTGCTGTTGGACGGCGGCGTGCTGACCGACGCGCTGCCCGGCCAGATCGTCCGCGGCCCGCTCTATCAGGGCGCCCGCGCCTAAGCCGGCCTCTCCACCGGTTCGCGCCGGCAGGCGCGAACCGCCGGATGTGTCAAATCTCACCCTGTTCCGCCCGCGCGGGACAGGGTGAGTTTTTTTGTCGGTCGCACGGGCATCGCGGCCGAGCTCGTGGGCCGGCAATAGCCGTTTCTTCGACGATTGTGTAGGATGGGCCATTCGTAGGGGGCGACACGCGACAAGTCATGGCCGAGCCAGCGATCAAGCCGATGACCCTGGACGAATTCCTCCGGTGGGACGACGGCACCGAAACGCATTACGAGCTGGTCGGCGGCTTTCCGATGGCGATGGCGTCACCGGCAGAAGCCCACCGTATTCTCGCGATGCGCCTGGGCTCGCGGATCGACGCCGCGCTGGCCAATCGGCGCCCGTGCAATGCGCAGATCGAAGCCGGGGTGATCCGCCCCGAGCGAGCGGACACGTATTTCGAGGCCGACATCGCAGCGACCTGCGAGCGCAACGAGGTAGGGCGGCAGGCGATCAAGGACCCGTTCCTGATCATCGAGATCCTGTCGCCGAGCACCGAGCGCCATGATCGCCGGGTCAAATTGCCGGTCTATCGGCAGATCGCGACGGTGCAGGAAATCCTGTTTCTCGCATCGGACGGCATTTATGCCGAGCTGCACCGGCGGTCGGGCGCGCAGTGGATTACCGAAATCCTGCGGGGCGCCGATGCGAGGCTTGCGCTAACCTCGGTCGGCATCGAAATCCCGCTCGGCGACCTGTATGAAGGCATTGCGCTCGGCGACGCTGAAAACTGAGCTATCTGCCTTGACCAACGTACGGTTATGCCGTACGTTCCGCGGACATGAGAATCCGAAGCGTTCGTCATCGCGGCTTGGAACGCTTCATCAAGGATGATGATGCCCGCGGCATCCGGCACGATCTTGTCAGCCGAGTCCGGAATATCTTGGCTGCGCTGATCGCTGCTTCGGATATGGCAGGCGTCGAGGGTCCGCCTGGGTGGCGGGTCCATCAACTCACCGGCGACCGGGCCGGAACCTGGACCATTTCGGCATCCGGCAATTGGCGGATCACATTCGTTGTCGAGCAGCGAGAAATCTGCGACCTGGATTTGGAGGACTACCATTGATGAGCGACACACCGGTCAAAATCGGCATGAAACCTCCCCATCCCGGCACCTTTATCCGCGAGGAGATACTGGAAGAGTTGCGCCTCTCGGTAGCCCGCGCCGCGGAAATTTTAGGAATACGACGCGCCACGCTATCCGATCTGATTAATGGAAAGGCTGCCTTGTCCGCAGAGATGGCTCTTCGGATCGAAAAAGCCTTCGGGGTGGATATGGACACGCTGCTGCGCATGCAGGCGTGGTACGACGGCTACATGATGCGGGAGCGTGCCGCGGAGATCGATGTTCAGCGGTTCAACCCGGCGGGTACCGGCTGACGCCGTTCTCGCCGGCTACACCGCTCTGCGCAGGCGCGGGTCGAGGATGTCGCGGATGCCGTCGCCCAGGAGGTTGAAGGCGAGCACGGTCAGGGTGATCGCGCAGCCCGGGAACAGCACCAGCCACCACGGCGGCACGAGCCCGGCGTTCAGCGAGTCGGCGAGCATGTTGCCCCAGGTCGGGTTCGGCGGCGGGATGCCGACGCCGAGGAAGCCGAGCGAGGCTTCGATGATGATCGCAACGCCAAGATGCGTCGTCGCGAGGATCAGGTAGGGGGCGATGCATTGCGGCAGGATGTGCCGCGCCATCATCCGCAGATGCGAGGCGCCGAGGCCGCGCGCCGCCTCGACATACGACAGTTCCTTCAACGACAGCACGACCGCGCGGATCACCCGCCCGCCGAACGGAACGCGGGTGATCGCGATGGCGATGATCACCGTGCCGGTCCCGGCGCCCAATGCCATCGCGATCGCCATCGCCAGGATCAGATCCGGAAAGGATTGCAGGAACTCGATGACGCGCTGGCTGACGATGTCGAAGCGCCCGCCGAAATAGCCGCTTGCCAGGCCCCATAGCGAGCCGAGCGTGGTGCCGAACAGCACGGCCCCGAGCGCGATGGTCAAGGACGCCCGGCTGCCGTAGATCACCCGGCTCAGCGTATCCCGGCCGATCTGGTCGGTGCCGAAATAGTGCGGCGCGGCGGGCGGGTTCGACATGTGCCGGAAATCGGATTTCAGCGGCGGGTAGGGCGCAATCAGCGGCGCGGCGAGCGCCATCACGATGATCGCGGCCGCGACGCAGCCCCAGAACGCCGAGAGCGGCGAGCGCCTGACGAAATTCCGCAACCCACGCCCCAGCCTGCGCCACGGCGATGGCTCGGCCGCCGCCGGCGTTTGCTCGATCGGATAGAGGCTCTCGGGCTCGAGGGCGGTCATTGATAGCGGATCCTCGGGTCGAGCCAGGCGATCGTCACATCGACGGCTATGTTCAGCATCACGAACACGACGGCATAAAGGAACACCAGGTTCTGCATCACAAAGATATCGCGCTCGCTGACCGCGGTGAACATCGCATAGCCGAGCCCGGGCGCACCAAAGGCGCGCTCGACCGGGATCGAGCCGGCGAGGACAAAGCCGAGCAGGATGCCCGACAGCGTGATGACCGGCAGCAATGCATTCGGCAGCGCGTGGAGGCTGATCACCAGACGCGCGTTCAGCCCCTTGGCGCGCGCGGTGCGCACATAGTCTTCGCGGATCACTTCAAGGAGGCTCGATCGGGCCATCCGGGCGATATAGGCCCCCTGTCCGAGGCCGAGCACCACGCCCGGTCCGATCACGATCTGCAGGTTTTTCCAGGGGTCTTCCCATAGCGAGGCGCCGGCGAGCGGTACCCGATAGCCGAACCAGAACAGCGAGGCCAGCACGATCAGCATGCCGAGCCAGAAGCCCGGGACCGCCAGAAACAGGATGCTGATAAAGCGGGAAATATTGTCGCCGAGACTATTGGGCCGCAGCGCGCTGACGATCGCGACCGGGATTCCGACAATCCAGGACAGGACAACCGAGATCAGCGCAATTTCCGCGGTCAGCGGTCCGCGTCGCAGGATCATCTCAGCGACGCTCTCAGCGCGGAAGAACGAATGGCCAAAGCTGCCGCGCGCGATGTCTGCGATCCAGTGCAGATATTGCACAACGAGCGGGTCGCTCAAGCCGAGCTGCGCCATATAGCCGGCGCGGTCCGCCTCACTGAGCTTGGTGAAGCCCTCCGGACCGAAGATCGCGACGAGCGGGTCGCCCGGCAGAACCCGCAACACAAAGAAGACGACGATCGACACGCCGATCACCGTCACCGCGCCGAAGGCCAGGCGACGGACGATGTAATGGTACATGGCTCAGGGCTTCCGCGGCGCCGGGTTTCCTTCCGGGACAGACTGAGGCCCGCCGCGCTGGACGGTCAAGGGGTTCGCCCGCCCGTGGTTCACCCGCCCGGGGTTCGGCCACTTGGCGATCGACCAACCACCGCGATCAGCGGGTCGCTCTCGTCTTCGACCCATTCCGCGAGCCGACGGGTTTCGATCCGCTCGAACCCGGCATGCCGCAGATAGCGCTCGACCAGCGCGGCATGGCCGTCATCGTCGAGGGCCCGCCAGATCGCCACCGCCTTGGTCGGAAAGCACCGGTTCGAGAAGCTGATCACGACGGGTCCGCCGGGGCGCAGCACGCGGGCGACCTCGCGCAGCAGCGCGACGGGCTGTTGCAGGTATTGCACCGAGACGCAGATCATCGCCGCGTCGATGCTGGCGTCGGCCAGCGGCAGCGATGCGTCGCGGTTGAGGTTCTGGACAAACCATCGGGCGAGCCGCTTGTTGGCGGCAAGCTCGGCCGCGTTCATCCCCTGGCCGATCACCGCGGCGTAGTCGACCTCGGACGGCAGGTGGCTGACCCAGCTGCTCATCAGGTCGAGCAACACGCCGCCGGCGGGCAACACCGCGCGGTAGAATTCGGTCAGGGCGGCCACCGCATTGTCGTCGATGTGAAAGACCAGCCGCGGCTCTTCGTAGAACAGCTCGTCTTCTTCGCCGTCGATCCTGGTAAAGGCGCCTTGCGGCAGCCCGAGCCCATCGTCCATTTTCACAATCTCTGTCATTGCGAGCGTAGCGAAGCAATCTTGCACCGCTTGGGCCAAGCCCCGCGAGATTGCTTCGTCGCTGCGCTCCTCGCAATGACAATCCTCGTTGCGCCACGCCGGAATCGCGGCTTGTCGGCCCAGCCTTCACCGTGCTATCGGGTCGTGCGGGGCGAATCCCCAATTGCCTTTGAGGGGACGACATGCGCTTCGGGTTCTTTGACCAACTGCCGTGCCCGCCCGGATATTCCGAGCAGCAGCGCTATCAGGACATTCTGGCGCAAATAGAACTCGGCGACGAGGTCGGGTTCGATACGGTATGGCTCGGCGAGCTTCACTTCAGCAGGGGCTTTTCTATACTTGCCGATCCGCTGATGGTGCTGGCCGCCGCGGCCCAGCGGACGAGCCGCATCCGCCTCGGCACGGCGGTGACGCTGCTGCCGATGCACAACCCGGTCAAGATCGCCGAGGAAGCCGCGATCGCCGACATCCTCAGCAACGGCCGCCTCGAATTGGGGGTCGGCCGCGGCACTGCCCCGCTGCACTATGCAGGCTACGGCATCCCGCAGGAGGAGAGCCGCGAGCGCTTCGACGAGGCGCTCGATTTCATCCTCGCCGCCTGGACCAGCGAGTCGTTC
>CAYMRQ010000013.1:7042-13885 GCA_964392845.1 uncultured Rhizobium sp.
TGCCGCGCGCGCCGCGTGAGGTCCAGCAGCTGGTGGACCAGCGAGTCGTTCTCGTTCGACGGGAAATACTATCGGGCACGCGATCTGAGCGTGGTCCCGAGGCCGCTGCAGTCGCCGCACCCGCCGGTGCGGATCGCTGCCAACAGCCCCGACACCTTCCCGTTCGCGGCGCGGCGGCGCTTCCCAATCTTCGCAACCCCGATGATCAACCCGCCGGACAAGCTCAAGGCCGGTCTTGGCGTCTACCGCGAGGGTCTCGGCGGCAGTCCCTGCGATACCGCGCTTGCCTTTCCGGTGCACGTGTCGACCAGCCGCGCGCAAGCGCGCGCGGAATGCGAGCCGGGCCTGTTGCGCTTCCTGCGCGAGGCCGGGGAACGGCTGCGGCCCTTGGAACAGGGTGACATCAAGAGTTTCGAGGCGTTCCGCCAGGTGCTGGCCCGCATGGACCGGGTCACCTTTGCCGATGTCGACCGCGAGATGGGGGTATTCGGCGATCCGGATTATTGCATCGAACGGGTGCAGGAATTGCGCCGCGACTATGGCATGGACGAGTTCATCTGCTATTTCAACCAGGGCGGGCTGATGGACCCGGCCATGGTCAGGCAGACGATGACCCTGTTCGCCCGGGAAGTCATGCCGCATTGCCGGTAGCGGCGCCGGGCCGTAACCGCGTTGTGCAGTGAGGGACGCAATGGAGGATCAGCGCCGCCGAAAGCTGCTGCCGCCGATGTCGCGCGGCGTCCACCATCTCGCGCTGTGCACCGACGATATGAAGGCGACGGTCGAGTTTTATGTCGATGTGCTCGGCATGCCACTGGTGCATGCGATGAAGGTGCCGCCGGGGCTCGGCACCGGCCGGGGCAATCGCGGCAATCCTCCCTATGAAGAGGTGCGGCACTACTTCTTCGATATGGGCAATGACAGCCTGCTCGCCTTTTTCGAGATCCCGAAGGGTAGCGAGCCGGCCGGCAACCGTAACGCCATCGGTGCGATGCAGCATTGCGCGTTTACGGTGACCGCTGCGCGCTTCGGCGAGGTCGAGGCGCGCCTGAAAGCCCGCGGCATCGACTATATCGGGCCGATCCGGCAACTTCCGGGATTGCTCGGCATCTATTTCTACGATCCTAACGGCATCCGCCTCGAATTCGCCTGCCAACCCGAGGATGGCGAGATGCCTGATGTGATCGCCCGCGTCACCCAGACGAAAGCAGAAGCGCGCGCCGAACTCGCCAGCCTGCCCGGCGTCACGCCCGAGTGGATCGAGGAACGCCTGTCAGCGCTGGCGGAGTGAGACGCGGCCGCAGAGCCGGAAGGACGCCCGGGGGAGGAGAGCGAGCATGAAGGACGGGTTCCGGGTTTATGATTCCGACACGCATGTCCTGCCTGCCGCCGAGGTGCTGGAGCGGTACGTCGACCCGGGCTTCCGGCCGCGTCTCGCCGAGTTGGCGTCCTATCGCGTGCCGATCCGGGAGTCGGCCGAGCATTCCGGCGGTCTCCACAACTATCGGGTTGCGACAAAACTATACCGGCGGGTGCTCGGCGAGGCGGCGCCGCGCGAGACCCACACCGGTCGGGAGACGCAATGGCGCGGCAGCAAACTGCCGCGGCCCGGGGTGCAGGACGACCAGGCCGAAAACCGGGTCAAGGACATGGATGACGAGGGAACCGACGTCCATTTCCTGATCCCGAGTTCCTGGACCAGCCTGATCGGCCTGCCGGACCCATCGCTCGAAACCGGCATGATCCGCGCCTACCACCGCCACATGGCGGATTTTTGTGGTCAGTTCCCGAGCCGGCTGAAGGGTCTGATCATGGCCTCGACCCGCGATGTCGACGCGGCGGTGCGCGAGATCCGCGAATGGGGGAACGCGCCGTGGGCGGTCGCGGTCAAGCCGCAGGTGCACCAGGACGTCCCGGCCGACCACCCCGTTCTAGAGCCGATCTGGCGCGCAGCGGCCGATTACAATCTACCGATCGTGCACCACAGCTCGACCTGGAACCCGCCCTATTATCCCGGCTACGAGGATGTCTGGGACAATATCTTTCTCGGCCGCATGGCGTCGCACCCGTGGGGCGCGATGCGCTTTGTCGCCTCCTTTATCGGCGGCGGGATCTACGACCGCTACCCGAGCCTCAGGATGGGCGCGCTCGAATGCGGTTTCGGCTGGCTGCCGTTCTGGGGAAGGCGCATGGACGAGCAATACGCCTATGTCGGCAGTACCGCCCAGCTCAAGATGAAGCCCAGCGACTATATGACGAGCGGACGGTTCTTCTGCAGCATCGAGCACCAGGAGGGCGAGGACATGTTCAATACCGTCGCCAAATTTCTCGGCGACGATGTCTTGATGTACGCCTCGGACTATCCGCACTCGGAGTGCCAGTTCCCGGAGTCGATCGACAACATTCTTGCCTGGTCGAGCCTCAAGCCGGCGACGCGGCAGAAGCTGCTGTGGGACAACGCCGCGCGTTTTTACAAAGCGACGTGAGGCTGGCGCAGCGCTGGCGGCGGCTCTACACTCGCGTCGGCTGATCCGAGGGGAAAGCGATGATCGTCGAACAGATCTGGACCGCCAATTCCGGGCGCAATTTCAACTACCTGATCGCCTGCGGCGAAACCGGCGAGGCGCTGGCGGTCGATCCGCTCGACCACGAGAAATGCCTCGCCGCGGCGAAGGCGAAGGGCTGGACGATCACCCAGATCCTCAACACGCATCATCATCGCGACCATACCGGCGGCAATGACCAGGTCGTAGCAGCGACGCATGCCAGGCTGTTGGCGCACGCCAATGCGAGGGACCAGATCGCCGGCATCGATCGCGGGCTCACTGCCGGCGATGTGATCAAGGTCGGCAAATCGGTCGAGCTCGAATGCCTCGATACGCCGGGCCACACGATGAGCCATATCTGCGTGCGCTCGCGCGGCGACGTGCCGGCCTTGTTTTGCGGCGACACGCTGTTCAACGCCGGCGCCGGCAACTGCCACAATGGCGGCCATCCGAACGAGCTGTACAACACCTTTGCCGCCCAGCTGGCCAAATTGCCGGATACGACGCTGGTCTATCCCGGGCACGACTACATCAGCAACAATCTGCGCTTCACCCTCGACCGCGAGCCGGACAACGCCAAGGCCAAGGCGATGCTGCCGCAGATGGAAGCGCAGGACACGACACGGGCGCTGGTCACCACGCTGGCGCTGGAGAAGGAGATCAACACGTTTTTCCGGCTGACCAGCCCGTCGGTGATCCAGCGGCTGCGCGAAGCCTTCCCCGACCTGCCCGACCATCCCGATCAGAAGACGGTGTTTCTGAAATTGCGGGAATTGCGCAACAAATGGTGACAGGGTAACAGTACACATCGAGCGAATGTGGAGGTTCTGATGGCACAACATTACAATCGCAAAGCCGAGGATTTGGGCAACATCACGGGGCTCGAACACGTCAACCTGCAGATCCCCGACCAGGCGCAGGGGAATCTGTTCTACATCGGCGGGCTCGGGCTGACGCGCGACCCCTATATGAACACGGGCCTGGCCAACATGTGGATCAATGTCGGCAAGAGCCAGTTTCATCTGCCGACCGGGGACCCCTGGGTATTGCGTGGCGCGATCGGCCTGGTGACCCCGGACCGCGACGCCCTGCTCGCCCGCCTCGCCGGCGTCGAGAAACAACTCGCGGGCACCAAATTCGCCATCGCCGAAAACAACGACTATGTCCAGGTGACCTGCCCGTGGGGCAATCGCTTCAACATGCACAGCCCGGATGTCGAGCGCTTTGGCGCGATCAATCTCGGCATGCCCTATCTCGAATTCACCGTGCCGGAGGGGACCGCCAAGGGCATCGAGCGCTTCTATCGCAAGATCTTCGATGCGAAGACCAGCCTCGAAGAGAACGGCACGGGCCGGGTCGCGCGGATCAGCGTCGGCTACCACCAGGAATTGTCGTTCCGCGAGACCAACAAGCCGATCCCGGCCTATGACGGCCATCACATCCAGGTCTATGTCCAGGATTTCTCCGGTCCCTACAAGCAGCTGATCAAGCGCGAATTGATGACCGAGGAGAGCAACCCCTACCAGTACCGCTGGGAGCGCATCGTCGATCCCAAGACAGACAAGTGCTTGTTCGAGATCGAGCACGAGATCCGCAGCATGACGCATCCCCTGTACGGTCGCCCGCTGGTCAATCGCAACCCGACGCAGAGCCAGCAGAGCTACCAGATGGGTGGCGATGCGTGGGATTGGGAAATCCGCCGCGCCAACGAGCGGCTGCCCGACGTCCCGGCGCCGACCGGGCCAAGCGCCAAGGCCTACGAGAAGCGCCGCGCGACCCGGATGGCGCGCACGGCGATGTAGACCGCCCCTTGGCCGGGCTTGACCCGGCCACCCACGCCTTTCTTGTCATGCGTCGCGGCTGCAGGAAGACGTGGATGGCCGGAACAAGTCCGGCCAAGGGCGTCTTTTGTGAGGCGATCCGCCGATGGCTGTCGACATTCCCTACCGCCGCGACTTCGCGTTTGAATACGGCCGGCTCGAAGCGGTGGCGCCGGGGGTCCGCCGTATCGTCGCGCGCAATCCCGGCCCGTTTACCTTCAAAGGCACCGGCACCTATGTCGTCGGCGAGGGCGAGGTCGCGGTCATCGATCCCGGCCCCGAGCTTGCCGAGCACATCGCCGCCTTGCTCGCGAGCCTCGCCGACGAACAGGTCACCCACATCCTCGTCACTCATACCCATCGCGACCATTCGCCGGCAGCCAAGGCGCTGAAGCAAGCGACCGGTGCGCCGACCTATGGCTTTGGTCCGCATGCCGGTGGGAGGCGCGGCGAGCCCGGCATCGAGGAAGGCGGCGATTGGGATTTTGCCCCAGATATCGTGGTGCGCGACGGCGACTCGATCGATGGCGGCACCGGGGGCGGCAAATGGCGCTTCGAGGCGGTGCATACGCCCGGCCATACCTCGAACCACCTGTGCTTTGCCGTGCCCGATGCCCGCATCCTGTTCAGCGGCGACCATGTGATGGGCTGGTCGACCAGCGTCATTGCCCCGCCCGATGGCGACATGGCCGCCTACATGGCCTCGCTCGACAAGCTCCTCCGGCGCTCCGACAGCGTCTATTGGCCGACCCATGGCCCGGCGATCACCGAGCCCCAGCGCCATGTCCGCGCGTTCATCGCGCATCGCCGGGAGCGCGAAGCCGGCATTCTCGACTGCCTCAAATCGGGCTGCGAAACCGTCGATGCGATGGTCGAGCGGCTTTACCTCGGTCTCAACCCGGCCTTGCGGAGAGCCGCCGGGCGATCGGTGCTGGCGCATCTGATCGATCTGATCGGCCGCGACATCGTCGCGAGCGAGGGGCCGGCAAGTGTCGAGGCGCGTTATCGCCTGCGCCATATCGCCCGGCATAACTGACTGGAAGGCGGACCGATTCGGCAAGCACCGGGATGGGCGGCCGCCGCCGGTGGCCGGCGCAGCGCGAAAACGACGCGGTGCGTCATCAATAGGAACCGATGGTCAATTCGCCGCTTCAGTCGACTGAACGGAAGTGCTATGCCCGTGTTATTACTGAATGGTGTCGCCCAGCCTGGGAGAGAATCGTGCTCAAAATAGCTCAACCGTTGCTTGTCGCCTCCGCCTTGGCGCTGGTCGCCGCGTGCTCCAGCGCGCCGCCGCCGCCCGCGGTGGCGCCGGCCCCGATGGTTCCGATGGCCGCCCCGATGCCGCCGCCCGAGCCGTATGTGGCGCCGAGCACGGCACCGCGCCATAAAGCGACGAAGTCTAAGAAATCGCAGAAGGCTGTGCGCCACGTGCGCCACCGCGCGAAGTCTAAGAAGGCTAAGTCCGCGGTACCGGCCTCGATGGCGCCGGCGCCGATGGCCGCGCCGATGGCACCGATGCCGTCATCGACCACGCCAGCTCGGATCGGTTCTCCCAAGCAGCCCTGAGCCAATCTCGGCCGCGCCCAGCCCGCGACCATGCCGGGTCCGCGGGCAAGCGGGCGCCAATCCGGCCTTCATCGGTTACGGGCGCTGCCGGCCTGGCGGCGCCCGTTTCGATTCATGAGAGATGGCGCCGGTATTGGGCGACGAAGTCGCAACCGACCGCGCTCGCGTAAGCCTCGCTGAGACGCCGCGTCACCGGCCCGGGCAGCGGGGCGGGCACCACCCGGCCGCCGATGCTGCGCACCGGGCAGAGGCACAGGCTCGTCGAGGTCATGAAGATCTCGTCGGCCGTCGCCGCGTCGAATAGGTCGAGATCGGCCTCGCAGCAGGCGATCTTGAGCTCGCCGCATAGCTCGATCACCATCGCGCGGCTGATCCCCGGCAGGACCCAGCGCTCGTGCGGGGTCAGAACCGCGCCGTCGCGCACGATGAAGATGTTGCTGCCGATGCCCTCGGCAAGGTGGCCCTCGGCATCGAGCAGAACCGACCACGCCTCCTTGTCCTGCGCCTTCGCTTCGAGATCGGCGATGATCAGGTTGAGGTAGTTGTGCGTCTTGGCGCGCGGGCTCAAGGCCTCGGGCGCGACCCGCCGGGTCGGCGGCACGACGATGTCGATGCCGTCGCGGAAGAGCCGCGCGCGCGCCTTCAACGGCAACGGCACGCATTCGACGATGACGTTGGGCCCGGTGTGGTCCCAGCCCTCGTCGCCGACCGCATCGACCCCGCGCGAGACCCGCTGGCCGAGCCAGTAATCGGTGTCCTGCGTCAGAAAATGCCGGTTGCGCTCCAGCACCTGTTCGCTGACCGCGACCATCTCGGCCGGGCCGAGGCCGGGGTCGATCCGCAGATAGCGCAGCGAGCGGTAGAGCCGCTCGACATGTTCCTTGAGCTTGAACGGCCGGCCGTGAAAG
>CAYMRQ010000013.1:13895-21892 GCA_964392845.1 uncultured Rhizobium sp.
AGAGCAGATCGGGGTTGGCTAGTCCGATGTTGGCGGCGATGAAGCCGCGGTCGCGGAACGGCACCACGACCTCGCGCTCGGGCACGATCTGGCCGTTGAAATAGGCAACCCGGTGGTTGGCGCGCGGTTCGGTCATTCCGGTTCTCCATAGCGATGTAGGATGGGCCGAGCGCAGCGAAGCCCATCGATGGGTTTCGCTGCGCTCAACCCATCCTACGATGTCTGCCGTCATTCACCAGAGCGCGGACTCAGGCGCCAAGCCACGCTGTGAGCCTTGATTTTTCGCGGACCAAGCCATCCTGATTGAAGTGGTGAATACAAAAGAGCGCCCAGGTATCTTCGAACGCCATCTCCATATCGCCCGTCACCGAGGTGGTTCCCAGTCCGAGCTCCGCATAGGTAAATTCGAAACTGCCGCTTGGGCGCGCAAGCGCGATGTGGAAGGGCTCGCCGGTGAACTCGTTGATCTTGGGACCCGCCTTGCTCTTCAGGATGCCCGGTATCTCGATCCTTGCCGTCCGACCTTCCAGGTCGGCCTCGACATCAATCGGCAGGAATAAGGTCTCGCAAAACTCCGAACAGGTGGATGCGAAGACGGAGAAGGCATTGCTCAAGGGCTTGCACGCCTCACCTGAGATAATTGTTTCGAGCGCGATCCGTTGAGCTTCGTCCGCGCGCTCCTCGATAACGATCTGGCGTTTGCCATTTCCATCCTTGATCTCGCCGGGCCACTTGTAAAGGCACGCCCAATTCAGCCCCACGAGCGGCGTATCATTGAAATGGCCTTCGACGATGTGGCCGATATAGGCCGACTGACAATAGCCATTGGTGCTGGGCAGATTGAACTGGCAGCCGCAGTTGATCTGGCAATTACAGTTGTCGTAAGTTTCGCTCTTGAAGAGCCATTGATCAGTCATCGCAACGCTCCTCCCCTATAATTCACATCTCTGAAAGGAGATGCCGGCTGCGTAACGGGTGTCCAGGACGATTTGGGTGCGCTGATTTTCACAACTTGTCGAAGCGACGTTCGCTTCGAATGTCGGCTCGTGGCTATGTCCGGCCGATCAGCGGCGCCCGGCTCTCGGCGAATTCGTCGACCGCGGCAATGAGCTTGTCGGCGTCGGCCTCATCGAGCGCGATCGACAGCGCCATCATGCCGCGCTTGGCCAACCAGATGCCGCGCGCCAGGAGGTCGAAGTAGAACAGATCGAGGAGCCCGGCATGGCCCTGGGCCGCGTCCGCGGCGTTGCGGATCGGCGCATCGGTCATGTGCACCCCGATCATCGAGCCCAAGCCGGTGAACTGCATCGCCAGCCCGCGCCGGCGCGGGATCGTGTTGAGGCGCTCGCGCAGGCCGTCGCCGAAGGCGTTGAGGGCGCGGGCGCGCTCGGGCGTGTAGATTTCGGTCAGGCCGACGAGCCCGGCATTCATCGTCAAGACATTGTTGTTGAAGGTGCCGGCGTGCTGGAACCCGTCCTTCTTACGCGGGTCGAACCATTCCATCAGCGCCGCCTTGCCGCCGAATGCGCCAAAACTCATGCCGCCGCCGACATATTTGCCCAGGGTCGTCATGTCGGGGAGGATGCCGTGCGCCTCCTGCAAGCCGCCCGGCGCGAGGCGCGAGGTCATCACCTCGTCGAAGATCAGGATCGCGCCGGTTTCGCTCGCCAGCGCGCGCAGATCGGCGAGGAATTCGCGCGATGCCGGGATGCAGCCGCTGCCGCCGAGCATCGGCTCGATGAGGATCGCGGCGAGGTTATCGCTGTGCGGCGCGACGAGGGTGCGGGTGCCGGGGATGTCGTTGTATTCGGCGACGAGGAACTCGAACGGCGCGTTGACCGCGCTGCCCTTGCCGCGGAAGTAGAAGACGCCGCCGTGATAGCCGCCGGCGAACACCAGGATCTTGGCGCGGCCGGTGATCGCGCGGGAAGCGGCCACCGCCATCAGATTGGCCTCGGTGCCCGAATTGGTGAAGCGAACGAGGTCGATCGACGGAAAGCGCGCGCAAATCGCCGCGGCGAATCGCGCCTCGGCGGGGCCGTGCGCGCCGAAATTCACCCCGCTGTCGAGGGCGCGGTCGATCGCGCGGCGGATCAGCGGGTGCGAATGGCCATAGAGGCCGGCGGTGAACTCGCTGAGGAAATCGACGTATTCGTGGCCGTCGAGGTCATAGAGGCGCGAGCCCTCGCCGCGCACCATCGTCAGCGGGAACGGCTCGACAAAGATCGCCGAGCGGGTGTTGCCGCCGGGCAGCGCGGCACAGGCCTCCTCGTATTGCGCGAAGCTCTTCGGGTTCGCCGCGCGGTACTGCTCCTGCGCCTCGGCCAACGCCGCGGCGACGTCGATATTGGCGGGATGGGTCGTGGTCATCGGCTCTCCGTTGGTCTCCCGGCTTTCTTAGCACATTGCGCCCGACAGCGAGCGACACCCGCCACCTGTTCACCTGTTATTTGCAGTCCGGTAACAGACGCGAGGTGCCGCCCGACCCAGCCGAGCCATAACGCTGGAGCCTAGCACCACAGAACGGCAATATGATGGCGTTCTTCAACGGGGACCAGACGATGGCGGAAGAGCGGGTGGAGCGGCGATTGGCGGCGATCCTCGCTGCCGATGTCGCCGGCTACTCGCGGCTGATCGGGGAGGACGAGGAAGGCACGCTGGCGGCGCTCAAGGCGGTGCGGCGCGAGGTTATCGATCCGGGCGTCGCCGAACACAAGGGGCGCATCGTCAAGACCACCGGCGACGGGCTCCTGGCCGAGTTCGCCAGCGTCGTCGATGCCTTGCGCTGCGCCGCAGCGGTGCAGCGTGCGATGGCGCAACGAAACGGTCCGACCCCGGCTGAGCGCCGCCTCGACTTCCGCATCGGCATCCATCAGGGCGACATCGTCGTCGAGGACGGCGACATCTTCGGCGATGGGGTCAATGTCGCGGCCCGGCTCGAAGCGATGGCCGAGCCGGGCGGGATCTGCGTCTCGGCGCGGGTCCAGGAGGACGCCGCCGGCCGGCTCGACCTCGCCTTCGAGGATTTGGGCGAGCAGGCGCTCAAGAACATCGCGCGGAAGGTGCGGGTGTATCGCGTTCGGCCGACAAGCCCCCACCCCAACCCTCCCCCGCCTGCGGGGGAGGGAGTGCTCGGCGCGGCCGCCCCAAATAACCCTCCCCCGCAAGCGGGGGAGGGAAGGGTGGGGGCTGGTGAGCCGCCGGCCCTGTCCCTTCCCGACAAGCCATCGATAGCGGTATTGCCGTTCCAGAACATGTCGGGCGACCCGGAGCAGGAATATTTCGTCGACGGCATGGTCGAGGAGATCATCACCGCGCTCAGCCGCATCCGCTGGCTGTTCGTCATCGCCCGCAATTCGAGCTTCACCTACAAGGGCCGCGCGGTCGACGTGAAGCAGGTGGGCCGCGAGCTTGGCGTCCGCTATGTGCTCGAAGGCTCGGTGCGCAAGGCCGGCAACCGGGTTCGCATCACCGGGCAGCTGATCGATGCAGCCACCGGCGCGCATCTCTGGGCCGATCGGTTCGACGGCTCGCTCGAAGACGTTTTTGATCTTCAGGACAAGGTGGCGTCGAGCGTCGCCGGCGTTATCGAACCGGCGTTGCAGGCCGCCGAAACTGCCCGGTCGGCCGGCCGCCCGACCGACGATCTCACCGCCTACGACCTCTATCTGCGCGGCTACGCGATGTTCTTCTCCTCCGGTAAGCAAACCTCCGAGGCGCTCGGTCTTCTGGAGCAGGCGATCGCGCGCGATCCGAGTTGCGGGCCCGCCCTCGCCTGGGCCGCGGTCTGCTGTTTTCGGCTGCATCTTGACGGCCGGAGCGAAGAGCCGGCGGCGGACCGTCTGAAGGGCGTCGATTTCGCCAGGCGGGCCTTGCAAGTGGCCGGCGACGACCCCGGCGTCCTGGCGAATGCCGCCGTGGCGCTGGCCTATTTCGGCGAGGACATCGGCGCCATGACGGCGTTGGTCGACCGTGCCCTGGCGCTCAACCCGAATTTCGCGCGCGGCTGGGGTATCAGCGGTTGGCTGAGGCTGTCGGCGGGCCAGCCCGACATCGCGATCGAGCACGCCGAAACTTCGCTGCGGCTAAGCCCGCGCACCCGCACCACCGCGTCGCTCAATGCAATAGGCACCGCGCATTTCGTCTGCCGGCGCTTCGACGAGGCCGCGCCGAAACTGCTCCTCGCGATCCAGGAGGATCCCAGCAACCCACAGCCGTATCGCAGTCTCGCCGCCTGCTACGCTCATATGGGGCGGCTCGACGACGCACGAGAGATCGTCGCACGGCTGCGGGCCATTACCCCTGCCGTGATGACGGACGCCAGCTACCTCCAGAACGCCAAGCACCGCGAGCTTTACCTCTCAGGCCTGCGCCTCGCGGTGGGCGAGACGAACTGATGCATCAACCCGCATAGGCGCGGCGGCCGTGGTCGCGCAGCCACAGGCGGATCAGGTGGCGGCGGCGCTCGGGCTCGGGGAAATCCTCGAATTGGGTGCGGGCGTGGCCGAGCACCCGATTATCGACGAGGAGTAGGCTTCAGTCCCCGCTTTCAGGGTTGAGCAAGCTCCCGCTAAATCGCCGCCCGTAGCGGCGGCGGCGCGAACTGAGCCGTGCCCCGCACTTTTGGCCAGCTTTTCAAGTCGCCGATCGTGCGGCAAGGTCGTCGAGATCGACGTCGAGCGCGGCGGCGAGCTTGCGCAATGTCTGGACGGTGCCTTTTCGGCTGCCGTTCTCGATCTGCGAGAGATAACCCTTGCCGATTTCGGCCTTCTCGGCGAGCGCGGTAAGGCTCAGACCTCGGTGCTCGCGCCACAGCTTGACCGGGCTTTCCGCGGCGAGCAGCCGGTCGACAAATGCGGCCGGTACGAACTCCTGATTGCGCGTGCGGGCATAGGCGGCGGCGGCGACCGCGTCCTCGATCAATTCCTGCAAATCCGCCGGCTTCATCATGATGAAATCGGCGACCTCGCCCTCGCCGACGATACGGGCATCCGGGATACGCTCGGCGAGAAAGGCGCGCACTGCCTCGGCTTCCGCGCCGGGCGTATCGATGCGCGGCTTCGACATGCCCCGGATTTGCCGGGTTTTCATCGATATGCTCCTCCTCTCGGCGCAATCTCAAAGACACTCATCAGATTGGCGTCGCGATCGAGCGTCAATGACACGCGCCAATCGCCGACCCGGATTCGAAAGCCGCTCGGCACTCCCTTTAGCGGCAACAAGTTGTTGTTTGGCGCGCTCGGATTGGCGGCTACCCTATCGATCGCGGCGCGGATCTGGCCGGCTTTCGCCGGCTGCATGGTCCGAAGAGCCTTTACAGCGTCACGGCTGAACTCGATTTCCACGTCGCGATATTCCCATATGGCGAACAGTGGGGAAATCGGCAAGTTCGCGTATCGCGAACATCTGCGCGATCCGCGGCGAGGGAGGGTCGATCACCCCGCATACGCCCGCCTGCCGCCGTCGCGCAGCCACAGGCGGACGAGGTGGCGGCGGCGGTTGGGTTCGGGGAAATCCGCGAATTGGGTGCGGCTGTGGCCGAGGACGCGGTTGTCGACGAATTGCAGCTGGCCGGGTTCGAGATCGAAATCGGCGGACAGCGTTTCGTCGTCGAACAGGTCGAGGAGGGCGGCCATCGAGGCCGCACCCTCGTCGTCAAGGCTCTCACCTTTCAGCGCATAGCCGCCGCGGATCTGGTGGGCGCTGAAGCGGGCGTGCAATTCACTCCCGGCGGTAAACACTGGTGCGGCGAAGACCGGCGTCTCGCCGGCGTGGAATTCGCGCTGGCGGTCGAACCGGAACGGAAGGTAGAGCCGCGCGAGGCACTCCGGCCGGCGCGTCAGGAGCGCGTTGTAGAGGGTGTGAAAGCTCGCCACCCGGCTGTGGCCGCCGCGCTGTGCCTGGCGGAGGCAGAGCAGCACGACGGTATCGGGCGGCGTCGTGTTGTAGGAATTGTCGGTGTGGAACTTGAGCTCGATATTGGTCTGGTCGGGCCGCACCCCGGAGCCGGGCAATGCGGCCCGGCCGGTGTCGAGAACGTCGTAGACCAGCTTGCCGTCGAGGCTCTGCGCGACCGGCCGGGCGACCATCGACGATAAGAGCCAATAGATCGCGGTCGCCGCGTCGGCGCCGAGTTCGTTGAGCGGCAGGCGGTCGACGATCGCGAATCGCACGCCCCGGTCGAGGATATGGCGCACTTCGGCCATCGCGGCCTGGCAGGCGGGCATGTCGAATTCCTCGGGCCGGCGCAGGATCGTCGGCAGCGGAAATTCGCGCAACTCGTCGGCGGCGCGGCGGATTTCGTCGAGACAGGAGGCCGACAGCGCGATCCGGTAATCCTCGGTGCGCAGCTCGCCCCGGCGCCACGCGCTCGGGCCATCGATCGAATTCGCCAATGGGCTCGTCCTCGCCGATAATCGAGCCGATAAGACACCGGGCAACCCCGATGCCGCAAGGGCGTCGGCCAACCGAAGGGGTGGGAATGGACGCTCTGGCCAGGCTCAACGAGCTGAAGCTGCCGTTTACCGAGCTGCTGGGGATCGAATTCGTCGAGGCGGCGCCCGAGCTTGTGGTCGCCGGGATGACTGTGCGCCAGGATTTGTGCACCCGTCCGGCGATCTTGCATGGCGGCGCGATCATGGCCTTTGCCGACACGCTCGGTGCCGCCGGCACGATCCTCAACCTTCCCGAGGGAGCCGGCACGACGACGATCGAGAGCAAGACCAACTTCATCGCCGCCGCGCCGCTTGGCACCCGGCTCACCGGCGAGGCGACCCCGCTGCATCGCGGCCGGCGCACGATGGTGTGGCAGACCCGGGTCACCACCGCCGAGGGCAGGCTCGTCGCGCTGGTGACGCAAACCCAGCTGGTGCTGTGAGAAGTGGGAGTTGGAACTGTAGGGTGGGTTGAGCGCAGCGAAACCCACCTTGGCCGAGTGCACGACTGCATGGTGGGTTTCGCTGCGCTCAACCCACCCTACGATGTTCCCAGGCCGAGCGCGGCGCTGTGCTGGAGGATCTGCGCCGAGCCGTCCCAGATCATCCGCAGCGCGACAAAGGCGACGATGGCGAGCCCGACCCAGGAAATCCAGACCAGCCGATCGAGCAGCCGCGCGACATAGGTCGAGGCAACTCCCATCAGCCCCACCGACAGAACCAGCCCCAGTGCGAGGATATATGGGTGGTCGCGCGCGACCCCGGCCACGGCAAGCACATTGTCGAGCGACATCGAGAGGTCGGCGAGCACGATCTGGAACATCGCCTGGGCCGTCGTCTTGTTGCGGCGGCGCGGCGGCGGTGGCCGGCCGTCCACGCCGGCCGGGGCGACCACGAGACGCCCCTCGCGCAGCTCGCGGTACATCTTCCATGCAACCCAGAGCAGAAGCAGCCCGCCGGCAAAAGTCAGCCCGATGATCGCGAGCAGCTGCAGCGTCACCGCCGCGAACAGGATGCGCAGCACCGTCGCCGCGGCGATGCCCGCCACGATGACGCGCCGCCGCCGCTCCGCCGGAAGCCCGGCGGCCGCCATCCCGACCACGATCGCGTTGTCGCCGGCGAGCACGATGTCGATGATGACCACCGACACCAGCGCGCTCACCTCATTCAGATCCACCAGCACGCTCGCGACATAAGCACGAAGCCCGGCATCGTCGAGGCCAATCGGATGACGACATTGGTGCTGCCGCGACATCCCGGGGGACAGGCCACGCGGCTCGGCATCTTTTATGCCGCGAGCTTTCTCGTCGTCGGCATCCAGCTGCCGTTCTGGCCGGTGTGGCTGGCCGGCCGCGGTCTGGATGCCCAAGAGATCGCGATGGTGTTCGCCGCCGCGATCTGGGCCAAGGTCATCGCGACCCCGGCGCTGGGCGCGCTCGCCGATCGGCTCGGGCAGCGCCGCGCGGTGATGATCGGGCTCGCCGCCGCCGCCTGCGTGGCCTATGGCGGGCTCTGGCCGGTCGCCGGGTTGGTAACGACCTCGCTTTGCCGCTGCGGCGGTGC
>CAYMRQ010000013.1:21902-32106 GCA_964392845.1 uncultured Rhizobium sp.
GCCGCTTTTGGCGCTGAACCTGGTCGCCGGCATGGCGCAATCGGCGCTGATGCCATTGGGCGACAGCATCGCCCTCGCCGCGGTGCGCGAGGACGGGCTCGATTACGGCCGCATCCGGGTGTGGGGCTCGGTCAGCTTTATTGTCGCCGCGGTCGGCAGCGGCGCCTTGCTCGCGATGAGCCCACCGGCCGGACCGGCCGACAATCAGGTGCTGGTGCTGGTACTCGTGACCTCGGCGGTGCTGTTCGTCGCCTGTATCGGCATTCCACCCGCGCCCCGCGCCGCTTCGGTCTTCCGGTCGCGTTGGGCGGCGCTTGCAAGGCTCGCCGCCGACCGCCGGTTCTGGCTGTTTGTCGTCAGCGCCGCGGCGCTGCAGTCGAGCCATCAGCTCTATTACGGTTTCGGGACGCTCTATTGGCGCGAACTCGGCTTTTCCGACACGGTGATCGGGATCTTGTGGGCCGAAGGGGTGGTCGCCGAGATCGTGCTGTTCTGGTACAGCGCGCCGTTTGTCGCCCGCTTTGGGCCGCTCGGGTTGATGGCGCTGGGCGGCGTGGCCGGCATCCTGCGCTGGAGCCTGATGGGCGTCCTGCCCGGGCTCGCCGCGGCGGCGGGGCTGCAGCTGCTGCACGCCCTGACCTTTGGCGCGAGCCATCTGGGCGCGATGCATTTTCTCGCGCGCAATGTGCCGCCGGGCGTCGCGGCGAGCGCGCAATCGCTCTATGCCGCGCTGTCGGCCGGGCTCGGCAGCGGTCTGGTAATGCTGGTCGCAGGAGTGCTCTACGCCGCCTATGGCGGTCACGCCTATCCGTTGATGGCGGTGTTGTCGGCGGCCGGTTTGTGTGGCGTCCTATTGCTGCGGCGGCTACCGCCATAGCGGACGGGCGAAGGGAGGCATCAGGCCATGCTGGGGACTCATGAAGGCGGCTGCCATTGCGGCCGTGTCAGGTTTCGGGTGCGTGCCGACCTCGCCACGATCGGCGAGTGCAACTGCTCGGTGTGCACCAAGAAAGGCATCCTGCATCTCGGCGCGGCGCGCGAGGATTTCGAGCTGCTGAGCGGCGAGGATGCGCTGGCGACCTATCAGTTCAACACGGCGACGGCGCAGCACATCTTCTGCAAGCATTGCGGCATCCATTCGTTTGGCGTGCCGCGCTTGCACCCCGATCGGATCACGGTCAACGCGCGCTGCCTCGACAACATCGATCCGGCCGACCTCAAGCCGCGCCGCCTCTTCGACGGACGCAACTGGGAGGCAGCGGCGCGCGCCCGCCCCGCGGCGGAAAGTGCGTGAAAACGCCGTAGCGAGGCGAGGGCATATCGCAGCCCCCACCCCAACCCTCCCCCGCAAGCGAGGGAGGGTTTTTCAGCACTCGGGTGGCTCCCTCCCCCGCTTGCGGGGGAGGGTTGGGGTGGGGGCTCACCGTACCCGAAGCTGAAGATGCTGCTTAAATCACCCGCTCGCGGGCGAGGCCGCGCACGTCGATCTCGAGATCGAGCCCCTCGACCGGCGGGCGCGCATAGTGCCAGGTCAGCCCGGCCGGGACGGCGCCGCGCGCGACGAACTCGTCGGCGAGGAACGGGTGGACATCATAGACCGTGTACAGCTGGGTCGTGGTGACGTCGCCCCAGCCGAAGCCGAGCGCTGCCATCCGCCGCTCCATCTCGCCCAGCACATAGTGCGCCTTGTCGCGCATGCCGTCGGGCGACTGGTCGCCGAGACGGACGATGCGATCGGCATAGCTGCCGCTCGTTTCGCCGCGCGCCTCGCCGCTGCCGGCCGCGACGAAGCCGCCACCCTCGCCCGGAACGGTATAGCTGAAGGCGTAGAACGACGGCGTCGCCGGCGGCGCGATTTCCGGACAGACATTCGAGCGCGCCACCGGGTTGACCTCGTCGCGAAAGAGGCCCCAGGCGGCGAGCCGCGCGACATAGGTGCGGTTGAACGCGATGAAGCCGGCCTCGGTGAATTGTTTGGGCGAGCGCAGCTCGCAGGCGCAGAACGCCGTCGGTGGCCGGCGGAGCGACGTGAGATACGCCTCGATCGCGGCAAAGCCCTCGGCGAGCGGCAAGAGCCGGGCAAAGCGCGCCCGCTCGATGCGAAAGCCCGGCTCGGCGGCAACCCCGCCCGAATACTGGAACGGGCCCGGGATGAAGCGGTATCCCCCGGGGGTCAACGGTTGGCTGCTTGGCATCGCTTGCTCCTGCGGTTCCCGATGAGCGAAATCTGCCCCAGCATCGCCCAACCGCTCTTGGTTGTCATCCCAGCGAAGGCCGGGATCCACTCCGGTGGCGTAGGGGCGGTTGATCGGTGGATCCCGGCCTTCGCCGGGATGACAGTCAAGGGTTGCTGAAGGAGGCGATCCAACCTGAAAAACCGGTGCGCCGCATCGATCATTGCCGCGTTCGAAGCATCGCCTCGCCAAGCGGCGATGATCCGGCGGATGTCGCTAAAGGAAGCGAGATCGTGGGGTGATCCCGGGCGCAGAAGCGTTGTGTTCCGGTGCCGCGCGAGGCAAGCTTCGGCCGCTCGACGCGGGGGGATCAGAGATGGCGATCGAACGGATGCTTACCGAGGAATTGCCGGCCCGGGTGCTGGTCGCGCGGGTGCTGGCGGAAGCCGGCATCGAATATGTCTTCGGCATATCCGGCGGGCATACCGGCCGCATTGTCTCGGGGCTGAGCCAGGTCCAGAACCAGGTCCGCATGGTCACCGTGCGCGAAGAATCGCTGGCCGGGGTGATGGCGGAGGTCTATGGCCGGCTGACAAGGCGCCCCGGCGTGTTGCTCGGGCAGGGTCCGTGGGTGCTCGGCAACGGCCTCATCGGCACACTCGAAGCCTATCTGTCGGGCTCGCCCATGCTGCTGCTGACCGATTTCAGCGACGCGCCGCATTTCAGCCTGCACGCGCCCTATCAGCAGGGGACCGGTGATTACGGCAGCTGGGACGCGCGGCGCGCTTTCGGCGGCGTCACCAAGCAGGTCATGCAGGCGCAGGAGCCGGTCGCCGCGGTGCAGGCGACCCAGCTGGCGATCAAGCATGCGATGGCCGGTCAGCCCGGGCCGGTCGCGGTGCTGTTCAGCCATGACGCGCTCGCCGGCTCGGTCGCCCCCGACTCGCAGCCGGCGCTCTATCCGACCCGCTTCTATCTGCCGCCCCCACCGCCGCCGGCCGAGCCGGCGCTGATCGCCGCGGCGGCGACGCGCATTCTCGCGGCGGAGCGGCCGGTGATCATTGCCGGCAACGGCGTGCGCATCGCCCAGGGCTATGACCAGCTGCGCGATCTGGCCGAGGCGGCCGGGCTGCCGGTGGCGACGACCGCGGCCGGCAAGGGCTGCTTTCCCGAGACGCATCCTTTGGCGCTCGGCGTCTTCGGCACCTTTGGCACTCCCGCGGCCAATGCCTGCCTGGGTGAAGCCGATCTGGTGCTCGTCGTCGGCTCCAAATTGTCGCCGAGCGATACCGCCTGGGAGAACCCAAAGCTGCTCGATCCCCGCCGCCAGAGTTTTGTCCAGATCGACATCGAACCCAGACACGCTTCGTGGAATTTCCCCGCCGAAATTGTCGTGCTGGGCGATGCGGCGCGGATCCTCGGTCAGCTCGGCGACGAAGTGCGCTCGCGCGGGGAGGAGCGCCGCGCGGCAGCGGTCAGGCGGGTCGCGCGGCATCGCGAGGCGCACGGCTTCTTCAACGTGCCGGCCTACAGCGCCAATGACAAGCCGATCCTGCCGCAGCGGGTGATCGGCGAACTGATGCGCGGTCTGCCGCAGGACGCAATCGTCACCTGCGATGCTGGCGAGAACCGCATCCTGATGACGCATTTCTATCAGACCAAGGCGGCCGGCGGCTTCCTGCAGGCGGCCGGCTCCGGGCCGATGGGGTTCGGCATCCCGGCGGCGCTGGCGGCCAAGCTGGTCCATCCCGACCGGGCGGTCGTGGCGGTGGTCGGCGACGGCGGGTTTGCGATGACGATGAACGGGCTGATGACCGCGCTCGAACACGACATTCCGATCGTCGTGGTGGTGTTCAACAATAAGGCGCTGGGCTGGGTATTGCATGGCTCCGGGCCGTTTGCCGCCGAATTCAAGGAATTCGATCACGCGGGAATTGCCCGCGCGATGGGCTGCCGCGGCACGCGGGTCGAGGATCCGGCGGGCTTGGCACCGGCGTTGCACGAGGCGCTGGCGGCGCGGGTGCCGTACGTGATCGATGTGATGACCTCGCTCAGCGTGTCGTTTGCCGACATCACCTCGCCCCTGGCCAACGAAGCCTCGCCGCGCCGGCGCTGAGCGCCGCCACGCGGTCCCGACAGGGTAGAATGGCAATTCTCGATGGTCGTTTCAGCCGGCGCCGCCCGCGGATCGGGGGTTTTAACCTAACCAAAAAGGGAGAAACACTGGTCGGACTCTGTGCTGATCACGAGTTGCTGTCGAGAAGGGCTGCGCCATACGGGCGTATTCCAAAAGCCGGACAAGAGACGTCTGAAAAGTCGGATCGGTCAGGACTGCACCAAATTTCTGTGTCGGTAGCTTGCTTCTTGCCTCTGATGCCTGTAACTTTCCTAAGATGGCGGTCGCACCCGCGTCGGCCATTTTTACATAGACAGGGGCGATGGGAGCATCGACGATAGTCGTCGCCCGGGAGGATCTGTCGATCCCCGGAGCCGCCGATGCGGGCAGCGGGGCTGCCAGTAGTGCGGCCGATATCGAGACACGGTTCTTTAACGTAGTGCGGCTGCATAATCCGGATGTGATCGTGCTTGACCTCACCGGTTCGCCAAGTCACGGAACCGCGACAATTCTCAAGATCCGGCGGCGGATCGGCGTGCCGATTTTGGTCGTATGCGAGCCTGATGATCCCCTGATGCGCGAATATTGCCTTGCCGGCGCGGCCGAATCGATGCAGGCGCCCGTCGATATCATGCAACTGAATCAAACCGTCCAGCAGATTATCCAGCTAACCAAGAACTCGCGCGATTCGGCGGGGCCCGAGCCGCGCCAGACGCAGTCCGTCTGTTTTTCCGGGCTGATGTTGCATCCCCACGAAAACCGGTTGATCGGAGCCGATGGATCGACCGCCAAACTCACCACATCGGAAAACCGGGTGCTCGTCCATTTCGTTAGTAATCCTTGGACGCTGTGCACCCGCGATGCTCTGGCCGAGGCGCTGTACGGCCCGCGCCGGCCGACCAGCGATCGCGCCGTGGATGTCATCGTCACGCGGCTGCGCAAAAAGTTCGCCGCGCTCGGTGGTCCTGACGCGCAGCGTCTGATCAAGACAGAATTCCGTCGTGGCTACGTGTTCGTGGCGGAGGTGTCGCTCGGCGCAGCCCCCGAGATCCCGCGGGCGGCTCCGCCGCTCCACGCGCGGAGCGCCTGACAGCGGCGACGCGCTGGGCCATACTGCTCCGGCCGCCTGACAGCGCTCCGACGCTCATCATCGGATGGTGAATACCGTGACTTTGGCATTGAACGAACCGTTGACAGGCAACCCGCTCGAGGATGCCGGCAAGGCAACCGGCTCGCTGCTCGGCAGCCTGGTCATCGTGGCGCGGCACCGAGGCGTGCAGCTGTCGACGGAGCAGCTGATCCGCGACCACCAGCTGAGGGCTGGCGACGCCTCGGTAAGCGAAGCGCTTGGCATCGCTCAGGCTTCAGGGCTGCGCGCGAGCGCTACGCGGCTGCGCTGGGGCGATTTGTTCAAGATGGGCACGGCGCTGCCGGCAATCGTGCTGTTGCGCAACGGCGCCGCGATGGTGCTGATCCGTACCGAGGCCAACCAGCCCGGATGGCCTCCCGTGGTCGTTCTGCGCGATCCCAACAGCAACGAAGAAGCCCCGCTGCTGCTCGATGAAGCCCGCTTCACCGCTTCTTGGGCTGGCGATGTCATCCTGGTGAAACGCGATTATCGGTTGCGCGACGAGGATCGCCCCTTCGGGATGGGCTGGGTTGCCGGACAATTGTTGCGCGACCGGCGGGTCGCCCGCGATCTGGGTGTTTGTGCGATCATCCTGGGGGTGCTTGCTATCACACCGGTCATGTTCTGGCGAGTCATGGTCGACCGGGTCATGTATTACGGGAGCATGAGCACCTTTACCATGATCTGTGTTGCATTCGGGATTTTGCTGGTATTTGAAACGGCATTTGGTCACTTGCGCCGTTACCTGGTGCTTTTTGTGACGACGCGCGTCGACGTCAAGATCTGGTCGCACATGTTCAACAAGATGCTGAACCTGCCGATCGATTTTTTTGAGCGCACGCCGACCGGCGAGATCGTCCACAACATGTACGAGATCTATCGAGTGCGCAGTTTTCTAACGGGTCAGCTGTTTGGGACCTTGCTGGATTCCTTTGTCCTGGTGATCTTTCTGCCGATCATGTTCATGGTCAGCACGATCATGACGGCATGTGTTCTGGCGATCTGCCTGCTGGTCTGCCTATGGCTGGTGGCGATGCTGCCGACGATCCGGCGCAAGGTGGCCCGGGCGGTGCAGGCGGAGACCGAGCGCGGCACCCACCTGGTCGAGGCGGTCCACGGCATCCGCGCGATCAAATCGCTGGCGCTCGATGCCCGGCAGCGCCACGCATGGGACGTGCACGTCGCCAAGGTGGCGGAAACCCGGTTCGACGAGGGGCTCACGGCCAACCTGATCCAGACCGTGGTGCACCCGCTCCAGAGCCTGATGATGAACGGGGTCATCGCGGTGGCGGTGTATCTCGCGCTGGTCAATCACGACGCGATGTATCTCGGCGCGATTTTCGCCTTCATGATCATGACCCAAAGGGTGACGCTGCCGGTGATCCAGGCAGCCCAGGGCATCGTGCAAATCGATGAAGCCCGCGCGGCGATCAACCTGACCGCTTCGATCATCAATCAGGCGCCGGAAGCGGGTCGCTCGGGTCGCGGCATCCGCACCCCGTTTGTCGGCCGCGTCGAATTCAACGAAGTCACCTTCCGCTATCCGGGCACCACCTCGCCGGCGCTCGACCGCGTCTCATTCAGCATTCCCGAAGGGTCGGTCTTTGGCATCGTCGGCCGCAGCGGGTCGGGCAAAACCACGGTGACCCGACTGCTCCAGGCGCTGCACGGCAATTACCAGGGGCTGATCAAGATCGACGGCAACGATTTGCGCGCGATCGATCTGGATCATCTGCGTTCGAGCCTCGGCGTCGTGCTGCAGGAGAATTTCCTGTTCCGCGGCTCGCTGCGCGATACCATCGCCGCCGCCAAGCCCGATGCGACGTTCGAGGAGGTCGTCCAGGCGGCCCGGCTGGCCGGCGCCGAGGAATTCATCGAGCGGCTGCCCGCTGGGTACGAAACCTTTATCCAGGAGGGGTCGACCAATTTGTCGGGCGGCCAGCGCCAACGGCTGGCGATCGCCCGGGCGCTGATCGGCAACCCGCGCATTCTGATGCTCGACGAGGCGACCAGTGCACTCGATGCCGACAGCGAAGCGATCGTCAATGCAAACCTGCTGCGCATCGCTCAGGGGCGCACCCTGATCATCATCTCGCACCGTCTCTCCGCGCTGGTTGCGGCGGACTCGATCCTCGTGCTCGAACGCGGCGCGGTCTACGACATCGGCACGCATGAGGAGCTGCTCGAGCGCTGCGACATCTATGCCGGGCTGTGGCATTTGCAGCACCGGCATCTCCAGAACAGGCCGGGATCGCATGAGATCATTCCGCTCCGACCCGCTGCGCAGTAACGCGCCGCCGGACAAGATCGTCCGGCTGTTTCAATCGGAAACCGCGGAGATCATGGAGGCTGCGGAACCGTTTGGGGTGCGGGCCACGCTGTACCTGGTCGCGGCGTTTTTCGTCGCCCTCATCGTCGTCGCGCTGGTGACGCGGCTCGACCGCGTGGTCACCAGCAGCTCGGGCCACATCGTGACCACCCAATCAACGATCGTGGTTCAGGCGCTCGATCCCTCGCTGATCAAAACGATCGAGGTCCGCGAAGGCGAGCGCGTCGCCGCCGGCGCCGTGCTGGCGACGCTCGATCCGACATTCGCCGCCGCCGATGTTGGCGCCCTCAAGCAGCAGATCGCCAGCCTCGATGCACAGATCGCGCGCTGCGAGGCCGAACTTGCCAATCGCCCCTACGATCCGCCCGCCGACCCCGACCCGGCGATGGACCGCTATGTCCAGTTGCAGAAATCCTATTACCTGACGCGCAAGGCGCAGTTCGAAAATCAGGTCCGCGCCTACAACGAACAAATCGCGCAGGTCACCGCAACGATCGCCAAGCTGCAAAACAACCAGGCGCGCTACAGCGACCGCGCCAAGCTCGCCAAGGAAGTCGAGGAGATGCGCGCGACCCTCGCCGCGGCCCAGGTCGGCAGCCGCCTCAATCTGTTGGCGGCGACCGACCAGAAGACCGAGCTGTTGCGCAATCTCGAATACGACCGCAACAGCCTCGTCGAGAGCCAGCATCAACTGCAGGCGACGACCGCGACCCGCAACGCCTTTACCCAGCAATGGCTCGGCGAAGCGAGCAAGGAGCAGGTCACCGCCCGCAATCAGCGCGACGTTGCGGTGCACCAGCTCGAAAAGGCGGCAAGGCACAAGGACCTCGTGCGACTGGCCGCGACCGAGGATTCGGTGGTGCTGAAAATGGCCAAGTTGTCGGTCGGTTCGGTGCTGAAGGAAGGCGAGCCGCTGATCTACCTGGCGCCGCTGCACTCGCCGGTCGAAGCCGAGGTGCATATTTCGCCGCGCGACGTCGGGTTCATTCGCGCCGGCGACCCGGTGAGGATCAAGCTCGATGCCTTCAATTTCATCGAGCACGGGATGGCGGAGGGAACGGTTCGCTGGATCAGCGAGGGGGCCTTCACGGTCAACGAAGACAGCAGCGCTCCGGCGGAGCCGTACTACAAGGCTCGGATCGCGTTGACCAATGTCAATTTGCACAACGTCCCGGAGAGTTTTCGCCTGATCCCCGGCATGACGCTGACGGCCGATGTGCATATCGGCACCCGCTCGGTGTTGATGTACATGGTGAACGGTGCGGTGCAGGGGATGAACGAGGCGATGCGTGAACCTTGACATGCCCCCTGGCATCCCCCCGGGTATACCGGCGGCATCCGCCCCCGATTCCCCCGGCGCCGCCAGTCGCCTCGTCCGAACCGGGCTCGCCGCCTGCGCTCGGGGAAAATACGCCAGGGCGTTCGAATGCTTTGCGAAGGCGGCGGCGACCGGCGACGCCGAAGGCCAGTTCCGGCTGGGTCTCTTATATGCGCGAGGCCAAGGCGTCGTCGGCAGTCTTGGCGACGCCATCGTGTGGTTCCGGCGGGCGGCGGAGCAGGGCCACGGCGAGGCCCAATACCAGCTGAGCCTTGCCTACCTGCATGGCGGCCAGGCCGATGGCGGGGCCCCCGCCTGGTACCATCGCGCCGCCGCGGTCGACAAAGACATTGCCGAGCGCAATCGCGAGCTGATGTTTCCGAACGGGATCGCGGTTCCCTCTGACCCTGCCGAAGGCTTGCGCTGGTGTCGCGAAGCTGCCGAGCAGGGCCTCGCACCGGCCCAGGCACACCTCGCCTTGCTCTATGCTCGCGGGCTTGGCTGCGAAATCGATTACACAGAGGCGCGCCGCTGGTACGCGGCCGCCGCCGAGCAGGGCAATCCCGCCGGCGAGCTCGGCCTCGGGGTGATTTACGCAAACGGCTTCGGGGTCGAGATCGATCTGGCGACCGCCGCTTCCTGGTATGAAAAAGCGGCAGCAAAGGGCAACGCGGATGCCCAAGCCGCCCTTGCGCTGATGTGCGATGCGGCGCAGGGGGTGGCGCGCGATCCCGGGCGGGCCGCCGCGCTCTTTCAACAGGCGGCCGACCAGGGCAATGCCCGGGCGCGTCACCAGCTTGCGCTGCACCTCCTGGAGGGTGACGGCGTGCCGCAGAACCTCGTCATGGGCGAAACCCATCTTCGGCAAGCCGCGCGAATGGGGTATGCGGCGGCGATGCTGAGCCTGGCGCGCCTGCACGGCGCCGGCCAGGGCTCGGCCCCCAGTCAGGTGGAGGCCGCGCTCTGGTACCGGGCGGCCGCCAATGCCGGCGAGGCCGAGGCGCAGTTTGCCTTGGCCACTCTTTTCGCCCGTGGCGAGGGCGTGCCGAAGCGTCTCGAGGACGCGGCGCGATGGTTCGAGCGGGCGGCGGAGCAGGATCACCCCGCGGCACAGTTCAACATCGCCGTGTTCTACCTG
>CAYMRQ010000013.1:32116-41975 GCA_964392845.1 uncultured Rhizobium sp.
CCAAGGCGGCATCGTGGTTTGCCCGCGCCGCCGAGCAGGGCATGGCCATGGCGCAGACCAAATTCGCCCAGCTTTACCTCGCCGGAAATGGCGTCCCGCAGGATCATCAGGCGGCCGCCGGATGGCTGCGGCGTGCCGTCGCTTCCGGCGATGCCGAAGCCGAGACGATTCTGGCAACCCTCCACCTGCACGGCACCGCGGTCGAGCGCGACGATGCCATGGCCGAACAACTGCTCCGCCGCGCGGCGGAGCGTGGGTACGGGCCGGCACTCCTGCAGCTTGGTCATTGCTACGCCCAGGACCGCGGCGCCGGGACGAACCAGCCCGAAGCGATTCGCTGCTATCGCGCGGCAGCGGAAGCCGGAATCGCCGCCGCGCAATGGATCGTTGCTCACAATTCCCTGGCTGGCGCCTGGGGGCCGCGCGATGCGGCGGCGGCGGCGTCCTGGTTCCGCCGGGCGGCCGAAGCCGGACATGCCGGCGCCCAATTCCAGCTCGGCGTCATGTATTGCACGGGCGAGGGCGTCCCGCGCGACCTCGATGCGGCACGCCAATGGCACGAAAAGGCGGCCGCGCAAGGGATGCCGGAGGCGCAGACCGCGCTTGGCGATCTTTATGCCACCGGCATCGGGGTGCCGGCCGATCCCGAGGCGGCGCGAAGCTGGTATGAAACAGCTTCCAGCCAGGGGCATGAAGCGGCCCAGGCAAAGCTCGCCGGGCTGCGCGGGCCGCGGCTGGTGACGCAGGCCGAGCCGCTGCAGGTGCGATCGGGATCCTGACGGTCCTGACCGGCGCAAAGACCGCGGGCTGTACCGGACTTTATCAAATTGAAACATCTCGCCGCTAATTGTGACAAGACATGAGCCGTCGGCGAGGGATAATATCGCCGACCGCAAACGCCCCAGGATGGGGCGTGTCGCGTCTTGTTTAGGGTCGCTCAATGGCATCAGTCACCGGCTCCAGGCTCGCGTTCTTCACGCCTACTGCCGTCCCTAGCGCCATCAACATCGGCCTGACGAGCGATGGCATCACTGTGCCGGCGCCATCGACGGTTGCCGGGGCGTTCAACATCGAGGTGTTTACGGCGAGCCCATCCGGCGGATTGAGCTTGGCGACAGGGTATCAGGCGGCCGTCCTCATCGAAGGCGGCGTATCGCTGTCCAACAACGTCGTTCAGGCGGCAACATTCGGCTCGATCGAGGTGCTTGGCCCCGGCAGCTACCAGGTGATCGATCAGAGCGGCAACCAGGCGATCACGATCGCCGGGAATAGCGCCGGCGGTTCGAGCATCACCGTGACCGGATCGAGCGGCGACACGATCACCGGCAGTACGGTCTCCGGCAACACGCAGCTGATCGACGCCAGCGGCACGAATGCGCTGGTCAACCCGGGCGCGATGACGATCACCGGCGGTGCCGGTCCGACCACGGTTTGGGCCGGCAGCAGCGACCGCATAACGGGCGGGGCGGGTACGCTTCTGGCTGCCGGCAATCAGTCCAGCTTCATGACGATTACCGGCGGTGCCGGCGATCTGAATACGTTCAACTTCGGCACCGGAAACAGCGTCACCGGCAGCACGGCCGGCACGACGTTTATCGACGACAACTATGGCGGCAGCGGCAATACGCTGGTTGGCGGCGCCGGAAGTACGACCATCATCGGCGGCAGTAACGACCTGATCAAGGGCGGCGCCGGCGCCATGCTGGTCAATGCCCTCGCCGGGCCCAGCACAATAACCGGGGGGAGCGGGTCCACCACCATCTGGGGCGGTGCGACCCAGTCGATCACCGGCGGATCGGGTGCGCTCCTGGTCGCGGGCAATGCGGCGTCCGGCGAGACGATCATCGGCGGCGCCGGCAACCTGTTTGCGTTCAACCTCGGCAAAAATGACAGCGTCGTCGGCAGCACCAGCGTCGGCAGCACCAGCTTTATCGACGATAACTATGGTAGCGGGGAATCGAACACGATCAGAGGCGGCGCCGGACCCACGACGATCATCGGCGGCAAATCCGATTCGATCATCGGCGGCACCGGAGCCCTGGTGGTTGGACTCGACTCGAGTGATACCGGCGTTGCGATCAACTTGACTGTGTCGGGCCGCGGCGCGGCGAGCATCAGGGACAACAGCGTCAGCGGTGCGACGGTCGGCACCAGCACGGTGACCGGCTTTAATACGGCCACCGATGTGATCCAATCGGCGACCTCGTCATCGGCTCTGCTTGTCGCGACAGCAACAACGGACTCCAGCGGCACAACGTTGCACTTTGCCGACGGGTCGACGATGTTGCTGGCTGGCATCGGTAGTACCGCCGGGATCACGTTTACGTCGTAAAATCTTATCTACCCGCGATCACCTCGCACTGCGGCCGGCTCTCGACAGAGCCGGCCGTTGTCGTGTTTAAAGGCAACAATGATAATCGATGGGCGCGGCGATGACCGAAAGCGCCGATGCGGAGCGCGCCTACTACTTTCAGGACCTCAGCAGCCGGGCGATTGCGCGGGCTGCCGAGCTGTGTCGGGAGTCCGGCGCGCCGGCGGAGGGTGGGGAAGCACCGAGCAATCCCTGCGGCGATGACCTCGATCGGAGCGACTTGGATCTGATCGAGGCGGTAATAGCCGGTCGTTGCGACGGCCTGTCGCCGTGGCAGGAGGCCCAGATACACGAGCTCGGATTCTGGCGATGGGTCGCCTTTCACGGCTATGGCGGCAAAAGCCCACAATTGTTCCCGCTGCATCAAGAGCTTTTGATGGTATCGACGTTCTATCGCACCGGCTGGAGGATGGGTGAATTTCGCAACGCCGCGGTGGTCGAGCTCGGCTGCGGGCCGCTCGGCATGATCGAGTACCTGCCCGCTGCCCGGCGGGTCGCCTTTGACCCGCTCAATGACAGATACAGCCGGCTTTTCGCCAACTTCCGCACCAGCGCCATCGAATACATCAGCGACCGCGACGAGTTCGCGGCCGATGGAACGGAATTTGAGTTTGGGATCTGCCATAACGTGGTCGACCACACCGACGACCCGGCAGCTTGGTTCAACATCCTTTTCGCGAAGATAAAGACGAACGGGCGGTTTATCTTTCAAGTGAACCTGTCGAAAGCGGAGACGCCGCAATCAGCGGGGCACCGGCGGATGCATCCGTCGCCGATCACCTTTGATCAGGTGGTCGGCTGGCTGGCGGCCAAGTCGGCGGATTTCGATTATTTTCGCGAGGCGGAGGCGAATGGCGACGGTGAGTTCTACTTCTTGAGCTGGGGCATCAAGACGCGAGACGAACCCATCGCCTACCGCAAGCTGGTCGATTAGTGCCGGCCCCCGGGCCGGGGCCGCGCCACATGGTGGTGGTCGGCGGCGTAGAGGCGGCTGTCGCTGCCGCCGCCGGCCAAGGCGCGGCCGACCAGGATCAGCGCCGTCCGGGTGATGCGGGCGCGCTTTGCCTTGTCGCGGATATCGGCGAGAGTGCCGCAGATCAGCTGCTGGTCCGGCCAGCTGATGCGATAGGCGACGATCGCCGGGCAATCCTCGCCGTAATGCGGCAGACAGGCGCGCACGACCCGCGCCAGATTGGCGATCGAGAGGTGGATCGCCAGCGTCGCGCCGCTCGCCGCCAGGCGGTCGAGGCGCTCGCCCTCTGGCATCGCCGAGGCGCGCGTCGCGGTCCGCGTCAGGATCACGCTCTGCGCCACCCCCGGCAGCGTCAGCTCGCAGCCGAGCGCCGCCGCGGCGGCGGCAAAGGCCGGCACCCCGGGGGTCACGTCGAACGGGATGCCGAGCCGATCGAGATGCCGCATCTGTTCGGCGATCGCGCCGTAGAGCGACGGGTCGCCCGAATGGACCCGGGCAATGTCGAGGCCGCCTGCGTGCGCCGCGGCGATTTCGGCGATGATCTCGTCGAGGGTCAGGGCTGACGTGTCGATGATCCGCGCCCCTGCGGGGGCCGCGGCGACGACCGCAAGCGGCACCAGCGAGCCGGCATAAAGGCAAACCGGGCAGCGCTCGATCAGCCGCAACCCGCGCACCGTGATCAAATCGGCAGCACCGGGCCCGGCGCCGATGAAATGCACCGTCATCCGCCCCCTCCCTAACCCTCCCCCGCTTGCGGGGGAGGGAAGGGTGGGGGCTTCTCGCCGTCGAAATAGCCGCGCGGCGTGTAGAGGCGCGGCTTGTCGCCGGCGAGGAGCCTGGTCTGCCGGCTGCCGATCAGGATGAGGCTCAGCATATCGGCCGCGGCATCGGCCAGCTCGTCGAGGCGCAGGATGCGCTGTGTCTCGCCGGCGCGGCCGAGATTGCGCGCGATGACGCAAGGCGTTTCGGGCGGGCGATGCGCGAGCAGGATCTGAGAGGCTTCGGCGAGCCGTCCCGGCCGCCGCGCCGAGCGCGGGTTGTACAGCGCGATGACGAAATCGGCGCGCGCCACCGCCTCGATCCGGGCGCGGATCTGGTCCCACGGGGTCAGCAGGTCGGAGAGGGAAATCGCACAGAAATCGTGCCCGAGCGGGGCGCCGACCCGGGCAGCGGCGGCCTGCATCGCGCTCACACCGGGGGCGACGGTAATCTCCACCGCCGACCAGTCGCGGCGCGGTTCGCGGTCGATCAGCTCGAAGACCAGCGCGGCGAGGCCGTAGATGCCCGAATCGCCCGACGACACGAGCGCGACAGAACGGCCGTCGGCAGCAAGGTCGAGGGCGAGCCGTGCCCGCGCCACCTCCGCCCCGATCGCGCTGTCATGGCGGCGTTTGCCGGCAATCGCGCGGCCGAGCAGATCGAGATAGAGCCGATACCCGACGATATCCTCGGCAGCGTCGATGAGAGCGCTCGCCTCCGGCGTGCGCCAGGCCGGGTCGCCGGGGCCGATGCCGATGATCGCCAGCCGGCCGCGCGCGCGGCCGATCGCCATCGCGTCGATTGGCGCGGGAGCCCGCGCCACCGCGCATGTCGCATGCCGCGACTGACGCCTGGGGACGACGAGCTCGCAATCGGGCCCGGCAGCGGCCAGAGCCGCGCCCTCGGCCACCCCCCAACAGCCGGTGGCGCGAAACGCGGCCTCAGAGCGCCGCGTCAGCCGCGGGGTTTCGGCAAGGAGGCGAGCGGCCGGAAAGAACCGCGCCGGAACCCCAAGCGATCGGGCCAGCGCATGGATCCCCGGTTCGTCCGCTTTCAGCTCGATCGAGACGATTGCGCCAACCGCGCCGGCCGCCAAACCGGCTTCCGCCAGGCTGGCGCGCGCCAAAGCGGCGATCTCCTCGGCCGGGCAGAAGCGCTCGCAGCCGATGCCAAGCGCCAGCATCGGAGGGTGGAACACCAGCGCCTCGCTATCCGGCGGACAAACGCGGTCGGTCACCAGGATTTTGTGCCTCGCCGCTTCGTCCCAGCGCACCGAACCCGCATGCAGCCAATCGGCGCGGCCGGTTTCTTCGGTGAGCGACACCGGCTCGCCGGCGAGCAGCGCGGCGGCGACCGGCTTCACTCGCTCGGGATTGGCGATATGCCAGCCGGGCGGCAGCTCGTCGAGCGCGACGCCGAGACGCAGATCCCCGGCGGTGGTGATCGCGGCGACACAACCCAGCTCATCGGCCAGCGCAGCGGCGAGCGCGCGGGCGATCGCGTTGGCGCCGTGATGCCCGCCCAACAGCGGCACCGCGACCGAGCCGTCTTCGGCCAGCGCGACGACCGGCGGCTCGACCCGCTTGTCGTCGATCAGCGGCGCGACGGCGCGGATCAGGATGCCGCTGGCGCACAGCCCGACGATCGGCCGGCCGGCGGCGAACAGCTCTGCGATCAGGGGCACCACCCGGTCGTAGGCTTCGTCCCAATCGCCCGATTGCGCCCGCGGGCCGAACAGCTGCGCCCCGGGCAGCATATCTGAAACCCGGCGGCCGAGCGCGGCGCCGCCCGGTCCCAATACGACCACTGCGGCGCCGCTGGGCAGCACGGGCTTCATTCGCCACCTCTCCCGCGCCGGATCAGCGCGGTCGCGAAGTAAGGCACGCTCGCCGGGTCGACCGCCGCGAGCGGCGCGACACGCTGGTTGGGCAGGCTGGCGCGTTCGACATATAGGGCGCCATCGAGCAGCCCAAGGCGCGAGAGGACACCTCGCACCTTCGGGAAATGCCGGCCGAGCTTGATGATCGCGGCGGCATCGACCTGCGCCAAACGCCGAGCGAGCTCGTCTTCGGCCAAGGTGGCCGGGATCACCGACAGGGTCTCGTCGCGCTGGACGAGCGGCTCTGATGCCGCAGCGGCGCAGGCGGTCAGCGATGAAACGCCGGGCACGACCGTGACCCTGTAGCGCGCCGCGAGAAGCGCGAGGATCCCGGCGAAGCTGCCGTAAAACAGCGGATCGCCCTGGCACAGATAGGCGATATCCTCGCCCGCATCCATGACCGCGGCGAGCTGCGCCGCCGCCCTCTGATAAATCGCGGCCGGCGGCTTCCCGGGCCGCATCGGAAAGCGGATAGCGATCTCACGCTGACCGCGGTCGAGCCACTCGGCAACGATATGGCGGGCGAAGCTGTCGCCACAATCGGGCGCCGGATAGGCGACGACCGGGGCGGCGCGCAAGAGGCGCAGCGCCTTCAGCGTCACCAGCTCGGGATCGCCAGGCCCAAGGCCCAGGCCAAAGAGGCGGCCAGTTGTCATCTCAGCCAGTTGTCATGTCAGCGGGGCGTCATCTCAGCGGGGGGTCATCTCAGTTCGGCGCCACATCGTAAAGCGTCAACACCATCCGCTGGCCATTCGAATAATCGAGCCCGCGAACGCTGCCAACCGGCCGGGCGATGAGACCGCGCGCGCCGAGAGCCTGCTGGAACATCGAATCCTCACGGCCGCTTACCAGGGCTTCGCCGCCGCCGGCGAGCCCCTCGGCGGCGCCGCCCGGCGTCGCGAGCCGCAGATCGGTACCGAGCAGAAACACCAGGCTCGGCTCGCTGTAGCCGACCGCCACGAGCGGCGCCCCCGCGGCCGGAGGGTGGCGCGCGACGAGGCCGGCCGCCGCGCGGCTGAGCCACAGCCGATCGAGCCCCGGCAGCACGCCGAGCCCTGCCGGCATCGCAAATGCGAGCGATAGCGCCGCGATCAACGCGGTTGTGGCACCCGGGCCGGGGCGATACCAGAGCAATGCCCCAGTCAGGGCGAGCAGCAACACGGCGCCGAACACGCCGGCCGTGGCGAGGTGATCGCCAAAGCGCAGCGGCAATCCGATCAGCAGCACCGCCAGCCCCAGGGCGACCGCGGCCCATAGCCCCCGCACCACCCAATCGAGGCGCCGCGCCCAGGTTGCGGCGCCGAGCCTCATGCCATCGGCAAGCGCGACCGCGGCCAACAGGGCGAGCGCCGGAAACAGCGGCAGCACATAATGCGGCAGCTTGGTCGGCACCAGCTCCAGGAGCACCCAGGCCGGCACCAGCCAGGCGAGCAGGAACCGCTCCGCCGGCATGTCATGCCGTCGCCAAGCGCGAACCAGTGCCGGGACCACCAGCAACGAGCCCGGCCAGAAGCTCGCCAGCGACAGCAGCAGGTAGGAGAACGGCGGCGCGCCGTGCGATTCCTGCACGCCGATCAGCTTCAGCACCAGATCGTGGCCGAGCGCCTCGGCGAGAAAGCCGCCCTCGGTGGCGCGCTCGATCGCGATCAGCCACGGCGCAATTGCAATCATCAGGAAGATGATGCCGGCCACGGGATAGAGCCGGCGCAGCCAGCGCCAATCGCCATCGGCGATCGACAGCGACGCGGCGGTAACGACCGCCAGGGCCGGCCCCGGCGGTCCCTTGAGCAGGATCGCGGCGAGCTCGGCGGTCCAGAACACCACAGGTATCCAGCCGGGCACCGGCCGACCCGAGCGCGCCCGAACATAGGCGAGACCGAGCGCCCCCTGGCCAGCCATCACCGCGGCCAGGAGCGCGGCATCGGTCTTGGCGATATGCGCCTCGGCGACCACGCCGAGCGCGCTCGCCAGCAGCACCGCCGCGATTCCCCCGATGCGCCGCGCTGCCAGCTTCTCGGTTTTGTCGCGGAACAGCGCAGCGCCAAACGCGAAGGTCAACAATACCGCCGCCATCCCGCCCAGGAGCGAGGGCACGCGGTAGGGCCAGATCGCCGTGGCCTGCGGCGTGCTGAAGGCGCTGACCGCGACGGCCTGCAGCCAATAAATCCCCGCCGGCTTCTTGTTGCGGGCCTCGTCCTGGAAGCGGATCTGCAGGAAATCGCCGCTCTCCAGCATCTGGCGGGTCGCCTGGGCGAACCGGGCTTCGTCGCGGTCGAGCGGCGGGATCGCTGAAATTCCCGGGAGGTAGAGGAAAAGGCACAGGCCGACGAGCAGGGCATAGGGCCGCACCCCGAGAGACCAGCCGGCGGACTCCCCCATCTCAGCCAATCTCAACCGGTCTTGGTCGCGGCCAGCTGGGTCACCGGCATCAGCGGGCGCCAGGCATGGTAGGCGCCGAGCGGCTCTGCGCGGCTGAGCGCGATCCGGACCAGTTCGCCGCCCTGTCGCGCCTGCCAATCGAGGATTGCGCGTTCCCCTTCGAGGCTGACGACATTGGCGACGAGCCGGCCGCCCGGGCGCAGCGCCGCCCACAATGCCGGGAGCAGCCCGGCCTCGCCGATGCCGCCGCCGACAAAGATCGCGTCGGGCTGCGCGAGCTCCCGCGGGATTTTGGCGAGCGACTGCGGCGCGGCATCGGCGATGATCTGCAACCCCGGCACGCCGAGTGCGGCGGCGTTGCGTGCGATTATGGCCGCGCGCTCGGGGTTCCGCTCGACGGCGATCGCTGCGCCGCCCTGTGTGGCGCGCAGCCATTCGATCGCGATCGAGCCGCAACCGGCGCCGATGTCCCACAGCGTCTCGCCCGGCAGCGGTGCGAGGCGCGCCAGCGTAACGGCGCGGATTTCCCGTTTGGTCAGCTGGCCGTCATGCTCGAAGGCATCGTCCGGCAGCCCGGCCAGAAGCGACAGCGGGCGGGCACCGGGCTCCATGTTGCATTCGAGGGCGATCGTGTTGAGGTCGGTGCTGTTGCGCTCGCCCCAGTCCTGCGCCGTGCCGTGATGTACCGCCTCGCGCTTCCCGCCGAGATGATCGAACACGCTCATCCGGCTCGGCCCCCAGCCGGTCGCAGCGAGCAGGCCGGCCACCTGGCGCGGCGTCGTCCGATCTTCCGACAAAACGAGACAGTGTCGGCCCGGCGCCAGATGGAGGCGCAAGCTGTCGAGCGGGCGGCCGTGCAGGCTCAACGCCGTGCACTCGGCAAGCGCCCAGCCGAGCCGGGCGGCGGCCAGGCTGAAGGCGCTCGGCTGCGGCACGATCGTCATCTCCTCGCGGCGAAAATGGCGCGCCAGCACAACGCCGACCCCGTACCACAGCGGGTCGCCGCTCGCCAGCACCACCAGCCGGGTGCCGCGGCGCGCTTCGATGTCGGTGAGCGTGTCGGCGAGCGGTTGCCGCCATAAGAGGCGCTCGGCCCCGCCCCCCGGCACCATCGCCAGATGGCGGGCGCCGCCGACCAGGGTTTGCGCGGTCTCGATGAGCATGTGCGCGGCCGGACTCAACCCGGCGAGCCCGTCCTCGCCGATGCCGATGACGCTGAGCCAGCGCGTCATGCGCCCCCTCCCTGACCCTCCCCCGCTTGCGGGGGAGGGAAGGGTGGGGGCGTCTTGCCCGGCAGCGCGTTGGTCGCCAGCGCGTTGACCGCGGCGGCGGCCAGCGCGCTGCCGCCGCGCCGGCCTTTCAGCGTCACATAGGCGAGCCCGCGGCCAAACCCCGTCAGCGCCTCCTTGGCTTCGGCGGCGCCGACAAAGCCGACCGGAAAGCCGAGGACCAGCGCCGGCCTGTCCGCGCCTGCCGCCAGCATCTCGAGGAGATGGAA
>CAYMRQ010000014.1:0-41687 GCA_964392845.1 uncultured Rhizobium sp.
GCGGGCTTGACCCGCGGGGGAGCAATCTCGGGCCGGGGTAGCCCGAGCCAGCCGAGATTGCGTCGCCGCTCCCGTTCGACGCAAGCAAAGCTTGCACCTGTCGGGCGGGGGTGGTCGCGATCGAATTTCGTTACAGGAGCGCCCCGATGAGACGGAAAATCGCACCCAACGCCCTTGAAATTGGGATTTCCTATCCGGTTCACACGTTGTTGCTTCATTGGGACAGCGAGAGAAAAATCATGAAGACCGCATTCGCAGCGCCGGCCGCGCTACTGCTCGCCGGCGTCATCTGGGCGGCGGCGGCGCAGGCGCAGTGGATGCCGCAGGGCAGCTATTTGCGGAGCTGCGCGGACATCGGCTTGCAAGGCGACACACTGGTCGCGATCTGCCGCACTGGCGATGGCCGCTCGCAGCAAACCGCGCTCCCTGCGGTGAGCCGCTGCGTCGGCGATATCGGCAACAACAACGGCAATCTCCAATGCAACTATGACGGCGGTGCGCAGCCGTACGGGCAGATGCCGCCGCCTGGTTACGGCCCACCTCGCTAGCGCGAGGGGGCGGAGATCTTCGGCGAGCCGGCAGGGTTGGTATCGAAGCGTCCCCTCCTGCCGTCCGCGAAAACCCCGCCCTACAGCACCGCCTCGGCGATGACCCGCATCGCCGGGGCATCGGCGCCGACCAGGACCAGGGAGCCGACCCAGTTCTTCCGGGCGATGTCCTGCCAGGCCTGGAGGCGGTCGCGGATGCGATCGGGCGGGCCGATCAGCGAGATCTCGTCGATGAGGGCGTCGGGCACTGCTGCGGCGGCCGCCTCGCGCTTGCCGGCGAGGAACAGGTTCTGGATCTCGATGGCCGCCGCCTCATAGCCGATGCGCTTCGTCAAATCGTTGTAGAAATTGGCGGTGCGCGCGCCCATGCCGCCGATATAGAAGGCGAGGCCGGGCCGGAGCGCGTCGCGGCAGCGCGCCAGATCGTCGCCCATGCTGACCCGGACATAGGGCGCGTTGTCGAAATCGGCGAGGTCGGGCGAGCGGCCGGCGCGCGCCCGGCCTTCCTGAATCGGGCCGACGATCGCCTCGGCCTTTTCCGGCGACATGAATATGGGCAGGTTGCCGTCAGCGACCTCGCCGGCGCAGCGCAGCCCGGCCGGTGTGATCGAGGCGGTGTAGATCCTGAGGCTCGGGTCGCCGTGCAGGATGCTGCGCAACGGCTTGGCGAGCCCGGTCGAGCCCGGCCCCGAATAGGGGATGTTATAATGCTCGCCGTGGAATTCGAGCGGCGCCTTGCGCTCGAGCACCTGGCGGATGATCGCGACGTATTCGCGGGTGCGCGCCAGGGGCTTGCCGAACGGCACGCCGTGCCAGCCCTCGATGACCTGCGGCCCGGAGGGACCGATGCCGCAGAGAAAGCGGTTGCCGGAGAGCGCCTGCAGGGTCATCGCCGTCATCGCGGCACATGCCGGGGTGCGCGCCGGCATCTGCATGATACTGGTGCCGGCCTTGATCCGGCGGGTCAGCGCCAGGACCCAGGCGACCGGGCTGATGGCGTCGCTGCCGTAGGCTTCGCCGGCCCACACCGCGTCGAAGCCGAGCCGCTCGGCCTCCCACACCAGATCCATTTCGATCCCGGCATGGCCGGGCGAGAATTTGAGCGTCGCCGAGAGCTTCATGATCCAATCCTCCCACCACTCCGGCACCATTGTGCGACGAGCCCCCACCGCAACCCTCCCACGCTTGCGGGGGAGGGAGTTGCTCCGAGGTGCCCGCGCCGGAGGCGCGGGAGGGTGGGGGCTATCCCGGCGAAGAAGAATGCACAGCGTTTCACGCAAGCATCTCCTCGCCGGCGCGGGCGATCCGCTCGACCGCGGCAAGCCAGTCGGGCAGCTCGCGCTCGGCCGGCTCAATGAGGACATGCTCGATCCCGACGGCGGCATAGGCGTCGAGCCGGGCGCGCAGCTCCCCGGCATCGCGGCCGTTCCAGCCATACCGCAATGATACCGCAAAGCCGGGATCGGGCCGTGCGGCGCGCAGCCGCTGGACGATTGGCGCGGCCTGCTCGGGCGAGCAGCGCGAACCGTGCCAGCCGTCGAGCCTGAGCGCGCGCGCCAACGCCGGCTCCGAGGTGCCGCCGATCCAGATCGGGATCGGCTTTTCCGGCTTCGGCAGCATGCGCATCTCCTCGATCAGCGCCGGAACCGTGCGCGACGGGAAGCTGACCGGGTCGTCGCTCCACACCGCGCGCATCATCGCGATGCCTTCATCCATGCGCCGGCCGCGCTCGCGGAACGGCACGCCCAATGCCTCGAACTCGGCTTCGAGCCAGCCGACCCCGGCGCCGAGAATGAGCCGCCCGCCCGACAAATTCTGCAACGTCGCCAATTCCTTGGCGAGCGGCAACGGGTGGCGCATCGGCAGCACGAGGACGCTGGTGCCGATTCCGACCCGGCTGGTATAGGCGGCGGCCCAGGTCAGGGTCAGCACCGGGTCCCAGAAGATCGCCGAGGGCGGATAGGCGCGGTCCTTGGGCACGATGATGTGCTCGCTGACCCAGACATCGGCAAAGCCGAGCGCCTCGGCCTGGATCGCGGCATCGCGGATCGCGTCCGGTCCCGCCTTCTGTCCGATATGGGGCAAATGAATGCCGAGCCGCATGGGTCATTCTCCGTGTTTGGTGCCAGCTCACAGCGTGGGCGGAAGCGCCGCCGAGCACAAGGGATCGCCGATCCAATTGAGGATGCCCTAACGATGGCTATACAGTCGGAGTCATTCCGAGGCGACCCGCAGGGTCGGGCCCGGAACCCATGCCCACGGACGGTGAGAGGCGCGCACGAACGCTGGACGACGGCGATGCGCGGCTCGCCCTTGCCGCCCAGCGCCCTCGGGTTCATGCTGCGGCGGAAGCCGAGTGGGGGAGGGGGATCGCGATGCGCACGCTGCCGCAGGAAGGCTTGGTCGCGATCGTCAAGCGCGACTGCCCGACTTGCGTCCTGGCGGCGCCGGTGCTCGGCGAATTGGCGCGGCGCGCCGGCATCACCGTCTACAGCCAGGACGATCCCGGCTTTCCCGATACGGTGAAGGAGCCTATCGACGATAGCGCGCTCGACATCTCGCATCGCTTGAAGATCGAGGTCGTACCTACGTTGATTCGGCTGGAAAATGGTCGCGAGGTGGCGCGTACCTATGGCTGGGACCGCGGCGAATGGGAGCGGCTCAGCGGGCTCGCCGGGCTCGGCCATGACCTGCCGGAATCGCGCCCGGGCTGCGGCGCCCGGAACATTGAGCCCGGGGTTCTCGAACGCCTCAAGGTGCGCTTCAACGAAACCGGGCTCAAAGCGCGCCGCATCGCGATCGGCGACGGCGAGGACGAGCAGGAGGCGATGTTCGCGCGCGGCTGGTCGGACGGGCTGCCGCTGGTGGCGCCGACCGAGGAGCGCGTGTTGGGTGGTGGCCGGATTTGGGGCTAGGTGGCCGGATTTGGTTTGTCGCCACTGTTTTTACCGGGGATTGCCAAGCGCGCCAATGATCAGCGGCGCGCTCGGGGTCGTCAAAGGTCGAGAACATCTATTCGTCGATCGGCGCGGCGCCGTCGCCAGATACAGCGCCCGTTCGCCGTCGCATCTTCTTAATGAACACGTCCAGGTAGGCCTTCAAATCCGAAAAGCTTTCGGCGGAGAGGACATCCGGGAAGGTAACCACCACGTCGCCCTCATCTAGGGCAAATACCTCGCGGCGCGTTCCCGGTTGCGGCGTTTCAATCGTTTTTTCGGGCAAACGCGGAGGGATCAGCGGCGGCGCAAGGTCAGTTTTTCCCTTTTGCTCCAAGATAGTCTGTTCCATCAGGATGCCGGCCTCGCTCCCTTCGATGAACACCCAAGTTCTGCCATCGTGTTCCTGTACCGCTCGCACGCGTGCCGGGGCCTCAAATGCCAAGGCACCATCGACCTCGATCTGTATGAGATCGCCAATCTCAATCTTATCACCTTCCGGCTTCTGTTCCTGGCTCGCGGGCGCTATAATAGCAGGTTGCCCGAGCTTGGCAAATGCAATCGTATCCTTATACTGAGCGATAAGATCGCGTGCGCCACTCTCGCTAAAGCCTCTGTCCCGAACAAGATACGTTTGAAGTGTGGCGTCCGACGGCAACGCGGCTTCCCATTTTTGCCAAAGTTCGGCATGGATCGCGGGCCTAAGCGCGAGCTGACTGACAAGCTGGTCTCGCTCAGACGAGATCGGCTGTTTGTCCAAGAGGATTTGGAGCGCTAGAGCCGTAAGCCGCGCCTCCCTCCTATCCCCCGAGCCCTGAAACTCAAATAGCCCATAATGCCCGAGGGCGGCGACAGTCTGGATTGCCGGGCCGGTTTTCACGCCCATCTTCCATGCCGCGCACACCGCGGGTAGGGGCGTGAAGTGTCGCGGACGGCCGCCTTCCGCCACCCTGACGGTTTCAGCGCGCTGTAGGGCTTTATCCATCGCGACAAAGGGAAAGGCCGGACTTCGGCCCTGCCGCCGCTTTACCGGGGGCGGTGCTGGGTTGGCGGTGACCAATGCGGCGTCGCTCATATTGCGTACCTCCATGGCGCATATATGTACGCTCGTCGCTCCGCCATCGCAAGCGTTTTTGTGCGAGAAAAAGATTGCGACGGCGAAGTGATGCGCTTATCATACGCGCTATGGAGGATTGGCGGATGTCTACAGCGTCAGAGCCCCGGCCGAGTGCCGATCCGGATGCGGGGCGAGGATCAAACAAAGGGCCGCTCCCCGGCGTGTGAACTGAGGAAAGCGGCCCGTTGGTCGGCACTCTCTAAGGGCGGAACCGATCGCCGTTGGCGCGGCGACCGGCTCCTAGACCGCAGCATCGGGATTTGGCCCCGTCGTCGCGATCGTCGCCTGGAACATAGTCGAGTTGGCGCTCGATTTCCATGGCAAACGACGCGGGCCGATCCCAGACAAGGGATTTGGCCCCATGAACAATCTACTGAGAGAGAAACAGGTTGAGGCTATCGCAGCGCTTTGCGAGGGCGTGAGCGTCCGCGCGACCGAGCGGCTTACCGGCGTCAATCGCGGCACCATCCTGAGCCTCGGCGTCCGGGTCGGCAACGGCTGCGCCACGCTGCATGACGCGATGATGCGCGGCCTACATGTCGGCAGGATCGAGTTAGATGAAGCGTGGTCATATGTCGCAAAGAAACAACGGCATTTGAAGCAAACCGACCCCGCCGACTTCGGCGATCAATACGTGTTCCTGGCCCTGGCGGGCGCCGGCAAGGCGATCCTCTCCTGGCGCGTCGGCAAGCGGAATGGCGAGAACTGCCGCGCCTTCCTTGCCGATCTCCGCGCCCGCGTGCTCGGCGCTCCCGAGATATCGTCTGACGCCTTCCCGGCCTACCCGGACGCCGTGGAGCAAGCCTTCGGCATGGAATGCAGCTTCGGCACGATTGAGAAGCATTACGCGGTAGATGCGGCGGTAGAGGCCGCGCGGCGCTACTCGCCGGCCGCCGTAGTATCCATAACACGGCGGCGGATCATCGGCGCGCAGCGCACGGTATCGACCAGCTACATCGAACGGCAGAACTTGACGCTCAGGATGCAGCAACGTCGCTTCACCCGGCTGACGAACGCGTTCTCGAAAAAGCTGGAAAATCACGTCGCCGCCGTCGCGCTGTACGTCGCGCACTATAATTTCTGCCGGGTCCACGAAACCCTCCGGGTGACGCCCGCGATGCAGCTCGGCGTGACCGATCATATCTGGACGATCGGCGAGCTGGTCGATGCGGCGCTTGATGGCGTGCTGTCCGGGCCAGGCGGTCGGCGCTATGGTCGGTTCACGGTAATCGACGGAGGCCGGGAATGAGCGAGTGGCCTACTTTGAAATTGGAGTGGCCGAATTAGGCCAGCACCCGCGAGCGCGCAACCTCGATTTTCGCGCGCATATCGGCTAGGCTCCCAGCGCGTGACGCACAGTTGCAGCGGGGCGTCTCCTGGCTCACGACGTCTTCATCAGCTATTCGCAGTCGGACAAGACGGCGGCCGATGCCGTCTGCCACCGCCTGGAAGCAGCCGGCCTTCGCTGCTGGATCGCGCCGCGCGATGTCGGCTATGGCAAAAGCTGGGACGACGCTGTCGTTGACGCGATCACCGCCGCGAAGCTGATGATCGTCATGTTCTCGGTTGCGGCGAACGCCTCGCGCCACGTGTTGAATGAGGTCGCGACCGCGCTTGATGTCGGCGCCACGGTTATTCCCTTCCGCATCGAGGATACCCGACCGACCGGTGCGCTCCATCTGCATCTCGGCCGTTTGCACTGGCTCGACGCGCTTTCTCCGCCGCTTGAGGGGCATATCGACCGGCTGATCGATAATGCCCGGCGCAATCTGTCGGCGGCGGGCGGTGAGCCCGAATTGCCGCACGACCCGCCGGGGGAACCACCCGTTCAGGTCGAAGTCCCGCCGCCCCTGCCGCAACCCGAAGCGGGGCCGACCGGGCTGCGCCGCCGTCTTGCCGTTACCGGGTTGCTGGCGGGTGCAGCAACGGCGATCGCAATCCTGGCGCTGAGCCTCAACGGCATATTCACCGCTCCCGGCAAGGTGCCCGGCGATCAGCCGGTCGCGCGCGAGGCGCCCGCTCCGCCGTCGTCGCCGGTCGCCGAGACGAAACCGGCGACAACCCCAACCACCGTAGACCGGCCTGCTCGCCCCGGCAAAATATTCCAGGACTGTGCGCACTGCCGGGAAATGGTCGTGCTTGCCGCCGGGCGCTTTTCAATGGGCGCGGACAGCGACGAGCACATGCGGTACGCGGTACCGAAGGAGCGTGCCGAGCGTGAGACGCCGCGCCACGCAGTCACGTTCGAACGCCCATTCGCACTCGGCAAATTCGCGGTTACCCGGGCTGAATACGCCGATTTCGTCAACGACACCGGCTACGATTCGCCGAAGACTTGCAACTACTGGGACGGCTCCAGCTCCAAATGGGTGCCGCAAGCCGGCCGCAATTGGCGCCAGTCGGGGCTGCCCCAAACCGACCGCGATCCGGTGCTGTGCGTGAACGGTGACGATATTGATGCCTATTTGCGCTGGATTCGGCAAAAAACCGGGCGCGCCTATCGCCTGCCAAGCGAGGCGGAATGGGAATACGCGGCGCGCGCCGGCACGACGACATCCTTTTATTGGGGAAATGACTGGACCGATGCCTGCCGGTTCGAGAACGTCGGCGACCAGTCGATCCAACAGGCTAGAGGTTGGCCGGAGGCAAATCCCTGCCGCGATGGATACGTCTATACTGCCCCGGTCGGCAGCTTTCAGCCCAATCCGTTCGGCCTCTATGACATGCTGGGAAATGCGCGGACGCGTGTCGCCGACTGTGTCAACCAAACCTACAGCGGCGCACCGAGCGACGGCTCGGCTTGGATCTCAGGCGACTGCACGCGACGCATCTTTCGCGGCGGCAACTGGAGCACGAGTATTGCGTTCTGGGTCAGGTCGGCGAACCGAGTTTTCGACGGGTACAGTCAGCGCAACAACCAAGCAGGCTTTCGCGTGGCGCTTCCGCTTCCATAGAGGACTGAAAGTCAAGCCCGGCGAAGATGAGAGGCAAAGATGAGCAATCCGGCGTTCAAATTCGATCACGTCCATATCATCAGCAGTGATCCGACGGCGTCGGCCAATTGGTACGTCGAGATGTTCGGGGCCACGATCGCCGCCGACACGGTGGCGCGTGGCGCCCCGCAGATCTTCGTCGATCTCGGCGGCATGACGATCCTGATCCGCGGCCGGCGGCCGGGCGAAGCGCCGGTCGCCGCCCGGCCCATTCGGCAATACGCCGACTTTTCCAGCCATGATGCGTGGGGGACCGACCATTTCGGTTTCCTCTACCAGGGCAATCTCGCCGCCTTCTGCGACGGGCTGCGCGCCAAAGGCGTGAGCTTCCCGGTCGAGTTGAAGAAAGGCGTCGGCGGCAGCTTGTTGTGCTACGTCGCGGCGCCGGATGGCGTGAGCATCGAACTGATGCAGTGTTGAGTGCAGCCTGGACGGGCGCTGTGCGTCCTTCGAGACGCCCGCTGTGCGGGCTCCTCAGGATGAGGTTTTTTTTATTGCCATCATAGGTTTATCCTCATCCTGAGGAGGCGCGAAGCGCCGTCTCGAAGGACGCGGGATCGTGATGCAGCGCGCCTTCTGCCGGCAGTGACGGGGCCTAACTCGCGCCACCGGCAATCGCGAGCACTGCGGCACCGTAGCGGTCGAGCTTGCTGCGGCCGATCCCGGGGATGTCGGCCAGCGCATCGAGCGAGGCCGGCCGGCGGCGGGCGACCTCGATCAGCGTCGTATCGTGGAAGATCACATAGGGCGGCAGCTCCTGGCGGCGAGCCTCCTCAAGGCGCCAGGCGCGCAGCGCCACCCAGAGGGTCTCGGCAGCGGGATCGAGAGCCACGCCAGCCGCTCCCTTGGTCGCTGTCTTGCGGCGGGTCGCGCGCTCGCGGGGTATTTCGGAGCGGAAGCGTAGTTCGAGGCCGCCGCGCAACACCTCGCCCGCGCTCGGCGCCAGCGCCACCCCGCCATGCCCCTCCGGATCGGGCACCAAATGCCCTTGGGCGAGCAGCTGGCGGATCACCGACAGCCACGCGCCTGCGTCAAGTTCGGTGCCGACGCCAAACGTCTTGATCCGGTCGTGGCCGAAGCTCCGGACGCGTTCGGTTGCGTTGCCGACGAGCACGTCGACGAGATGATGCGCGCCAAACCGCTGGCCGGTGCGATAGACCGCGGAGAGCGCCTTCTGCGCGGCGACCGTGCCGTCCCAGCTCGCCACCGGGTTGCGGCAGTTGTCGCAATTGCCGCAGGGCGGATGATCGCGCTCGCCGAAATAGCCGAGCAGCGCCTGGCGGCGGCATGATACCGTCTCGCAGAAGCCGATCAGCGCCTCGGATTTCTGGCGCTCGATGCGGCGCTGCGCCTCGCTCATGTCGCTCGCTTCGACCAGGCGCCGCAGGTTCATCACATCGGCGATGCCATAGCTCATCCACGAATCCGCCGGGAGCCCGTCGCGTCCGGCCCTGCCGGTTTCCTGGTAATAGGCCTCGAGGTTCTTCGGGGCGTCGAGATGCGCAACAAAGCGGACATTGGGCTTGTCGATGCCCATGCCGAAGGCGATTGTGGCGACAATGATGATGCCCTCCTCGCGCAGGAAACGCTCCTGGTGGCGCTCGCGCGTCTCGGGTGGCAGGCCGGCGTGGTAAGGCAGCGCCTCGCGCCCGCGCCCGCTCAGCCAGGCAGCATTGTCCTCGACAGCCCGCCGGGTCAGGCAATAGACGATGCCGGAATCGCCCGGGTGCTCGTCATCGAGAAACCGCAGCAGATCATCGCGTGCGTTGCGCTTTGCCACGACCCGGTAGAACAGGTTCGGACGGTCGTAGCCGGCGGCGAACAGGCGCGCCGCTTCGAGATGCAGCTGCTCGGCGATGTCGCGGCGGGTCGGACCGTCCGCGGTCGCCGTCAGGGCCATCAACGGCGTGTCGGGAAAGCTCTCTTTGAGGACGCCGAGCGCCTGGTAGTCACGACGGAAATCGTGGCCCCATTGCGAGATGCAATGCGCCTCGTCGATCGCGAACAGCGCGATCCGGCAGCGCCTCAGCATCTCCAGGCAGCGCGGCATCATCAGCCGTTCGGGCGACACGTATAAGAGATCGAGTGCGCCGTCGCGGGCCGCGCGCTCGATCGTGCCCGCCTCGCCGGCCGGCAGCCCGGAATTGAGCGCGGCGGCGCGCACCCCGGCCTGCCGCAGCGCGTCAACCTGGTCCTTCATCAGCGCAATCAGCGGCGAGACGACGACACCAAGCCCGGGACGCAGCAGCGCCGGCAGCTGGTAGCATAAGGATTTGCCGCTGCCGGTCGGCATCAGCACGATTGCGTCGCCGCCGCCGACGACATGGTCGACGATCTCCTGCTGCTGACCGCGGAAGCTGGGGTAGCCGAAGACCCGGCGCAGCACGGCAAGTGGGGTTTGCAGATCCTCTTCGGTCACGCCGCTTGTGCCTTGACTCTCAGGTGGTCGATAATCGGCCGCAGGGACCGCCGGGCCAGGATATCGGAGAACGCGTCATGATGCCGGCCGAATTCGATGTCACCGGGAAAGTCGTCTTTATCACCGGGGCCGGGCGCGGCATCGGCAAGGGAATTGCCCAGGTGCTCGCCGAGGCCGGCGCCGACGTCGCGCTCAACGCGCTGACGCCTCGCTATGTCGAGAGCACGGCGGCCGAGATCGCGGCGGCGTCCGGACGACGAATCGTCCCGGTCATCGCCGACGTGACCAAGGCGGACGAGGTCCGGCGCGCGGTCGAGTCGATCCTCGCCACGTTCGGGCGTATCGACGTCCTGGTGAATGCGCTGGGAGACTCGATCCGCAAGCCGCTGGTGGCGCTGCCGGGCAAGGAGGGCGGCGCTGTTTCCGACGACGAGCTGCGGTTCATCATCGACATCAACCTGACCGAGGCGCTGTTGTGCACGCGCGCCGTCGGCCCGCACATGCTGGCGCGACGCTCGGGCAAAATCATCAACATCGCGTCGTGGACCGCGCATCAGGGCGGTCGCGACATGGTGCTCTACACGGCGGCCAAGACCGGGCTCGCCGGGTTCACCCGGGCACAGGGGCTCGAATGGGCGCCCTACGGGGTCAACGTCAATGCCATTGCGCCCGGCATGTTTCCCGACGTCGTGACCTCCGGCGAAGAGCGCTTCCGACAGAGCACGCAGCGCGCGGCGGACACCGTGCCGCTCGGGCGGCCCGGGCGGCTCCGCGAAGTCGGGTTCCTGGCGCTCTACCTCGCGTCGGCGGCATCGGACTACATGACCGGGCAGACCATCCTGCTCGACGGCGGTTTGAGCCTGTAGCGGAGGCCCGTTCGACATGACCAAACCCCGCGGCCCGCTCCACGGCGTCAAGGTCGTCGCCTGTTCGACGGCGCAGGCCGGCACGGTGCCCTACATGCTGATGGCCGATCTTGGCGCCGAAATCATCAAGATCGAGGTGCCGGGGATCGGCGACAATTCGCGCGGCTCGACCGTTCTGCCGGGCTTTCCCAGCACCTATTTCGAGACCAACAATCGCGGTGTGAAGAGCGTCACGCTGAATTTGAAAACCGAGGAAGGCCGCGAGATCCTCAGGAAGCTGGTCGCGAAGGCCGACATCTTCGGGCAGAATTTCCGGCCCGGCGCGGCCGAGAAGAACGGCTTCGGCTACGAAGAACTGAGGAAGGTAAACCCGAGGCTCGTCTACATGTCGGTCTCGGGCTATGGGCCCAAGGGACCGCATGCCGATTTGCCGGGGACCGATTCGATGGCCCAGGCGCTGGGCGGCATCGCGGAAGCCTACTCGATGCCGGGCCAAAAGCTGCGGACCGGCATCGTCTCCGTCGCCGATGAAACCTGCGCCATCCTCGCCTTTGGCGGTGCGCTCGCCGCGCTGACCTACGCGCGTGCCACCGGCATTGGCCAGAAGGTCGATTGCTCGCTGCTCGGCGGTCAGATCCGCCTGATGGGCTGGACCCTGACGACGGCGATGTGGCGCAACCGCGACCCGGTCACCGGCCAGGCCCGCGTGACCGGCACACCGGAACGGCCCGGGCTCAGCGCCAGCTTCAACGACCGGGACGGCAAACCGCTGGTGTTCCAGCTGAATGGCGCCCGCAAGTGGCGCGATGCGATGACCGCGCTCGGTTTTTACCAGGCTCTCGAGAAGGCCGGCTTCGGCGATCTCGGCGTGATCATCTCATCCGATGAACGGCGCGCGACCCTGCTGCGCATGCTGGACGAGTTGTTCGCGACGGGGGCGCGCGACGATTGGGTGGCGCGGCTGCGCGGCGCGGACATCGTCGCCGCGCCGATCAACACCTTGCTCGAAGCCGCCAACGATCCCGATGTGCTGGCCAACGGATACGTCACCGAAATCGACTACCCAAAACACGGCAAGCGGCTGAAAGTCCACGGCTCGCCGTGGCACTTCTCGGAAACGCCGGCCCATATCGGCGTCGCCCCCGAACTCGGCGGGCATAATGACGCCGCCCTCGCGGAGCTCGGCTACAGCCCGGAGCAGATCAGGGATTTTCGGGAAAGAAAAATCATTTGACGCCGTCGGGCGTGGGCAGCCGGTTGCACAGCTTGCGCTCGACGACGAGTCCGCCTGCACAAGCCCGGTCGCTGCGTCTTGGGCCGAAATTGGCGACCGGCATCGGACTGCTGCTAGCGATTGCCGGGACGCTTGCTGCTCCGGACGGTGCGCCGATTGCGGGGCTGGCATCGCGGGTTTTCGTGCCCTTGCCCGACTGGCTGATCATTGCAGCGGTGACCGCGTTTTCGATCGCGAGCCTGCTTCTTTATGCGTTGTCCCTCAGGTTGCGTCGGGCGGCGAAGCAGGGCGAGGACGAATACGAGCGATATCACGAGCCGGAAAAGATCCCCCGGATTCTGGGCGTATTGCTGATCCTGCTGGCGCTGACGCCAGGCGCCATCCTCGGCGGAACCCTCTATTGGCTCGGCCGATCGGATGTTTCCCTTCTCCCCGGCCTCGCCGGCATCGCCGACGCTCCGCCATCCCCCGCGCCCCGCGCGACCGACGAGCGGCCGGCAGTGCCGGCATCGCCGGTGACGACGGGCCTCATTGGCACGCTGGCGCTGCTCGCCGGGTTCGGCAGCCTGGGCTTGGCGTTGTGGCTGTGCTTCGGCGATCGTCTGTACCGCCGGCCGGCCGGCTTTGGGCGCTCGCACAGCCAGTTCGCCGCGGCGGTCGAGGACAGCCTTGAAGATTTGCGACGCGAACCCGACGCGCGGACCGCGATCATCAAGATCTACCGCCATTTCGAGCGCGTGCTCGCCGCCGCCGCCGTGCCGCGTTGGCCATGGCAGACCCCGATGGAGTTCATGCGTGCGGTGCTTGGAAAATCGCCATTGCCGCCGGGGCCGATACGTAGCCTCACCGGCCTCTTCGAGCTTGCCCGCTTCAGCCAGCATCCGGTCGGCGAGGCGGAGCGTGAGAGTGCCTGGCAATCCCTGATCGAGATCCGTGCCGCTCTGGACCGGGAAAAGCAGGTATCTGATGCCCCGTTATCGTGAGCGGCGCTGGCCGGGAGTCGTGGCGGGCTATGCCGTGCTGTTTGCGGTGGTCGCTGCGCTGAGCGCCTTCGTTTACGAGTCCGCCGCTCCCGCTAACCGCGCCGTGGTGATCCGGCTCGCCGTCGCCTTTGTGGTCGGGGTGATGCTGTTCCACATCAGGAGCTATTTCCGTGGCGATCCCCGGTGGGATCCGCCTGCCGCCTTCGCGGACGCCCTGATGCGGCAGCCGGTCGCGCCCAAGCTCGATCGCGGCTTTGTCAAGCTGCGCGACGATTTGGCGAGCGGCATCGCCAGCCGCTCGTTTTTCGACAAAATCCTGTGGCCGCGCCTGTGCGCGCTGGCCCGAGCGCGTGGGCATCAAATCGACATGAAGCCACCCGTGGAGCGCGCATGGTCGGCCCGCGGTCCGTCCCGCCGGACGATCGCCGCGTTGATCGACCATATCGAGGGCCCGAGGACCAGCTCGTGATGAAGGTCATCGAGGTCGAAGCGTGCTGCCGCGGGGTGCTCGACGCGCTGTCGCGGGTCATTGTCGGCAAGGACGACGTTTTGCGGCAGCTGCTCGCCGGGGTCCTCGCCAATGGGCACATCTTGATCGAGGATTATCCCGGGCTGGCGAAGACGCTGATCGCGCGGCTGCTGAGCGAGGCGCTGGACCTCGGCTTCAAGCGGATCCAGTTCACCCCGGACCTGCTGCCCGGCGACATCACCGGCAGCTTTCTGTACGATCAGCGCGAGGCACGCTTCGAGTTCCGCCGCGGCCCGATCTTCACCCAGCTTCTCCTCGCCGACGAGATCAACCGGGCAACCCCCAAAACCCAATCGGCGCTGCTCGAAGCGATGCAGGAAGGCCAGGTCACGGTCGAAGGCGAGTCCTACCCGCTCGAAACGCCGTTTCTGGTCATCGCCACGCAAAACCCGATCGATCTCGAAGGCACCTACGCGCTGCCCGAGGCGCAGCTCGACCGGTTCATCATGCGGATCGCGGTCGGATATCCCGGACGCGAGGAGGAACGCGAGATCCTGTCGCGGCGCCGGGCGCGCCGCACCGAAGAGGTGCACATCGCAAAGGTCGCCACGCGCGATGAGCTGCTCGCCATGCAGGCGGCGCTCGAAGACGTGCACGTCGATCCATCCATCGAGGCATACATCGTCGACATCGCGCGCGCGACGCGCGAGGACCAGCGCGTCGCCTTGGGCGCCTCGCCGCGCGGCAGCCTCGCGCTGTTGCGGCTGGCCCGGGCCGGGGCGGCATTGCGCCGCAGCGATTTCGTCACCCCGGACGACGTCAAGGCGATGGCGGTGCCGGCCTTGGCGCATCGCGTCATATTGCGGCCCGAGCTGTGGGTTTCCCGGATATCCCCGAGCGATATCGTCGGGGAGATCCTTCGCCGGGTACCAACCCCGCCGGCGGTCGCGCCGTGAGCCCGCGCGCGACCCCGCTCGCCTTCGCGGTGGCGACCCTGATGGCCTGGGCGCTGTTGCTCGGCGTTCTGGTCGATCGCGCCGAGCTGTTCGTGACGGCGATCCCGCTCGCCGCCGGGCTCCTGAGCATTCGGCCGCGCACCCGACCGCCGGGGTTGCAGCTGAGCCAGCAGATTTCCGCCGATCGTCTTGCGGAGGGCGACCGGGTCGTGGTGACGGTGACCGTAGCGGCGAGCGACCCGGTTGCGATGATCGAGATTCTGGTGGCATTGCCGCCGATGATCGAGCTCGGCGCCGGCAGCAATCGCGTCGTCCTCGCCGTCAATCCGGGCACTGAGGAAAGCTGGAGCTTTGCGGTGCTGTGCCCGGCGCGTGGCCGGTTCGATCTCGGCACGCTTTACATCAGGCTGTGGGACCGCTCCGGGATGGCGGTCTGGGAGAGCCGGCAGGCGAGCCCGCAGCCGATCTGCGTTTATCCCTATGTCGCGCGGATCCGCCATGTGCCGCGGCCGGTGCGCACCCAGTTCTCGTTCGGCAATTACCTGTCGCCGCGGCTCGGCGAGGGCATCGAACCCGGCGAGATCCGGCCATTTTTGCCTGGCGACCGGACCCGCCGTATCAACTGGCGCGCCTCGCTCCGCCGCCAGCAGCTTTACGTCACGCAATTCCATGAAGAGCGCAACGCCGATGTCGTGCTGCTGCTCGACGCGTTCTCGGAAACCGGCGCCGCGCCTTATTCAACGCTCGACGCGTCGGTGCGCGCCGCCGCCGCACTCGCCAATGCCTATCTCGCCCGCAAGGATCGCGTCGGGTTTGTCGAGTTCGGCGGCTTTCTGCGCTGGATCAACCCGGCAACCGGGCAACGCCAGGGCGAAGTGCTGGTCGAGGGCCTGCTCCCCGCCGCCACCCATTTCAGCTATGTTGTGCCGCAACTCGATCGGCTGCCGGCGCGGGTCTTGCCACGGCAGGCGCTGGTCATCGCGCTGAGCCCGCTGCTCGATGAACGGTTCATCAAGGCGGTGATCGACCTCGCCGCGCGCGGCTTCGAAGTGGTCGTGCTGGCGGTATCGCCGATCGAGGTGAGCCGGCGCATGGTCGCGGGCTCCGCTCTCGACGATGTGGCGTGCCGGCTCTGGGCGATGGAGTGGCAGATAAAGGTCGACGGGCTGCGCCGTCACGGCCTGGGAATCGTCGAATGGCATCCCGACACGCCGCTCGAAGCCGCGCTCGCGCCCCTGTCGGAAGCGCTCGGGGCCCGGTCTCGTCCGCGATGGGCGGCACGGCGATGAACCGCTGCTGGACCGCGTTGCCGATGCTCGTCATGGCGGCGGTGCCGATCTGGACCGCCCCGTCCGCGCCGGTCGCTGCGCTTGAAGCGATGGCCTGCCTCTTCTGCGCGCTTGGCGTATTCTGGCAAGCGCCGAGCCCGGTAACCGCCGGCGGATGCATCGCGATTATCGGGTACGCGATCGCCCTATGGTCCGGGAATGACGGCGCCGACGTTATCGGCGCGGCGATCTTCGGCCTCGCCCTGCTCTCCCTGCTCGATATGAGCGAGTTCGCGCGGCGCTTTCGCGGTGCCGAAATCGCGAACGCTGTGATGCGGGCGCAAACCACGTATTGGCTGGGACGCGCCGCCCTTATCGCCGGCGCGATCGCGGTGCTGACGCTCGGCGGCTCGGCTGTGGCCGCGATCGTCCCCGGCATGGGTCGCGCGGTGATCGCCGGGCTCGGTGCGGTCATGGCGTTCGCGGGGGCGCTCCATGGGGGGATCGTCCGGAGACCCGGCGATACCTGACGACACATAGCCGCATTTGATCGGACACGGCTGTCCCGGCGAGCCGCAATCGGTTGCGCGAGGCCCCCCATCGGGTAAAATGCGCGCAATCAGTCCGAACAGTCTCACGTGGTGGGCCTGATTCCCAGGCGAGCCGTGCTCGATCCCAGGCCGAAGCCCGATTTGATGTCAAAACACAATAAAGGGGGCGTGAGCCGTTGATCTTATTTGGCTCTATCGCAATGGCTCGTCATTTTTGCATGGACGAGACCAGAGGGTCCCGGGCCACGCGCGGTGTCCTGATCCTGCTGTCTGTGCTGGCGCTCGCTGCCTCGCGGCCCTTGACGGCTGTTGCCGCGCCGGAGCAGCCATCGGCAGCGCAGAAATCCGGGGCAGCACAGCCTCCGGCCCAAGATACCGCCGAGCATGTGCAGGTCGAGGGGTTTCGGTCGGCGCGCTGGGGCATGACCGAGGCGCAGGTCAAAGCCGCCCTCCACAAGGACTTCAACATCCCCGCGGACAAGGCGCAAACCGAGGAGAATCCCAGCGAGCGGACGACCGTGTTGTCGGTGACCGTCAACGAGCTGTTGGAAGGCGCGGGCAAGGCCCGCATCTCGTATATTCTCGGCTATTCGACGAAAAAACTGATCCAAGTCAATATCGTGTGGGGCACCACCATCGACCCGCAGGCCAAACCGGAACGGCTCGTCGGCGCCGCGAACCAGCTGCGCACCCTGTTCCTCAACTCCGGCTACGACCGGGAGACGGTCGCCAGCAATGTCGCGACCGCGGATGGGTCGATCACCGTCTTCCAGGGGCAGGATTTGGCCAAGCGCACGACCCTCTTGCGCCTGGTCAGCACGCCCGCGCCGGCACCCTCGAAGCAACACGGCAAGGCCGAGCCGGCCAGCCCCACCGTCGTTCTTTTCCTGTCCTATTTGCTGGACGCCCGAAATCCGGATGTCTACCGGCTGAAAAAGGGCCAGTTCTAAAGCTCGCAGCGCGTGCGGGCGGTTACTTTACCGGCAGTTTTTGTCCTGGAAACCCACCACCTGAACAGCTAAACAAGATATCAGCTTGAAGAGGGCGGTGATGACTTGGCCGCGGGCCGAGCCGGTTCCAGCCGCGTGCGAAAAATTGACGCCGACAGGCGGATGACGCGGGAGGGATAGTGCCGTACAAGGGGGCGCCGCGTTTTCCGGCGAAGGCGTGGATAACCGCTGCGCTGCTCTCGATTTTGGGGCTCCTCGGGACGCCGGTTGGGGAGGCGCACGCTCAGGCACCTGGCGCTCCCGCCGCGGTGGCGCCGGTCATCACGTCGCCGGTGCCGCGCATCTTGCCGCCCGAGCAGCCGGAGATCGTGCCGTCCGCCGCGACGCCCTCCGAGGCGCCGCCGCCGCCACCGTCGGGCCCGCCGGTGCGGGTCGATCAGGTCCGCATCGAGGGCGTCACCGTTTACGACGAGGCAAGTCTCCGCGCCCTCTATACCGATGTGGTCGGCACCGAGGTGCCGCGGGCTCGGCTCGACGAAATCGCACAAAGCCTGCAAACCCGCTATCGGGACGATGGTTACATCCTCACTCTCGTTCGCGGCGAATTCCAGAAGTCGGGCGACCAGGTCGTTTTCGTTATCCGCGCGATCGAAGGCTACATCAGCGATGTTAAGCTTGACGGCGATATCGGTCCGGCGGGCGCGCTGGTTCTCGACATGCTGCACCATTTGACCACCAAACGCCCGGTGAAGAACGCCGACCTCGAACGCTTTCTGCTGCTCGCCAACGATGTTCCCGGAGTGACCGCGCGGGCGGTCCTGCGACGAGAGGGCGGTGAGCCGGGCGCGGTGGTGCTGGTTGCCCAGCTGTCTCGCAAGGAGGTGAGCGGTCTGCTGAATTTCGATAACCGGGGCCCGAAAGAAGCGGGGCCTCCGGAGATCCTGATCAGCGGATCGAGCAACTCCTACACCAATTTCGGCGAGCGCATGGAGGCGCTGCTGTTCAACACCTTCAACCGCGAGCAGATTTTCGGTCAAATTATTGCCGATGCCTTCCTCAACAGCGATGGGGTTCGGCTGCGCAGCTATTACGGCCAAGGCAATAGCCTGCCGGGCGGCATTCTCGCCGCCACCGGCTTCGATGGCGACCTGAAGATCGGCGGCGCGTCGGTGTCCTATCCGATCGTGCGCAGCCGCCGTCTCAATTTTTACTCGGACGTTGCGATCGATACCTATCACTCGCTGATCACGGTGAGCGGTGGCGGCACGCTGACCACGAGCGGCAGCGATTTGTGGATGTGGCGGTTGGGCAGCAGCGTCGATTTCCAGGATGACCTGTTTTTTGGAGTCCCCGCTGCGAGCGCCTTAAACGTCAGGGTGAGCCACGGTTTTCTGGGGATCAGCTCGGCCCGCCCGTTGAACGATGTTCACTTTTACAAGGTTGGCGGCGACCTCACCCGGGTTCAGGACCTTTTGACGATCGGGACGGTGCGCACCGCGCTCAAATCGTCGATCGGCGGCCAATATACCCGGGATATCCTGCCGCCGAGCGAGAAGTACTTTCTTGGCGGCACCCGCTTCGGACGCGGCTTTTTCAACGGGGAGGTGACCGGAGACCGAGCGCTCGGCGCGTCGATTGAGCTTCAGGCAAACACGACGTTCACCGATGTGCCGCTCCTGACATCCAGCTATCAGCTCCCGGCCCAGTTCTACGCGTTTGGCGATTACGGCCGAGGCTTCAACCTGGCCCCGGCCGATATCGACCGTTCCGTGCGGTCGGTCGGTTTGGGCGTGCGCTCGGATCTGACAAGCTGGCTGTTTATCGAGGCCGAAGGAGTGCATCGGCTGACCCTTCATCCACAAGGCGCGGCGGTGGCAAAGGAGGCGGCCTATGCCTTCTTCACGCGCGTGACGTTTCATTACTGACATGCCAGTCGCCGGGCTCGGCTGCTCGCCGGTAGAAGAGACGACACAGGGCGGACGTATGCCAGATCGTGTTCATGGCCGGCGAAGCAAGAAACCGATCCCCAGGCGGCGGCGGTCGGTCAATAGATTAGCGCGCCTTCTGTTGGCGACGGCGCTGACCGGTGCAGCGATCCTGGCGACGCTGCCGGTCGGACTTGCCAATCCCAAGGGCGGGCAGGTCACCGCCGGCTCCGCGACGATCAGCAATTCAAGCCCGATCCAGCTCGACATCGTTCAATCGACGAACCGAGCCGCAATCGATTGGCAGAGCTTCGACATCGCGGTCGGCGAGCGCACCAGGTTCCAGCAGCCCTCGGCTGCCGCGATGACGCTCAACCGGGTTCGCGCCGCCGACCCGTCGACGATCGCCGGTCATCTGAGCGCGAACGGGTCGCTGGTGCTGATCAACCCAAACGGGATCGTGTTCAGCAAGGGCTCGCAGGTCAATGTCAACAGCATCATCGCCACCCCATCCGACATCACCAACGCCAACTTCATGGCCGGCAACATGCGGTTCGACCGGCCGTCACCCAACCCTAACGCCAGCATCGTCAACGCCGGCACGATCACCGTCGCGCAGAAGGGGCTCGCCGCGCTGGTGGCGCCCAGCGTCGTCAATTCGGGCGTGATCCAGGCCAGGCTCGGCAAGGTGATCCTCGCTGGGGCAGAGACCTTCGCGCTCGATTTCTACGGCGACGGCCTGATCAGTTTCGACGTCGGCTCGAAGGTGAAGAGCGTGCCGCTGGGCGTCGACGGCAAGAAAGTGACGAGTCTTGTCACCAACACCGGCATCATCGACGCCGCGGGCGGCACCGTACTGCTGACCGCCGATGCGGTCGCCGGGATTCTCGAGAACGTCATCGATTCGTCGGGGCAGCTCAACGCGCAGACCACGCCGCAGGGCGCCGGCACGGTCACAATCGACTCCGGCACCGGCAATGGCGCCCGGCTTGCCGGCGCGATCGACGTGTCCGGCCTCGATCCCGGACAGGCCGGCGGCGCCGCCGTGGTCACCGGCGGCTCGGTCAACCTTGCGAACACCGCCCAGGTCGAGGCGCGCGGACCGGCCGGCGGCGGCACCGTCAAAATCGGCGGCGGTCCGCATGGCACCGATGCGAGCGTGCGCAATGCGCGGAAAACGACCGTCGCGGCGGGCGCGCTGATCGACGCCAGCGCCACCGATAACGGCAATGGCGGTAATGTCACGGTGTGGTCGGACGGGTCGACCGTGTTCAACGGCACGATCTACGCCAAAGGCGGCCCGCAAGGCGGCGACGGCGGGTGGATCGAGACCTCGGGCCACCTGGGGCTCGGCGTGGGCGCGACGGCCCGGGTCGATGCGCTCGCGCCAAAGGGCGTGGTTGGCACCTGGGTGCTCGATCCGCTATCGATCACCGTGGCGACCGGCGGTACCGGTACGCTCGTCCAGGCGGCGGATACCGCCGACACAACCACTAATTTGACCATCGACCCGGCAACCATCAACGCCGCGGCGGCGAATGTCGAGCTGGAGGCCTCGACATTTGTAACATTCACCAATGCGGTCAACATGACCAATGCCGGCGTCGCGCTGAACGTCCATGCCGGCGGTGCCGTGACGGTCAACGCTTCCATCACGACCAATGACGGCGATTTCACGGTTCAAGGGTTCAATGGAGCCACGTCGGCCGGCAGCTTCACCTCGACGGCCGCGATCAATGTCGGCAGCGCCAATATCAACATAAATACGTCGGGTGCGATCGGTCTTGGCGGCAATTTGACCACCGGGACGTCTCAGTTGGTGACCCTTAGTGCCGGCAGCACGATCAGCCAGACTGTTGGAGTTGTTACCACCGGGACCTTGACCGGGAGTTCGGTCGGCGGGGCGACGTTAAACAACGCGAACCTGCTGACTCATCTCAGCACTTTCAGCAACACCGGGGCAGGCGATTTTGTGCTGACCAACGCGCAGACGCTGAACGTCATCGGGGCGGTCGATGCCGGGACGGGAAAGCTGGCGCTGAGGACGACGAGTGGCGATCTGGTGTTGGCGGCGGGTCTGACGGCGGGGACGACAGTGACGCTGAGCTCGGCGGGAACGATCAGCCAAGTGGCGGGGGTGATCACGGCGGATACGCTGACCGGAAGTTCGGTGGACGGGGCGACGCTGAACGAGGCAAACCTGCTGACCCATCTCGGCGCGTTCAGCAACACCGGGACAGGCGATCTTGCACTGACCAACGCGCAGACGCTGAACGTCATCGGGGCGGTCGATGCCGGGACCGGGGCGCTGGCGCTGACGACGACGAGCGGCGATCTGGCGTTGGCGGCGGGTCTAACGGCGGGGACGACGGTGACCCTGACCTCGGCGGGAACGATCAACCAGACGGCGGGGGTGATCACGGCGGATACGCTGACCGGGAGTTCGGTCGGCGGGGCGACGCTGAACGGCGCCAACCTGCTGACCCATCTTGACACGCTCATCAACACCGGGACAGGCGATTTTGCACTGACCAACGCGCAGACGCTGAATGTCATCGGGGCGGTCGATGCCGGGACCGGGGCGCTGGCGCTGACGACGACGAGCGGCGATCTGGTGTTGGCGCTCGGCGCGAGCCTGAGCGCAGGAACGGCGGCGACGCTAACCGCTGCGGGGACGATCGCGCTCAACGACAACGTCACGACGGTCGGATCGCAAACCTATAACAGCCCGGTGACGCTGGGCAATACAGTGACGCTGACGACGACCGACGCGGCGGTCCATTTCGTCAGCACGGTGGACGCGACGACGGCGGGGGTCCAGGGCCTGACGGTGAATGCCGGCGCCGGGACGGTGACCTTTGGCGGTGCGGTCGGCGGGACGGCGGCGCTGGCCGGCCTGGACGTGACCGGTCCGACGGTGCTGAACGGCAACGTCACGACGAGCGGGCTGCAGACCTACTGGAACGCGGTGACGCTGGGCAACACGATCACGGTGACGGCGACGGATGCGGCGGTCGAGTTCTTCGGCACGGTCGACGCGACGACGGCGGGGGTCCAGGGTCTGACGGTGAATGCCGGGACCGGGACGGCGATGTTTTGCTTTGCGGTTGGCGAGACAGCGGCACTGGCGAGCCTGACGGTGACAGGTCCGACGCTGCTGGAAGGCAATGTCACGACGACCGGGGCGCAGATCTACAACGGCGCGGTGACGCTGGAGGCCACGGTCACGCTGACGACGATCAACGCCCCAGTCACCTTCATCAGCACGGTGGACGCGGCGAGTTGCGGCTGCCCGGATCTGACGGTGGATGCCGGGACCGGGACGGTGACCTTCGGCGCCGATGTGGGCGGGTCGGCGGCGCTGGCGAGCCTGACGGTGACCGGTCCGACGCTGCTGAACGGTAACGTCACGACGACCGGGGCACAGACCTACAACAGCGCGGTGACGCTCCCCGACACTTGGACGCTGACGACCACGAACGCGGCGGTCGATTTCTTCAGCACGGTGGACGCGACGGCGGCGGGCGCCCAGGGCCTGACGGTGAATGCCGGGACCGGGGTCGTCACCTTCGGCGCTGCGGTCGGCGGGACGACGCCGCTGGCGGGCCTGGTGGTGACCGGTCCGACGGTGCTGGACGCCAACGTCACGACGAACGGGCTGCAGACCTACAACAGCGCGGTGACGCTGGGCGCGGCCGCTGTGACGCTGAACTCGGACTCCGCCGGTGCCAACGGCGCGATCACGCTCAACGGCCAAGTGACCGGCGGCGCGAACTCGCTGGTTTTGACCTCGGGGTCCGGGGCGCAGACGCTGAGCGGGGTCATCACGAGCGGGGACCTGACGCTGACCACAACGGGGAAGGTGACGCTGAACGGCGGAACCTACACGATAACCGGCGGCGCCATTCCCTATGTGTTCCCGGCAGTGACGACGAACGGAACCCTGACGCTGGGCCAGGCGACGAATTTCGGGGCGCTGACACTGGGCAGCGACACGACGGTAAACAGCACCGACACGGCGATCGATTTCACCAGCACGGTGGACGCGACGACGGCGGGAGTGCAGGGCCTGACGGTGAATGCCGGGACCGGGCTGGTGACCTTCAGCGCTGATGTGGGTACAACGCAAGCGCTGGTGAGCCTGGCGGCGACGGGCAGCACAATCACGCTGAACGGCGACGTCACGACGACGGGAGCTCTCACGCTGACGTCGACGGGGTCGGGCTCGACGCTGACCTTGGCCCACAACCTGACGGCGGGGACCGCGGCAACGCTGAATTCGGCCGGGACGATCAACCAGACGGCCGGGGTTATCACGGCGGCGACCTTGACCGGCAGCTCGGTCGGCGGGGCGAGCCTCACCGGTGCTAACATGGTGAACATTTTTGACGGCTTCACCAATACCGGCGGCGGGCTATTGAGCTTTACCGACGCGCAATCCTTCGCGACAGCGGGGACGATCACTTCGTCGGGCGGGGGCTCGCTGACCCTGACGACGTCCTCCGGGGACATTACGCTGTCCGGCACCGAGACCGCGACCAACGTCATCCTGGTCTCGGCCGGCAGCATCACCGAAACGCCGCCGATCATCGCGAGCACGCTGAGCGTCACCGCGGTCGGGCCGGTTTCGATGGCGGACGCCAACCAGGTCGGCACCCTGGCGGCGAGCGTTACCGGCACCGGCAACAGCTTCCTGTTCCGCAACGACAGCCTCGACCTGACGATCGGCACGGTCGGCGCTCTCTCGGGGATCACGACCAACGGCGGCGCGGTGACGCTGAGCACGACGACGTCCGGGAACATCGTGTTGAACCAGCCGATCGTCGCGTCGGGCGCGACCCCGATCCCCACGGTGACCTTGAGTTCGGCTGGCGCGATCAGCCAGGCGGCAGCCGGGACGATCACGGCGACTTCGCTGTCGGTTACGGATAGCGGCGGCAACGCGGTGCTGGAGGCGGCGAACGCGGTCGGCACCGTGGCGGCGAGTATGAATTTTGCCGGCGGCGCGTTCACCTTCAACGACAACGCGACGGCCTTGACCGTCGGCACCGTGAATGGGCTCAGCGGCATCACCACCAGCAACGGCGACATCAACCTGAAATCCGGCGGGTTGGTCATCAATCAGCCGCTCAATGCGGGGAGCGGGAGTGTGCGTCTGGTTGACGCCGGGACGATCTCGCAGACGATTCCGAGCCCGGGCACGATCACGGCGGGCGCGCTGTCGATCAGCGCCAGCGGCTCCGATCTGGTGCTGGAGCTTGCGGGGAACGCGATCGGGACGGTGGCGGTGAATTTGACCACCGCCGGCTCGGCGTTCACCATCAAAGACCCGACGACGCTGCTCACGGTCGGCACCGTCGCGGCGGCAGCCGCAGGCACGGACCCGTCGGGGTTGTTCGGCGCGGTGACCGGGGTGACGACGACCAACGGCGACATCAATCTGGACTCGGCCGGGCTGGTGTTGAACCAGCCGGTCACGGCGGGAACCGCGATCGTTCGCCTGCTGGAGAACGGGCCGGTTTCGCAGACGGCGGCCGGTCCGATAACGGCGAGTTCGCTGTCGGTCGTGGACGGCGTCGGTGACGTCGTGCTGGAGGCCACGAACGCGGTCACGACAACGGTGGCGGCGAGTGTGACGTGGGCCGGCGGCGCGTTCAGCTTCAACGATGGAACGCAGGCCCCGGCGGTCGGCACGGTCACCGCGGCGCCGACGGTCGCGGACCCATTCTCATTGTTCCGCGCGGTGACCGGGGTGACGACGAGCAACGGCGACATCAATCTGAAATCCGGTGGGTTGGCCATCGATCAGCCGCTCGATGCGGGGAGCGGGACCGTTCGTCTGGTGGAGAGCGGGGCGGTTTCGCAGGCGGCGGCGGGCTCGATCACGGCGGGCGCGCTGTCGGTCACCGACAGCGTCGGCAACCTGGTGCTGACGGCGACCAACACCGGGACGGTGGCGGCGAGTGTGACATCGGCCGGCGGAACGTTCACCTTCAACGACGGCGCGACGGCCTTGATCGTCGGCAGCGTGGCTGCGGCACCGGCGGTCGCGGACCCGTTTTCATTGTTCAGCGCGTTGACCGGAGTGGCGACGAATAGCGGCGCCGTCACGCTGACGTCAGGAGCGCTGACCCTGGGTCAGTCCGTGAATGCCGGCAGCGCCGCGGTGGCGCTGACCTCGGCCGGGTCGATCAGCCAAACCGGTGGGATCATCACCGCAACCACGCTGACCGGCAGTTCGGTCGGCGGGATGTCGCTCGGCGGCGCGAACCAGGTGGCCAATCTCGGGGCTTCGGCCAATGCGGGCGGGGGCGGGTTGCTGCTGACTGATGCGCAGGCACTCACCGTGACCGGTGCGGTCGATGCCGGAAGCGCGAATTTGACGCTGACCTCCTCGGGCGCGTTGGTGGTGAATGCGCCCTTGGTTGCAGGCAAGGATGCGGTGCTGACGACAACCGGCGGCGATTTGACGATCCTGTCCAACATCACGGCGGGTTCGACCGGAAACCTGCTGGCGACAGCGACTGGTGCGACCAACGTGACGGGGCCGATCGGATTGAATGCCGGCAGCAATATCGTCCTTGCATCAAACGGCGCCTTCACCCAGTCGGGAACGCTGACGGTCAAATCGCCCGATCTGGTTATCGACACGACCGGCAAAAACGCGTCGGCGTTGCTGAGCGAGTTCCTGAGCGTGTCAGGCTCGAATACGATCACCGACCAGGCGGTGATCAGGAACGCGCTATTCAACCCGAGCGGCAATTCGAACCCGATCACGTTCAAAGGCACGCTCGCGGCCGATGGTTCGATCTTGCTGTTGCTGGCAAATCAGGGCGCCATCACCGGCGGATCGAGCGGCAACCCCGCCATCACGGTCAAGCAGCTCGGCGTCTCCGGCACCGGTGGCACCGCCGCATTGTTCGGCACGATCGGCGGGAATTCGACGAATACCGCTGCCCAAAACAGCGGAATCAATCCCCGGTCCGACAACGATTACCGTTTCAATGACTGCGTCATCGGTTCGATCACCTGCATCCTGGCGCCCGGCCTCGTTCTGATCCAGCCGCAGGCGGTGAGCCAGGTCGACATATTGGTCGCAAGACACGCGGAAGACGTATTCGTCATAAGACCCGCGGAAGACTTATCGGTCGCAACACCAGCGGACGCGGATATCGACGCTCCGCTGATCAACATCTTCGATGAAGAGCGCCTGTGCGAACAGCTGCTGCGCTCAGATCCGGAACGCGCGAAGGAAGTGTGCCGATGATCCGCCGGTGCCGGCTGGTTGCCGCGGTCATTGCCGGCGCGCTTTTCGGATGCCAGAGCCCGCCTCCCGAGGCGTTTGTGAGCAGCACGGACAAGGGCGCCGCGGTTTCGGCCGTACCGATCGGCAATAACGAAGCCGGCGAGCCCTGCCGGTACCAGCTGGTCTCGGGTGGCGGCGCCGGGGTGGCGGCGCGGCGCGACGCCCTCATCTATTGCGGGCCTTGGGAGCTGCCGAGCGGCCATGTTTTTGAATTGGCCGAAACCGCCGACCCGGCACGGCTCGATGCGGTCGCTCGAGCGGGACCCTGGCGCGCCTATATCGACCAGCGCTTCGCCTGTGATGCCCCGGTGCAGACGCGCGCACTCGGCGGCGCGCCGGCTGCGCTGATGCAATGCACGCGCCGCATCGGCGGGTGGCCGCATCTCGCCATGGCCGCCTTGGTCGGCGGCCGCATCTTCGCGGCAGATGCGATACGGCCGGCCTTGCCGGCGCTCGAGGCGACGATGGCGGCGTTGACCGGGCAGGCTGTCCCGGCCGCCGCAACGTCCGGCTCGGAAGTGCGTCGCTTGATCGAGCAGCGCGCTGGCGGCGCCGCTTTCGGCAGCGGCGACGAAGGACGCTTCTTCCAGCAGCTCCGGCTCGGCGATGCCTACAACAACATCGAAGATCCGGCCAATGCTGCGCGCGCCTATCGCGAGGCGCTCGCGATTCAACAGAAAATTCTCGGGCCGAACGATCCCGGCCTCGCGCTGACCATGATGAAGCTCGCCGCGCAGCTCGCCCACGAGCGCAACGATGCGGAAGCTGACGGGCTGCTGGCGAAGGCCGGGCAATTGATCGCGGATCGTGGCGAGGCGCTGTCCGCCGCGCAGCTCGATTTCTACCGGGCGACGGTGGCGGCCTATGAGAACAAGACGCAAGAGGCGCTCGATCTGGCGCAGCGCGCCGAGGCGGAATTCGGGCGATTGGCACCGGATGCGCTCGCCAAGCTGCAGCGCGCCTCGGCCGGCACCCCGGGTGGTGCGGGAGTTTTGCGCGCGGGTGGCCTCGAAACGCTGCTGAGCGACCAGTCGCCGACCACCACCCAGGAGCGGGCCGCGATCTCGGGCCTGGCGGAGGCGATGCGGCTGCGCGCGACCTTGCTGCAATATACCGGAAAAATGGCCGAGGCGGCAGGTTTGGCCCGCCGTACCCAGCAGGTGCTCGAGGCGAATGGGCTCTCGGTGTCGAGCACCGCGGCGCACTCGCTGCGGCTGCTGGCCGGCAATCACGCGATTGGCGGCGCGTACTCTGCGGCGGCTGTGACCAGCGCCGAGGCCGTACGCGTCTACGAACGGGTCACCCCAGGGGAGCGGCCGACCGCGGCAAACCTGCTGAACGAGGGCTATTATCTCCTCAAGAGCAATCGGGTTGACGCAGCGCTAGGAAGCTTCCGCAAGGCCGGCGCCATCCTGCGCAATCTGACCGGGACCGGTGGAGCGCGGCCGCAAGCCATCAATGCCTGGCTCGATACTATTTACGCCGCATCGGGGGATCACACCCAGCTCGCCGCCGAGATGTTCGAAGTGGCGCAGTTTGCTCGTACCGGGCGCACCGCGCAGGACATCGCTCAGGCCACCGCGCGGCTCATCGCGGGCGACCCGAAGGTTGCCGAGGCGATCCGGGCCTATGAAGACCGGAAACACGATTTCGACCGCCTGCAAAGCGCGCGCGACCGCGCCGTCGGCGAAAGCGCGCCAGCCGACCGGATCGCAGCAATCGACAAGCAGATTGAGGCGGCGAAAGAGGCCAGCGACGAGGCCGCCGCCGTAATTCCGGCGGCGGCGCCGCGCTATTTGGAAGCCGTGGAAAAGCCGGCTGCGTTGTCCGAGTTGCAGGCCTTGCTCGGAGCAAAAGAGGCGTTCGTCTTCTTTTTCGTCGCCGATACCGGCAGCTACGGCTTCTTCATCCGGCCAAGCGGCGCAACGACCTACAAGATCCCCCTGACGAGCGCCGAGATCACTCAGCTGGTGGACCGGCTGCGCGATACGACCGTGGCCAAGCCAGGCGGGTTGCCCACCCTGGATTTCGCCGCTTCCTATCGGCTCTATTCGGCCTTGTTCGGTCCGGTCGAGCAGCAGCTCGAGGGGGTCGCCAGGATGTCCATCGCCGCGACCGGCGATCTGCTGCGTTATCCGCTGGAGGCGCTCGTCACCCGCTCGGGGGTCAGCGACGATAATGGCGACTATCGCCAGGTGCCCTTCCTGGTGCGCCGCTTCGCGCTCAGCTATGTCCCGGCGCCGCGCATTCTGGTCAACATCCGCAAGGGGCACACGGTGAGATCGGACCTGCGGCCGTTCATCGGGTTCGGAGATTTCCGCCCGGCCACTGCCGCGCAGCTCGCCGCGTCCTTTCCACCGGACCGGTGCGGCGAGGATCACCGCCTGTTGCAGGGGCTGCAGCCGCTCCCCGCGACCCGTGCGCAGGTCACGACGATTGCCCGGCAACTCGGGGCCGGACCGGGTGACATCGTGCTCGGCGACGCCTTCACCAAGAAGCGGCTTGCCGCGCCCGATCTCGGTCAATACCGCATTGTGCTGCTGGCAACGCACGCCTTCCTGCCGACGAATACGCTGCGGTGTATCACCGAGCCCGCGATCACGGTTTCGCCGCCGCCGGGCGCGTCCAATGCGGGGGATGGATTCGAGCGCGTGGGGGACATCGAAAAGCTGAAGCTCAACGCCGATCTCGTAGCGCTTTCGGCGTGCGATACGGCGGGTGCCGGTGGGGGCGAGAGCCTGTCGGGTCTCGCCCGAGCCTTCTTCCTCGCCGGCGCGCACGGTCTGCTCGTCAGCCATTGGAGCGTCGTCACCGGCGCGTCGGTGCCGCTGATGATCGGCACTTTCGGCGCTGGCGGCGGCACGCGCGACTCGGCACAGGCATTGCGGGCCGCGCAATTGCGCCTGATTGAAAGCGCCGGCAGCAGCACTCAGGCGCCGATCGAGATTTCGCACCCCAATTACTGGGCCGCCTTCGTGCTGATCGGCGATGGCGTCAGAGCTGCGCCGGGAGCCTGAGTTCCTACGATCTCTCCACCTGGAGGCAGCAAGAGACCGCGGCAACCTCACTCGTCGACCTTCGACGCGGCGAAATCCTGAGGCGCACCGACGCCCCCATCGCGCGGTAGGTCCCCGCGAAGGGGCGGCTAACCCGCCCGATTGACGACGACCACCCGCCGGTTTTCGGCCCCGTAGGGGTCGCGGGGATCAAGCGGCGCGCAAAAAGCCTTGCCGACGCTGGACAAGCGCTCGGGCGAAACGCTCATCTCGCGGACCAGGTAGTCCTTGACCGCAGCGGCCCGCAGCATCGACAGCTGCTCATTGTAGGGCAGGCTGCCGACGGCATCGGTGTGGCCTTCGATCGCGAATTGTTTCTGATCGCTCAATCCTTCGTTCAGAGCCTTGCCTAGACGACGCAAGATCTCAATGGACTCGGGTTTGAGCTGCGCCGAGCCGAATTCAAACGCCACCTTGAAGTCGATCATCGGCTGTCCCCTCGTGTCGGATTGCGGCGGGCAACCCGGGGGCGTAACAGTCGATGTCGTCGTCACCTGATCCCGCCGCGGCGCCGTCCGACCGGCCTTGCTGTCCGAATTAGCGCCGGTACCCGATGTCGAGGTGTTGGTGTAGTTAGGGTTGGGCTCCGCGCGCATGGCGCCCCCAATGGTGGGTAGGCCCTGGTGGCCGCCCCGCAGCGCCGGCGGGATCGGCCGCAAGGCGCGCTCGATTTCATTCTGGGACGGCGCGCCCTGCGCGAAACTCGGTTGCCCGATCGTTACCAATAAGATGCCGGTACCGGCGGCTAAGATGATGCTGTATCCGCGCTTCATAATGTACCTCCGTGCCGTGGCGGCGAAACCCGGTGCCGATCGCGGTCTGGTTCCGCCACAGCCTCATCGAGCGCATCGCGCTGATCGGTCTGAGAGTACCTTCCTGACCGAGGTACCGCAATGTACCTGATAAACGGTTAAGGCCGTGAACTGCTGTGCTATTAAAACGCTCGAACTTTAGATGAAACACTCGAACTTTAGATCTCGCGCTTTTTCCGCGTCGGTCGGGTCGGCGCTGAATGAATGTTGCAAAGGATTCCTCGGCCTATTGTACCCCACCCTTCGACGAGGGGCGCGATATCACAGAAAATATCGGCAAAGATGGAAGTGCGGCTTCGCCTGAACGGAGGTTGCGGGTTTCGTATGTCCGGTCGTTCTACCCGGCAACGATCGGCACCGCGCCGGCCCGCCGCAGCGTCGCCGGGCGCCCGGCGCCGCTGGAATACCATTTTGCGCAGAGCCGGACCATCAGGCTCGTAACCTCAACGTTCAGCGCCGCGGCTCGACGACAACCGTGCCGACCTTGCCGCCGCGTTCGACCTCCTGGTGCGCTGCGGCGGTCTCGTATAGCGGGAAGCGTGCAGCCACCGACAGGATACGGCCCGGCGACGCGGTCCAGCTGGCGATATCGGATTGTGCCCGCCGCCGGTCGGCATGGGGAACGCCGGCGAGCGACATCGAATAGACTGCGAGGTTCTTCTGCATCAGGTCGCGCACCGGAAGCTGCGGCTCGCGGTCGCCATTGGTGGCATAGACCGCGATGCTGCCGTTGACGCGCACCGAGCGCAGGGCGGCGGCGAGGTTGCCGCCGAAATCAACTTCGACGATGTGATCGACGCCGACCCCATCGGTGATGTCGAGAATTCGCGCCGCGACATCCTCGCGCCGATAATCGATGACATGTGCGGCGCCGCCGGCACGGGCGCGTTCCGCCTTTTCCGCCGAGCTGACCGTGGCGATCACCCTCGCCCCGGCCCAGGTGGCAAGCTGCACCGCGTAATGACCGACCGCTCCGGCGCCGCCGGTCACCAGCAGGGTCTTGCCCTGGACCGGACCGGCGACGAACACGCAGCGATGCGCGGTCATGCCGGGCACGCCCAAGGTCGCACCCTCGGCGAATGACACATGGTCGGGGAGTTCGGTCACCAGATCGCTGGAGAGCGCGATAAATTCTGCCGCGGTTCCCTGCCAGCGGCCGTTTCGCTGACCGTTGTAGAGCCAGACCCGCTTGCCCTGCCAGCGCTCGGGTACGCCGGGGCCGACCTGGTCGACGACGCCCGCACCGTCGCTGTTGGTCACGACCCGGGGGTACTCCATCGCCGGCGGACCGCGCCGCCGATAGGTGTCCGACGGGTTGACGCCGGAGGCTTCCAGCCGCACCCGAACCTCGCCGTGGCCGGCCTGCGGCGTCGGCAGCTCGCCGCAAACCAGAACCTCGTCCGCCGCTCCTTGCCGGTCGTACCAAACCGCGCGCATTGTCGCCTCCCTGATCTTGCTCCGGGGATCTTGACCCGGGGATCTTGACCGCGGGCGCGTTCTAGCATTTTTCTGGCGTCACCGCCCGGGCATGTGCGCCCAGGCGACGGAGATCGAGATGAGTTCTGGCACCGCCGTCGATAGCGACGGATTTGACGTCGCCTACCTGGTGCTGAGCGGCACGACGACGGCGGCGCGCTGTCCTGAGCTGCTGCGCGGGCTCGTCGGGCTTGGCTTTGCAACAATCATCGCGATTCCGACGCCGAACGCTTCGCGGGTCATCGCGCCGCGCGATCTCGCGGAGGTCACGGGGGTGCAGGTTGTCGAATCGTACTTCGATGTGGCGATCCGCCCGCGACCGCCCCATGGGGTGGTGCTGTTTGCGCCCTGCAGCTTCAACTCGCTCAACAAGCTGGCCCACGGCATCGCCGACAGCCTGGCGCTATCGGTGGTCGCCGAGGCGATCGGGCGGGGCACCCCAGTGATCGTCGGGCCATCGCTGAACGCGCCGCTGCTCAACCACCCGGTGGCGCAGGCATCGCTCAGGATATTGCCGACCTGGCAGGTGACGATCGTACCGCCGGTCGACGCGGGTGAAGGACCGCGCCTCGCCCCGTCCGAACAGCTGATCGATGCCGTTCGACCCTACGTGCGTCGACGCTGACCATTCCTACTCCCAGGGCGTCTCCGCCGCCGCATTCCGTCCGGAGACGCGGCCAAACGCCAGGCATTCCCCAATGTTTCCGGTGCCCTGATACAGATAGCTGTAGATCGAACCGAGCTCCCCCGCGCTGTACAGCCGGGCGATCGGCGTGCCGTCGGGCCGCACGATCTGCCCCTTCTCATTGCGTCTCGGGCCGCCCTGCGTGTTGAGCATCGAGGGCGAGAGCTCGACGGCATAAAACGGCTTGTCGCCGATCGGCTGCAGCATCAGGGTTCGGCCGAATTCCGGGTCGTGTCTTGCCTCACAAGAGCGGTTCCAGCGGGTGACGGTGTCGATCAATGTCGCGGGGTCGAGCCCCAGGACCGCGGCAAGAGCCCCCAGGCTGTCGGCGGTTTTGATCCAGCCCTTGGCCATTTCGGCGCTGTTGTCCTCGCTCCAATCGTAGCGCTCGATGATTTGCGTCCAGCCATGGCTCGGGTGCTTGTCGTAGAGCGGGCCGGCGGAGAACAGCGCGTGATCTAAGATCAGAAACATCGGGCACGGCACCGATAGCGGCAGCCAGCTACCATGCACCGGGATCTTGCCGTGGCGGGTCTTGAATTTTTCGTCGGTAAAGCGTTTGGCGTCCGGGCCGACCACGATCATGCCGCCCGGTATTTCCTTGCTGTAGTGCAGCGCCTGCATCGAAAACGTGGTTCGGATCTCCGGGACTTTCAGGGCCATCGAGGGGCCGGCGTAGTTGTTCATGTGCCAGAGATCGGCGCCGACCGACATCGCCATCGCGATGCCATCGCCTTCGTTGTACGGCGTGCCGGAAGTGTAGCAGTAGGGGATTCCAGGGAGGTAATTGCGGATCATTTCCTGGTTGTTTTCAAAGCCACCGCAGGTCAGCACCACCGCCTTGCGCGCCTTGACATCGATAGATTTGTTCCCCTGCCGGGCGCGCACCCCGAGAATTTCCTTGGTCGCATTGTGCTGGATCAGTTCTCTCGCCGGGGTCTCATAGTGGATGGCGATCGGGCGCTCTTTGACCAGGCGCTCGAACAGTTTCCAGGTGTAGGAATAGCCGTAGGTGGGGCCATCGTGGAATTTATGCACGCAGTCCGCGCCGGGCAGGTCCGGGAATTCGATGCCGACCGGCGGATGCTGATGCTCTTGCGGGTCGCCCCCCAGGCTTTGGAGCCAGGCGTTGTTTTTGCCCATCTCCTGCGCCCACACCCTCACCATGGTGTGCGGCACGGGGTAGGGGCCGCACAGCGCGGTAAGATACGCGGCGGCTTTTTCGACCGATGATGTGTTCAGATACCCCTGGCCGGCGACCCGCGTGTTGCCGCCTTCCTGACCCTCGGGCGCTTTCTCCAGGATAGCGACCTTGGCTCCCAATTCGTGGGCAGTGACCGAAGCGGCCACGCCCGCAGCCCCGAACCCGACAACGACGACATCCGCTTCGGCGTCCCATTTATGTGGCACTGAAGGTGCACGCTCCATGGCGTATTCTTACGGCCAGCGTCGGTAATTAGAGGAATTTTTGGCCGTATGGGCAACGCCGGTGCCGGCCCCTCACCTAACCCTCTCCCCGCGGCCGCGGGGAGAGGGTTAGGTGAGGGGCCGGCACCGGCGGATCAACCCGATCGATGCCTCACCGGCGAAGGGCGTTCCGGCTATTCGGCTGCTGCCCGGACCGGGGATGATCCGTTCAACACCGCCGCCGCTTCGCGTGCCACCACCGTGCCCTCGAAGAAGCGCGGGTTCTGGGTTCCCCACAACCGCACCGAATTGGCGAAGACGAAGTTGCGGAAATTGTCGTCGGTCAGGAACCCGTCCTCGACCAGTTCATAGGCCTCCGGCAACGGTTCGCGCATGTCGATGACGTCGAAATGGCCGATGTCGGAGCTGTAGATCGCGTTGAGCTGGGCGCCGAACGGGTTGCCCCGGCTGAACGCCGTGGCGTTCATCCGGTCGTCCGCCTCGCAACCGAAATAATAGGGCTTGGCATAAAGCTCGACCCAGTCCTCCTTGCGGGTGATCTTGCAGGCGGCGAAATCGTCGAGCTCGTCGATGCCGCCGGTCAGATGCAGCTCCGGGTCGGGCCAGCCGTCGCGCTCGCGCAACGCCGCGGCGTGCTCCGCATAGCCGTGCTTCTCGACCAGGCTCATCAAGAGCGCCCGGTCGAGCCTTTCCGGTTTCATGTTCTCCAGCGCCTTGGCGTTGCGCCGCTCCCAATGCTCGATCAGGTCGCCGAACAATTGGGCGGCCCAGCCGACGCCGCCTTCGAGAAAGGCGAACCGCAGATCAGGGAAGCGCCGCGTCACCCCGCCGAGGAAAATGCCCTTGGCGGCGGCATGGCCGGCATCGGCAAAATGGCCGATGTGGTTGTAGGTGAAATTGGTCGGCGAATTGCGCAGCGCCTGATTGCTGCCGGTGCTGTGGAAGGTCGGCGCGATGCCGACCTCGCGGCACTTCTGCCAAACCGGATCGTAATCGTAGAGGCCGTCGATGCCGAAGACCTCGTATCCGACGGCGAGGCGCGCCGTGTCCGGATCGTTGGCCGCCACCGAGGGAACCCGCCGCGGCATGGCGCTGCCGAACATGCCGACCTTGGAGCCGAGCTGTTTGGTGACGAATTCGAGTTCGGCGATCGCCTCGTCCGGCGTGTGCATCGGAATGATCGCGGCCGGGGTCATGCGGTCGCTGAGATCCTTGAAATACCCGGCGGAGACGATGTTATAGGCGCGGATCACAGCGCGCCTTGTCTCGTCGTCGACGATGCGCGGCAGGCGCAGCCCGGCGGTCGGGTAGATGATGGCGAAATCGGAGCCGATCTCATCGAGGCGTTCGTACAGCAAATGCGGCATCATCGCCGTGGCGCGGTCGAGGGTGTTGCCGGTCTGCCGGGTCCAGAAGCCCGGCATGGCGATCTGGCGCCGTCGCCGCTCCGCCACGCCCATCTGCAGCGCGCTCAACGTCGCGCCCATGGCGGCGAGGAAGCCATCGGCCGCCTTGTCGCCGCCGACCTTGCGCATCTGCTCGGCGAACACCGGGTCGTACTCGACCCAGTGCCCATCGCCGTCGATGACCGGGTGCTTGAGCTTGGCGCGAATTTGCGATGGGCTGAGGTGACCGTGGCTGCTCATCGAGTTCCTCCGCAATGTTGGGAATGCTGCCTGTCTGCGCGTCGCCAGCGCCGCCCGGCCGGTTATGTACAGCCCCGTCGGTCGGCAACGATTGCGGGTAAGCTTGCACCGCTAATAAAGCCACGGCAATCAAACTACCCTCGCCAGCGGCGCGCCCCTGACATACCGCCAGGGCATGGGCGTCCTCGCACCTGCGGCATCGCCCCGTACCACCGCCTCGTACCACCGATTGAGAAGCCCGTCCTCGCCTCACCCGGGAGCAGCGGTGGCAACAGTCGCTCTTCAGCCGGTGAATGCCGCGCGCTAGACTGATTTCGCGTTCCACCCCTTGACGGAGCCAACCATGACCCAGGACGCCCAGGGACATCACCTGTCCGGCGCGACGGAAACGGCCATCACCGCATACGATCAAGCAGTGCGGGCGTTCAACCTCGTGCACGGCGACGCCATCGGCCTGTTCGACACAGCAATTGAGGCCGCGCCCGATTTCGCCATGGCGCATCTGGGGAAAGCCTGGGTGTTCACCGTGGCGAATGACCCTGGCTTGAGGACCCGGGCCGCAGCCTTGGTCGAAACCGCCCGGAAGCTGAATTTGAGCGAGCGTGAGGAAACGCATCTCGCCGCCCTATCGCATCTGTGCCAAGGCGCACGAGCCGCCGCCGTCAGGGTGCTGGACCGCCACCTGATGCGCTATCCCTTCGACCTGGTGGCGCATCAGGGCGCGGCGCTGACCGATGGATTCCTCGGGCGTTTCCATTGCGTCCGGGATCGCTCGGCGCGGGCGCTGCCGCTCTGGTCCAAGGACCAACCGGGCTATGGGACCTTGCTGGCCCTGCACGGCTTCGGGTTGGAGGAAGCCGGCGATTACGCCCGCGCCGAGGACGAGTCCCGCGCGGCCGCCGAAATCGAACCATTGAGTTTCTGGCCGCATCACACCGTCGCGCATGTGATGGAAATGACCGGGCGCCCGGAAGACGGCCTGGGGTGGATGGCGGCGCGGGAGGCGCTATGGTCGACCCCCGGTCATCTCAACCAGGTTCATATTTGGTGGCATAAGGCGCTGTTTCACCTCGAACTCGGCCAATACGACGCCGCGCTGGCGCTCTATGACGGTCCGATTCGCGCCACGCAACGCCCGGTGGCCCTCAGCCTGACCAACGCCTCGGCGCTGCTGTGGCGCCTCGACACGCTCGGCTGCGACATCGGCGACCGCTGGCGAGACCTGGCCGCGTTGTGGGAAAGCCACGCCGACGGGAAATGCCTTGTCTTCGCCGACATCCACGCCGCGATGGCCGAGTTGCGCTCGGGTCAGGAAGCGGCGGTCGAGCGGCGGCTGGCGGCGATGCGCGAGACGGCGGCCAGCGAGGCTGAAGCGGCCGATCTCTATCGCAGCGTCGGGATTCCGGTGGTCAAGGGCCTGGCGGCGTTCCACCGCGGCGCCTACATCGAGGCGCTTGAGCTGTTGCTGCAAGCCCGTTTCGATCTCTGGCAGATCGGCGGCAGCCACGCGCAGCGCGATGTCGTCAACTGGACCCTGACCGAGGCGGCAATCCGCGCCGGTCAGCGGGATGTAGCCTTGTCGTTGGCGCATGAACGTCTGGCGACCCGTCCGCGCAGCGCGCCAAACCGGCGATTTCTCCACAATGCCGAGGACATCGCGGGCTGATTGCGTGGTGTGCTGGATGTAAAATCGCCGCGAGCAGGCGGAGGGAAAAGCCCGTCATGAAAATCGGTCTGTTCATCAACACGCAGTTCCCGGAGGGCTTCAACCTCGCGGAACGCGTCCCGGAGATGGTCGCGCAAGTGCGCGCGGCGCGTGACGCGGGATTTGCGTCGCTGTGGTTCCCGCATCACTGGCTGACCCACCCGATGCAGATGCTGCAGATCACGCCTGTCATGGGCTACATTGCGGCACACGCGCAGGGCATGACGATCGGGCCGAATATCCTGATCCTGCCGCCGCTCAACCCGATGCATGTGGCCGAGGAAGCCGCCACGCTCGACGTGTTGACCGGCGGCAACTACATCCTCGGGCTCGGCCTGGGCTATCGCCAGCCGGAGTTTGACGCCTTCGGCATCCCTCTAACCGAGCGCGCGCCGCGGTTCAACGAAGCGATTCCCCTGATGCGGCGGCTATGGACCGAGGATCGGGTCAGCCACAAGGGCCGCTTCTACACGGTCAACGATGCCGGCATCGGCGTGAAGCCGGTTCGCCCGGGCGGGCCGCCGCTCTATATCGCGGCGCAGGCCGACGTGTCAGTGAGACGCGCCGCGCGGATCGGCGATGCATGGCTGATCGTCAACAGCAGCGGGCTCGGCAAGGTGGCGCCGCTGATGCAAACCTATCGTGCGGCGCTGAAGGAGTATGGCCGGACGCCGCTGGAGTTCCCGATCACCGTCGAATGCTATGTCGGCGCGCGCCATGCCACAGCGCACGAGGAGTGCCGGGGGCCGCTCGAATACAAGTACAACGCGTACGCCGCATGGGGGCTGGAGGATCGCACCTCCACGTCATTCGAGGATTTCGCGCGTGACCGGTTCATCATCGGCGACAAGGTCTCGGTGCAGGAAGAGATCGCCCGCTACCGCGAGCTGCTGGGCGTCGATCACTTCATCATGCGCTGCCAGTGGCCGGGCCTGCCGCAGCAACAGGTGCTGGGCTCGATCCAGCGGCTTGGCGAGATTTTCGCGTCGTAAGGATTTGATCGGGCGGGAAGTGCCCGAGCCTTCGGCTCCGGCCAAACCGCAGCGGGGCACGTTCGGTTTGACTCGTTTCCATACCAAGCGCCACAGTCCGTTGAGCGATGGCGCGATCTGAAAGGCCGAAAGTCATGCTGACCATCGACGTCCAGGTACACGCCTACGAGCGCAACCACCCCGGCCGCCCCTGGCTCGGCACTCTCGTTGGGCCGGCGGAGGTCACCGGCGACCAGATGGTGGCCGCGATGGACGCCGTCGGCGTCGATGGCGCGGTATTGGTCTCGCCGTTCAGCATGTACGGCTACGACGCCGGCTACGCCATCGAGGTCCACGCCGCCCATCCCACCCGGTTTCGGCTGGTCAAGCCGGTCGACCCGAACGATCCTGCGGTGGCCGATACGATCGCCGCGTGGGCAGCCACCAACGGCACGGTCGGCATTCGGATCATGATGCGAGACAACGTTTCGACCGACCCCGCCGACCCCGGCATCAACCGGGCTCTGGCCGCCGCCGCGCGGCACTCCCTGCCGGTCAACCTGATGTGTTGGGGCCGCCTGGAGCAGGCCGGACAGCTGGCGGCGCGGAACCCCAACACGCGGCTGGTGATCGACCACCTCGGGCTGCAACAGCCGTTCGAGCCGCCCGCTCCAGCGGCGCCGTTCGCCGATCTTCCGAAGGTGTTGGCACTGGCGGCGCACGATAACGTCACAATCAAGATCAGCGGAGCCTGCACGCTGTCGCACGAAGCGTTCCCTTACAATGACATATGGGATCCGCTCGGCCGCATCTTCGACGCCTTCGGCTTCAATCGGTGCATGTGGGGCACCGACTGGACGCGGGCGGTCGGCTTGTTGACCTATGAGCAGGGCGTCGAGGCGTTCCGCGTCACCGACCGCCTGTCCGTCAGCGATCGCGCCGCTCTGATGGGTGAGACATTGACGCGGGTGTATAATTGGTCGCCAGCAAAACCCTGAACCGGTCTTCTGGAAAATCCGCGCAGGAGATCATATGCTCGCCGAGCACCCGACGTAGGGTCGGAACTCTGATCCCCTTTTCTTGATGAGCTTACACGGCTTGCGGATTGCGGATAACTGAACCCGTCAACATGAGGAGAGTCGCCATGAAGGTCGTCACGCTGAGAGATATACCTGATGTCCCGGTGGAAGGCGCTGAGCGGATCGACGGGTGGACAGGGCCGGTTGCCCGGTCGCGTCAGACGATCATTCAGCCCGGCGACTCCACGAACTACAATTGCAGCGTGGTGAACTTCAGCCAAGGGTGCACCACGGGATGGCACACCCATACCTGCGACCAGATCCTGGTCGTGACCTCGGGCTCCGGCATGGTGGCAACCGAGCACGAACAGCTTGAGATCAACATCGGCGATGTCGTGCATATCAAGGCCGGTGAACGCCATTGGCATGGCGCCAAGGCCGACACGACGATGGGGCACATCACGATCACGGCGGTTGGCGGTCAAGCCACCTGGGGATAGTCTTGCCCCACTGGGACGCTCCCCGGATCCGCCGAGAGCGCATCCGCTGGGGCAGGCTCATTGCCATTGTCGTCAGAAAGGAGGTCGCATGCTAGCGATGTGGGTGAAGGTCCGGGTCAAGCCGGAGGGGCGCGCGCGTTTCCTCAAGGCGATCGAGGTGGATGCCCTCGGCTCCGAGAAGGATGAGCCGGGCTGCGTGCGCTTCAACGTGCTGCACGACCAGCAGGACCCGAACGTCTATTACTTCTTCGAAGTCTACCGGGACGAAGCGGCGCTGGAGGCGCATCGGGCGGCGCCGCACTACGCCGTCTGGCGCGCCGCCGCCGACACGCTGGACGGCCCGGCCCAGGCGACCCGCTGCGATCCCGTATTCCCCGCGGCGGCCGAGTACTGGGTGCGCAAACGCGCCTCTCCCGGGTAAACCGCGGCCGGAAATGTCGCCGGATGCGCGCGCTGTTGATTGGGCGACCGGAACGGCGGCAGGAGGAGCCAATGGACAGGATAGCGGAAGAGACAATGGCCGAAGAGGCGGGGGCCGGCGAGGCGCGCCTGCCGGCAGACATCAACGCGCAACCCGTGGTGCGGGCGGCTTCCGCGCTGCAGGCGGCGCTGCGCCGCTACCATGAGGAGATCGAGCGCGAGCAGCGCCTGCCCAAGCCCCTGGTTGAAGAGCTGCGCGCCGCCGGCTTCTACCGGATGGTGATCCCGCGCACGCTGGGCGGCCTAGAGGCCGACCCGCTGACCTACCTGCGCGTCGTCGAGCTGCTGGCCGAGGGTGCAGGCTCGGTCGGCTGGAACCTGGCCAACAACAGCGTCGGCCAACTCGTCACGCTCGGGTTGCCGGACGAGGGCGTCCACGAGATCTACGCACACGGGGCCGACACCATCATCGCCGGCACCGCCGTGCCGGGCGGCGGGCAGGCGGTGCCGGTCGCGGGCGGCTACCGCGTCAGCGGGCGCTGGAGCTTCGGCAGCGGCTGTCAGGAGAGCGCCTGGATGCTGGGGAGCTTTCAGGTGATCGAGGACGGCCAGCCGCGACCCCACACGAACGGCTCGCTTTACTGGCGTGGGGTCTTTCCCCGCGCCGAGGCGGAGATCGTCCCCGGCAGCTGGGATGTGGCCGGGCTGCGCGGCACCGGCAGCTTCGACTGGACCGTCAAGGACGTCTTCCTGCCGGAGCGGCGGACGATGCCGCATGCCGGGATCCCGCTCGACAACCAGTGGGAGCGCTGGCCGGGCACCACCTATGCCTTGCCGGTGCAGTGCTGGGTCGGGCCGCACCACAGCGCTGTCATCACCGGCATCGCGCGGGCCGGCATCGACGCGCTGATCGAGTTGGCCGGGGGCAAGCAGCCGCGCGGGCGGCCCGCCGGCCTGCTGTGCGAGAACCCGCAGGTGCAGGACGCCGTCGGCCGGGCCGACGCGATACTCAATGCCGGCCGCGCCTACCGCAGCGCGATGATCGCCGAGCTGTGGAACACGGTCGCTGCCGGCAAGGCGACAACGCTCGAGCAGCGGGCCCGTTGCCGGTTGGCCGCGATCTACGCCGCCGACAACGCGCGCGAGGCGATGGACCTGATGTATCGGCACGGCGGCAGCACCTCGTTCAAGCGCGAGAGCCGCCTGGCCGAGTGCTGGCGCGACCTGCATGTCGTCGGCCAGACGGTGACGATCGCGCCGGAGTGGTACCCGATCGGCGGCCGGGTGTACCTGGGGATGGACCCGGGCCCGCGTCTGCGCTAGCCAGCACGGCATCGAGCGATCGCCGGCCGGGCGGCCCGCCTCAACCCAGAGCCAGACGCTGGGTGATTGATTTAGAGCGGTATCCGGTCTGAAGGAATCGAGAATTGGGGATTCCGCTGGCGCTT
>CAYMRQ010000015.1:0-640 GCA_964392845.1 uncultured Rhizobium sp.
ACTTCGTCGAGCGGGCGTTTCCAGTTCTCCGAGGAGAACCCGAACAGGGTCAGATAGGGAATGCCGAGTTCGTGTGCCGCTTCCAGCGTGCGCCGGACCGCTTCCGCGCCGCGCCGGTGGCCGGCGATGCGCGGCAGGCCGCGAGCCTTCGCCCAACGGCCATTCCCATCCATGATGATCGCAATATGCCGCGGCAGCGGGCGCGGCAGGGCGGCGGCGTAACTCATCAGACCTGCAGGATTTCCTTGTCTTTTTGCGCGAGCGTCTCGTCGACCCGCTTGATGTGGTCGTCGGTCAGCAGCTGGACGTCGTGTTGCAGCTTACGCTGCTCGTCCTGCGAGATCTCGCCGTCTTTTTCGAGGCGGCGCAGCGCCTCGATCCCGTCGCGCCGGACATTGCGCACCGAGACCCGCGCCAGCTCGGCGTATTTGGCCGCGACGCGGGTCAATTCGCGGCGCCGCTCCTCGTTGAGTTCGGGGATCGGCACCCGCATGACCTGCCCCTCGGTCTGCGGATTGAGGCCGAGTCCGGCTTCGCGGATCGCCCGGTCGACCGCCTTGACCACGCCGCGGTCCCAGACCTGGACCGTGATCATCCGCGGCTCCGGCGCGGCGATTGTCGCGAGCTGGTTCAGCGGCGT
>CAYMRQ010000015.1:650-1560 GCA_964392845.1 uncultured Rhizobium sp.
CTGGCCACCTGATTGAGCGGCACCGTGCCGCCATAGGCGCTGACCATGACGGGCTCCAACAGGCCGACCGAGGCCCGGCCGGTGCGCAGCCCGCCAAACTCCTTGTGCAGTACGTCGATCGCGCCGTCCATGCGGCGGCGCAGGTCCTTCAGCAGTTCGTCTTGCGCCATGGCGTGCGCCCCCCTCGCGCTTCTCGCTGCCCTGCCCCCACCCCTAGAGCGAAATCCGATTTAGTGAAATCGGATTTCGCTCCCAACTTGTTAATCTGGAGCATGTTCTCTTCGGAAAAGTGGTATCCACTTTTCCGGAACATGCTCTAGGGCGGAGGGTTACGATAGATCCTCGATGATCGTATACCGCCCCTTTCCCTGCACGACCTGCGCGAACCCGCTTCTCTCGAAAATCGAGAAGACGAGGATCGGGATGCGGTTTTCCCGCGCCAGCGAGATCGCCGAGGCATCCATCACCTGCAGGTCGCGCGCCAGCACCTCGCGGTAATCGAGCCGATCGAACCGATGCGCCTCCGGCACAAGGTGCGGGTCGGCATCATAGACGCCATCGACCTTGGTCGCCTTTAAGAGGGCGTCGCACCCCATTTCCGATGCGCGCAGCGCCGCGGCCGTATCGGTGGTGAAGAACGGATTACCGGTCCCGCCAGCGAAGATCACCACCCGGCCCTTCTCCAGGTGGCGCACCGCCCGCCGGCGGATATAGGGTTCGCACACCGCCTGCATCGAAATCGCCGACTGCACCCGGGTGGCGATGCCGCGGCGCTCGAGTTCGTTCTGCATCGCCAGCGAGTTAATCACCGTCGCCAGCATGCCCATATAGTCGCCCGAGGCGCGCTCCATGCCGACCGCCGCGCCCGACAGCCCGCTCAACGCTCGGCGCTGGCAGCACCGCACGGAGC
>CAYMRQ010000015.1:1570-9480 GCA_964392845.1 uncultured Rhizobium sp.
GATACTTAAGATCGGCTGGCATGCGTCCTTCGCCCACCCGGCTGCACTACCCATCCCGCGGATGGCTGGAAGACTACACCAAACCGCGCGCGGGGTGATAGGCCAGACGCGGCCTGGACGACGGGTGGCGTGCATATCTCAAGCCGACCGTGTGAAAATTTGGGACCGGGGTCGAACGGCCGAAAAGGGGCGAAAGCCAAGATTACCGCGGCAATCCCCGAAAGAGGTGCGGCACGCGGCGGATGTCTTGCACGAGGTCGGGCGGCACCTCGCCGACGCCGTCGCCGCGCAGGGTCAGCGAGTCGACGAGGCCGCCAAAGCGCTCTTCGATTGCGCCGACGATCTGGTCGTGGCGGCCGACCGCGGCGAAGAGATGCGCGACATCGTCCGGCACCTCCCTGGCCATCTCGTTCCATTTGCCCTGGCGCACCAGCGCGTTGAGCTTGAGGCCGAGGTCTTCCAGGCCGTGCACCGCAAAGACCGGGTAATAGGCCGGGGTCGAGCCGTAAAAGGCGACGCGCTGGCGCACCCATTCGAAACGTTTGGCGACGCTCTCGTCGTCGGGGCCGGTCGCGAGAAACCCGCCGCCCGAGATCTCGTATTGCGCACGCCGCCGGCCGGCCTTGGCGAGCCCGGATTCGATCCGCGGCATGATCTCGCCGGTCAGGTATTTCCTTGTGCAGAAGCCGTGCAGCTTGACCCCGTCGCATTCTTCGGCGGCGACTTTCAGCATCGCCGGGCCGACCGCGGCGATCATCACCGCCGGCGGCGGCGCGTCGATCGGCTCGGGCGCGAAATTCGGGGTCATCAGCGTAAAGCGGTAATGCTGGCCCTCATAGGCGGGTTTGTCGCCCTCCTTCCAGCAGCGCCAGATCGCGCGCAGCACCTGGACGTATTCGCGCATGCGCGGCGCCGGCGGGGTCCACGGCACCGAGAAGCGCCGCTCGTTATGGGCACGCACCTGCGACCCGAGGCCGACGACGAAGCGCCCGCCGGTCGAGCCGGCGAGGTCCCAGCCGATTTGCGCCACCGCCATCGGGGTGCGGGCAAAGGCGATGGCGACGCCGGTGTGCAATTCGACCCGCGAGGTCGCGGCGCCGGCGACAGCCAGCGCGAGGAACGGGTCGTGCTTGTTCTCCATCGCGATGATGCCGTCGTAACCTTCCGCTTCGGCGGCCTGCGCGGCGGCGCCGACCCGGCGCAGATCCTCCTGCGGCACCGTCGTGAATACGCGCATGGTGGCGCTCCTTTCCGTTCCGCCCCGATCGGGCACAAATTCGCCGGCCGGGGCAACCCCTCTTTCGCTTATACTCGAACGATGACGCACCTCCTCGCCTGGCCCGGCGCCCCGCTGGCGATCCTGTCGGCGGCGCTGTTCGGCGCGAGCACGCCGTTTGCCAAATTGCTGCTCGGCGAGGGCGTCGACCCGTGGCTGCTGGCGGGCCTGCTCTATCTGGGATCGGGGGCCGGCCTCGCCATCGTCGAGGGCGTCCGAAGGACCGCCGGGAGAGCTCGGAGCGAGGCGCCGCTGCGCCGCGGCGATCTGCCGTGGCTGGCACTCGTCGTGTTGAGCGGCGGCGTGGTCGGCCCGGTCCTCTTGATGGTCGGCCTCGCGACGACGCCGGCCGCCACGGCGAGCCTCCTGTTGAACCTCGAAGGACTGGCGACGATGGCGATCGCCTGGCTGATTTTCCGCGAGAATGTCGACCGAAGGCTGCTGGCCGGGGCCGCTGCGATCCTCGCCGGCGCGGTCCTCTTGTCGTGGCAGGGCGGGCCGGACGGGTTTGGCTGGGGCACCGCGGCGATCGCCGGCGCCTGCCTCGCCTGGGGCATCGACAACAACCTGACCCGCAAGTTGAGCGCCGCCGATCCGGTGCAGATCGCGCTGATCAAGGGGCTCTCGGCGGGGGCGGTGAACCTCGCGCTTGCCCTCACCCTGGGCGCGCACCTGCCCGCCGCGGCAGGGATCGGCGGCGCGGCGCTGATCGGGTTTCTCGGCTATGGGTTGAGCCTGGTCCTCTTCGTGCTCGCCTTGCGCCATCTCGGCGCGGCCCGGACCGGCGCCTATTTTTCGACCGCACCCTTCATCGGCGCGGTGCTCGCCGTCACCCTGTTCGGCGAGCCCGTTACCGCCGGGCTGACGATCGCTGGGCTGTTGATCGCGAGCGGGGTCTACCTCCATCTTGCCGAACGCCACGAGCACGCGCATGTTCACGAGGCGTTCGAGCACGAGCACCGCCATGTCCATGACGCGCACCACCAGCATCCCCACCAGCCCGGCGACCCGGTAGGCGAGCCGCACGCGCACCCGCACGCTCACCTGCCGATCGCGCACACGCACGCGCACTATCCCGATCTGCACCATCGCCACGGACATGCGCGCGCCCACTGAAGGAGACACCATGCCCAAAATCGCCCCCCGGAAAGTCGCCGTCGGGGTCGGCCTGATGGAGTTCCCGTTTTCCGGCGCCGCCGCCTTTTGGCGCTGGGTCGATCTGTGCGAGGCGGGCGGCGTCGATTCGATCTGGCAGACCGACCGCCTGGTCAGCCCCACCCCGTTCCTCGAATGCATGAGCGTGATGGCGGCGCTGGCCGGCCGCACCAGACGCATCAAGTTCGGCGTCAACGTGCTGTCCCTGGCGATGCGCGACGCGGTCCTGGTGGCGCGGCAATGCGCGACAATCGACTATCTGTCGAACGGGCGGCTGTTGCCGGCCTTCGGCATCGGCAGCCCATTGGGGCCGGAATGGAAGACCCTCAACCTCGATACCAAGACCCGCGGCCGCAAGACCGATGAGGGGCTCGAGGTGATCCGGCGCCTGTGGAGCGAGGACAAGGTCGATTTCGCGGGCGTGCATTATCACCTGTCGGGCGCCTCCTTATCGCCAAAGCCGGTGCAGCCCGATCTGCCGATGTGGATCGGCGGCTCGTCCGAGGCGGCGATAAGGCGCACCGCGCGCCTCGGCACCGGCTGGCAGGCTGGCCCCGAGACCCCGGCGCAGGCCAGGGTCGTGGTCGCGGCGATCCGCGCCGCCGCTGTCGAAGAGGGGCGCACGATCGACGACGATCATTACGGCGCCGGCATCCCGTTCCGCTTCGGCCAAGCCGACGACCCGGCGCTGGTGCCGCTGTTCGAGGCCTACCGCAAACGCACCGGCCGCGAGCCCCGCGATTACTTCGCGATCGGCGACGGCGAGGCGATCGTCGCGCGCATCGCCGATTACGTCGATGCCGGCGTGTCGAAATTCATCCTGCGCCCGGCTGCCCGCGGCGACGAGGAGATCATGGCGCAGACCCGCCGCCTGATCGCCGAAGTGTTGCCGCTGGTCGCCGCGCGCTGGCCGAAGCCGGCAAAGCGACGGCCGGCGGCGCAAGCGGCGGAGTAGAGTGTCAGAGCGGGCTGGACGCTGAGCCGCAGATGGGTGTTGAGGAAACAACCAAACTCATCGAAGCAGCCGCTAAATTACTCGGTGCGGTAGCGTGGCCCGCAGTGGTTGTGTTTGCGCTTTGTGTTTTTGCACCGTCAATCCGGCGCTTCTTGTCCTTGCTGAGCGAGGTCAGGCTGAAAGGACGAGGGTTCGAAGCCTCGGCTGTGAGCGCAAGGCGCATTTCCACATGCATGAAGGAGTTGGGTATGGTCGGCAGCGTTTCTTGGCTTATGAACGCCGGTACCCCGGAAGACCGCGCCCGAGTAGCTGCTCTCCTGGCGATAAGCTCTTAGGGAGACGACTATGCTTGGTGGTCGGGAGACATTCGGTTTTTTCCCGTTTTTCCCGCGCGAAGAGGTCATCGAGCACGTCCCTCGCACTGAAGTAGACCGCGTGCAGCGTGATTTCAGGGATTCCGGCGCGTCGGAAGTGATGGCGGAACTGCAAGAAGACGACACCTGGCGAATTACGGCAGTGTTCCGAGAATAGGATTTTACGCTCCAGCTTGATCTACAACCGCCGGAGAAGCGCCTGGGCGGCGGCGGGGGCGCGGATTTTGGCGCCGTTGATGAAATAGAGGAAGCAGTCTCGGCCCTCGGCGGACCAGACGCGCAGGCGCTCGGCCCAGCGGTCGAGGGCGTCGGGCGTGTAGCCGGTCGGCTCGCCCTCGACGCAGCGGCGCAGCCGGAGATAGACGAAATCGGCGGTCAATTCCGCGAATTCCGGGTGATGCGCATCGTCGACCATCGCGACCGCGGCGCCATGCTTGCGGAGCAGCTCGATAAATTCCGGGCATTGAAAGCTGCGATGCCGCGCCTCGACGATATGGCGCAGCTTCCGGCTGCCGCGCTCGCGCGGCAGGAGGTCGAGGAAGGCGGCGACATCGGCTTCGTCGAACTGCTTGGTCGGCGCGAACTGCCAGAGGATCGGCCCGAGCTTGTCCTTGAGATCGAGGAGGAAGCTGGCGAAGAACCGCTCCATGTAGGGCGCCGCACTCGCCAGTTCGCCGCGATGGGTCAGGAAGCGCGGGCCCTTCAGCGAGAAGATGAAATCCTCGGGGGTCTCGTCATGCCAGCGGCGAAAGCTCGCCGGCGTCTGGATGCGGTAGAACGTGCCGTTGATCTCGATCGCGGTGACCTGGCGGCTGGCAAAGGCCAGCTCTTCGGTTTGGCGCAGGCCCGCCGGGTAGAAGGCGCCCCGCCACGGCGGAAAGACCCAGCCGCCGATGCCGACCCGAATGGTGCCGCGCTCGTTCATCAAGTCCCTCTGCCCGCGATTGTCGCACAACTCCCGGGCAAACCGGGCCCCGATCTGACCCGCCCGGGCAAACCTGTGACCCCTTTCGGCCCTTTCAAGTGGATACCGTTATCGTGGAAGCAACCATAAAATTGCCAATTTTGTATGATACCGATATTCACGGCTGGCTTGCGGGCCGGCCGGCTCGCGGCTCGACGGAAAGCCCCGCGCCTGATGTGGGACTGCAGAAAACAGGTGAAACAGGTGGCCGGCTCGGCGAGCATTCGCTCAAGGATCGCCCCCGGAGAGTACCGGCGGCAGGCCCGATTGCGCGGGGCGCCCGGCGCCGGTTATTGTTGCGTGGAATACCGCCAACCTCAGGAGACAGCCATGCCAGTAAAAGCCGGAGTCGTTCGCGCCGGGACACGCAACACACGGCGGGGCGCCGCCGAGACCTTCACCGGTGTCGTGTTCCAGGATCCGGTCGTCGTCGCCGAACCGCCGTCGCGCCTTGGCGGGTCGGTGGTGTCGTTCACCCCGGGGGCGCGCACCGCGTGGCATGCCCACCCGGTCGGGCAGACGCTCTATTGCCTGTCGGGGATCGGCCGCATCTGCTTCGAAGGCGAGGCGCCGCAGGTCTTGCACCCCGGCGACACCGTCAACATTCCGCCCAATACGATGCACTGGCACGGCGCCTCGCCGGACCGCCTGTTCTCGCATCTGGCGCTGTCGGAAGCCGGCGAGCAGGGCCAGGGCACCGCCTGGGGCAAGCACGTCACCGACGCCGAATACACCGCGCCGGCGACCGGCGGCTGATCCGCGCCAACTCTCAGCGAGATTGCTTCGTCGCTCCGCTCCTCGCAATGACAACAAGAGACTGTCATTGCGAGCGAAGCGAGGCAATCTCGTGGCCACTTAATGCACGCTGCTCGCCGGGTTGAGGGCGGCGTGCCAACGCGCCAGCGCCGCGCGCAGGCTGACGGCCAGCTCGCGCCGCACCGGCGCCCCCAAAAAGTCGCCGATGACCAGGCTCCTGCCGTGCGAGGCGACGAGCAGCCGGTTCGATTCATCGGAGCGTTCTTCGAGCACGATTCGCAGCCAGAATGGCTGAAAGCACCACAGGCGCCGCTCGCCATGAATGCTGATCCGCTCAACCGTGAAATCGTCGCCGGCCAGGCGTAGCACCTCCTTCCGCCGGGCGCTGCGATAGCTGATGCGGAAGGCGAGATAGAGCGCAGCGACATCGAGCCCGAAAAAGCCGCAAACCGGCCAGGCGCCGATCGCTACGAAGCCGATGCCGACGGCGAGGCTGACCAGCCCCAACAGCCCCATCAGCACCTGGAAACCGCGCGGCGGCAGGCTGCGGTGCGGCAACAGCACACGCTCGAAAAACAGCCCGCCCGGCGGCTCGGCCGATGTCACGCTCGCGCTCGCGCTCATGCCCCGAAGATAGAACCGGGCGATGATCGGCGCCAAGCGTCTCGACGCACCCGCTAGTGTGCCGATTCTAACGCTTGTCGCCCGCGCGCCACTTTTTCGAGGATAGCAGTGGCGGAGGCGGTCCAGATGAAGGGTTTGGGGTTGGCATTTTGGTGATCGAGGTATTCCTGGATGGCGGCTTCGAGTTCGGCGTCGCTTTCGGCGACGCTCTTGAAGACGCCGCGGCGAATACGGTCCTCGGTGATCCGGCCAAAGCAACGCTCGACTTGATTGAGCCAGGATCCCGGCATTGAATTTGGCGCGCTGATCGCCGACAAGGCGTTCGACAGCAACGACATCATCGCCAACCTCAACCAGCGCGGCGCCCAGATCGTGATTTCTCAGCATCCGCGCCGCACCACGCCGCTGCAAATCGATACCGAGATGTACAAATGGCGCCATCTGATCGAAAACTTCTTCTGCAAACTCAAGGAATTCAGCCGCATCGCCATGCGCGCCGACAAAACCGACCAGAGCTTCCAGGCCATGATCTATCGCGCCGGCGCCGTCATCAATTCACGATGAATCGCAACAGACCCTAGGCCGAGAACGCGATCGTCGTATTGAACGCGGCACGGGCCGGCACCACCACCCGGCGCGGCTCGATGCGCACAGCCGGCACCTCGCGCAGCCGCTCGGCGGTATCGGCCAGCGAACCCACATCGAGCTCCAAAGCCGCCAGATATTCGGCGCGTCCCGCCGACACCGCTGCCGCGTCGCCAAACTCGGCAGCAATGGCCGCTGGCGTCGTCAGCTCGACCCGCGCCGCACCCGCCCGAACGAGGCAGCTTGTCTCGCGTTCAGTCACAGCTTCTGGTCCGAACAGCGCGCCGAACAGCGACGCGGTCCGTCGCGGATCGTCGGTCGCCACGATCACCCGGGAAATCGCGCGGGCACCGTTCGGATGCGACTGCCATTCCGGCCGCCAGACCAGCTGCGGGGTCCGGTGCTCACAGAAATAGACGCGGCCCATCGCGATCTTATGGGGGTCGAGCCGGGTCGTGCGGAACCGCGCATCACGCTGCGCGCCGTCGAGTTCGACCGGCCGCGAAAAGGATTGCACCGGCAGGATCGGCAAGCCGGTGGCCAGCGCATGGGCATGGACCGCATCGGCGTCGTCCGCCTTGAACACCAGCCCGTTGAGCCCGATTGGGAAGGGCGCCAGTTCCGGGCGGCTCGCACCGCCCTCGCCGAAGCCGAGCAATTCCAGGTAATCGGTCGTGAACATCGCGAGGTGGTTCATCGAGCCGAGCGTGTGATGCCCGCGGGCCGTCAGCTGGAAGCCGAGCGCGGCGAAGGTGCGCGCCGCCTCGTCCATGCGGTCGCGGACATCAATGACGACGTGATCGAGAACGGGTGCGGGCAGAGGCACGGCCGCCATCCATCGTTGCGTTATGCGTTGTGTTCGCCCGGGCCACGCTAAAGCGCCGGGCGAGGCGCTGCAACGGGATGCAGCGGATTTGCGGCTTGGCGACGACCCGAACCGCCTATGCGACCTGCTTCTGCCCCGTATCCGAGGCTCGCACGATCGCATCGATCAGGCGATGCCGCGCGACGGCCGCAGCGAAGCCAGGGCTGGCTGGCTTGCCGTCGCGGATGCGCTCGGCCAGCTTGGCGTAGAGCTGGGCAACATTGTAGCGAGAGTCCGGAGCGACCCCGTCCGGCACCCAGCGGTATCTTGCCGGAATCGGCAGATCCGCGAGCAGCTTTGCATCGCCTTGCGCGCCCTGCAATTTCAGTTCCTGCCGCTGCATCGAGGCGCGTTCG
>CAYMRQ010000015.1:9490-41203 GCA_964392845.1 uncultured Rhizobium sp.
TGGCGGTGAGCGCGAGGTCGCCCTTGTCGCCGTGGATCTCGAACAGGAACTCGGTGCCGTGCGCCATGCCGCCGCGGATCTGGAACGACACGACCGCTCCCTCCCCGACAATGCCCCCGAGGATACCATTGACGACGAGTTGGTCGGGCGAGGTCTTCGCGATCAATCCGCCGGTATCCTCCGAGAGGATGCGGTCGCGCTGGCTGACCGCGAACGCGGCAAGCTCGCGGAATTCGCCGAGGCAATGGCATAGCGCATCGATCTGATGGCCACCGGTGATCGTCATCAAATTGGCGCCATTGGCGCGGTCGGCCTGGTAGGCGCGGTCGATCGAGGCTCCCCAATTCGGCGCGCATCCGATCATCGTCGCCGTCAGCACCCGGCCGACATAGCCCTCGGCGACCAGATCCTTGACGTAATTGATCGCCGGCGACATCTGGCCCTGCAGCCCGACCGCATGCCGGATACCCCTGCGTTCCGCCGCATCGAGCATCCGCACGGCCTCGTCGGTATCGCGGCCGAGCGGCCATTCGCAATAAACATGCTTTCCCGCTTCGATCGCGGCCATGACCGGGCAGTAGTGGTCAGGCACCTTCACGCTGACCGTGACGAGATCGACATCGGGATGGCGCGCGAGCTTTTCCGGGTCGGAAAACGCCAGAGGAATTCCGAAATGCCGCGCCGCGGCCTCGGCGGATTCCTGGCGGGTCGTGCACAATGCTGCGATCTCGAACTCCGGCAGCGCGCGCAAGGCCGGGATATGGGCAATCGAGGCAAATCCCCGGTTCAGGCTTGCCCCGACGATCCCGACGCGGATTTTGCTGCTCGTCGCCATGAGATCCCCCTTGGTGTTCCGCTTTGCAGCGGCTTGCCAACGCAGCGAGTGCACCGTTTGCGCCAATCCCGGCGCCGGCAGCCTTTAGCACAATTTTTAGGATTGGCTCGCATACTCCGGTATGCCGTCTGCCTGGCGCGCGATGATTGGTGACCGGGCGACAGGTCCAGCAAGTTCACGGTCGGCGGCGGGTAGAGCACGTCAGGAGAAGCCGATGATCGGTCGATCGACAACTCGCGGGAATGAAGGCGCAAAGGCCACAGGCGATGATCGGTCTCTGATCCGCCAGTGGACGGAGCTGGGCTTGACCGGCCGTATGTTTCTGCTCGTGGTCATCGCCGTGCTGCCGGCTCTCGCGATTCAGGCGGTCAACGAATACACCCTGCGCCGCGCAGGCGAGGATGACATCCGGCAACGCGTCATCCAGATCACCAAGCAGTTCGGCGAGGAAATGAAGGAACAAAAAGCGGGGGCCTTGCAACTGTTGGTTGCTCTCGGTGAAATCGACGCCCTCCAGGACGGCAACACACGAGAGTGCAGCACGATACTCACCAACGTGAAATCGCGGTTTGAGGGGTACGCCCGGCTGGGTGCGGCGGATTTAAACGGGAATATTTTCTGTGCGAGCGGTCCATCTGGCGACTTGTCGGTTGCGGATACCGAGTTTTTTAAGCGCGCGATAGCGGGAGACGGGCTTGCCGTCGGCAATTACTTTGTCGATCCGGTCAGCAAGCAGAAAATGATTCATTTTGCCCACCGATTCCGCAACAACAAGGGCGATGTTTCCGGAGTTGTCTTCGCCGGGCTCGATCTGGTCTGGTTGTCCGAGCATCTGAAGGAACGCGGATTGACACCATCGCAGTCGATCCTGATTGCCGACCGCCTGGGAAATATCATCGCACGGCTACCGAACCCCGAGAAGCTGGTCGGCAAGAACATGAGGAAATCTCATGAAGACATCATGGACGGCAACACCGCCGGATGGGAGGAGGCGGCTGGCGTCGACGGTGTAGCGCGAATTTTCGGATACGTGCCGGCACAGCTCTCGCCAAAGGATTTCTTCCTCAGCGCCGGCCAGGCGAAAGCCGAAGCGTTCGCGCCGATCGAAGCTGCGGCGAAACGCGGCGTCGTGCTGATCCTCATCGGTCTCTTCGCGGCGATGTATCTGGCCTGGGTCGGCGGCCGCAGGTTTATCAAGCGACCGATTGCCGAGCTGCTGGACGGCACCACCGAATGGGGCAAGGGCAATTACGAGGCCCGCGTCACGGTAACCGATCGCACTTCGGAGATCGGTCGTCTTGGGTTGGCGTTCAACGACATGGCCGACGCGCTCGCGGCCCGTCATGCGGCACAACAGCAGGCCGAGGAGAGGTTGCGCCATCTGAATGCAACGCTCGAATCGCGCATCGGACGGCGGACGCTCGAATTGGAGGACGCCAACCGGGCCAAGTCACAGTTCCTCGCCAAGATGAGCCACGAGATCCGCACGCCGGTGAACGGTGTTCTCGGCATGCTGGAGCTGGTGCATCAAACAAGGCTCGACCCGAAGCAGCATCGCTACATCGCAACCGCGCGCCGCTCGGCTGAGGTATTGCTCGGGATCATCAACGGGATCCTCGATATCTCGAAGATCGAAGCCGGCAAGATCGAACTCGAGCAATCCGCGTTCGATCTGCGCGATGTCGTTGAAGAGGTCGCCGAAACCTTTGCCGACGTAGCTTACGGCAAGGGGCTGGAGCTGACCTGCTCGATCCCGGCAAACCTGCCGACTGCATTGATCGGCGATGCCGGGCGCCTACGCCAGATCTTGACGAACCTGATCGGCAATGCGATCAAATTTACCGAAAATGGCGAGGTGGGAATCGGCGTCGATGCTATCGAGGTCGACGCCGCCTCGGCCTTTATCGCCTTCCACGTCACCGATACCGGTATCGGAATCCCGGTCGACAAGCAGCAGCATATCTTCGACGCCTTTGCCCAGGCCGACAGTTCGACGACACGGCGCTATGGCGGCACGGGGCTCGGCCTCAGTATCGCAAATCAGCTTTGCGAAATGATGGGCGGCGTGATCGAGGTGACCAGTGAGCCGGGCCGCGGGTCTACCTTCCGGTTTGCCGCCCGCTTCGGCCGGCAGAAAGTGGCTGAAGAACCGGCCGAGACCGGCGCGTCGCCGTTGCAAGGCATGGCAGTCCTCGTCGTCGAAAACCACTCGGGCCACCGCCGGAACCTGAAGGATCAACTGTCGATCTGGGGCGTCCGGGTGGGCGAAGCGGAGACCGGCGCGGCCGCGCTCAGCGAGATCGCCGCCGCCGCCGCACGCGGGGACCCGTTTGGGCTGGCGATCATCGACATCGCCCTCCCCGATGTGAACGGGATCGATCTGGCGCGCGGAATCAAATCCGATCCGGCCATTGCCGGCTTGCGCCTGGTGCTGCTGACCTCGCGCGATTTCGAGATGGACAATATCGGCGACATCCGCGAGCACGTGGTCGGATATCTGACCAAGCCCGTTCGGCAGTCTGCGCTGCGCAAGTGTCTCACCTCGACCGGCGGCGCGATCGACTCGGCACCGCAGCCATCGACCCCTCCGGTGCCGCCGGCACCCGAGGGGCTAGCCGGAGAGTCGGTGCTGGTGGTCGAGGACAACCCGGTCAATCTTGAAGTCGCCGTTGGCATCCTTGAGAGTTTTGGCTGCAAGGTGGCGACCGCGACGGACGGCAGGGAGGCGCTCCAAACTTATGCGAGCGGCGAGTTCGGCCTGATTTTCATGGATTGCCAGATGCCCGGGATAGACGGGTTCGAGGCGACCGCCGAAATCCGCAAACAGGAAGCCAAGTCGGGCCGTCGCGTCCCGATTGTCGCATTGACCGCGAGCGCGATCGAAGGCGACCGGGAGCAATGCCTGGCCGCGGGCATGGACGACTACGTGCCAAAGCCGTTCACCACCGAGCAGATGAGGTCAGCGCTGGCGACCTGGCTCGGCCATTCGGCGCGCGGCGCCGGCAATGGCAAGCGCGACCACCTGACATTGGTGGCGCCGGCGCCGACGGAAGCACCGCCACCGATACCGATCGCCGCCGAACCGATTGACGACCGCGTGCTGGACGCGCTTGCTTCGCTGCAACGGGCCGGGCGGCCGGCTATCGTGAACCGGGTGATCACGCTCTTCCTGCACAGCGCGCCGGCTCTTGTGAGGGATCTGGAAGAGGGTGCGGCAAGCGGCAATGGAGCGCGGCTGCACCGTGCCAGCCATACATTGAAATCGGCGAGCGCCAATGTCGGGGCAGTCTGGCTGTCGGCGCATTGCAAAGAGCTTGAAGCGTTGACGCGGTTCGGGTCGGTGCCCGATGCGCCATCACGGGTCGGGACGATCGTCGAGGACTACCGACGGGCACAAGCCGCTCTCAGGGCCCGACTGCCCCAGGTTGCGTGATGGCCGGTTCTTTTCAACGGGAAAGGCCGTTGATCCTGATCGCCGATGACGACGAGATGGAGCGGTTTCTGCAACGCGAGGTGCTGGAGCCCGCCGGCTTCGACATCGTCGAGGCAAAAAGCGGCGCGGCAGCGCTGCAACTCTTTGCCGAATGCAAGCCGGATCTCGTCATGCTCGATGTGATGATGCCCGAGATGAACGGCTTTGATGTATGCCAGGCAATTCGGACACTGCCGGGAGGACGCAACGCACCGGTCTTGATGGCCACTGCTCTGGACGACATCGCCTCGATCGACCAGGCCTATCGCGTCGGTGCCACGGATTTCATCGGCAAGCCGATCAACTGGCCAGTGCTGCCGCACCATGTCCGCTACATGCTGCGTGCCCATGAGACCCTCAACAATTTGACCGTCAGCCGGCAGCACCTCGCCGAAGCCCAGAGGATCGCCGGCATCGGCAACTTTCGCTGGCTGCCGCGCACTGCCTCGATCGAATGCTCTGTGGAACTGTGCCGGATGTTCGGGCTCGGCGATCGCGCACGCTCGGTCTCGGTCAGATCGCTGTTGCGGCGCATCCCCGCCGCCGACCGGAGAGCCGTGATCCGAGCCGTGCGCGGGGGCCTGGACGGCGAAAGGATCGACCTCGATCACCAGGTCATGCCGCCTGGCCAGGAGGTCCGAACCCTATGCCTGCGGGCTGAGGTCACGACAGCAGACGACGAAACGGCGTATCTGCAAGGCTCCTTCCAGGATATCACCGAGCGCAAGCGCATCGAGTTCGAACTCGCGACGGCCCGGGACCAGGCGCGCGGCGCAGATGGCGCAAAAACCGCGTTCCTGGCCGCGATGAGCCATGAACTGCGCACGCCGTTGAATGCGATCATCGGTTTCAGCGACCTGATCGCACAGCAGGCGTTCGGTCCCATCTCGCAAGGCCGGTACGTCGACTATGCCCGGAACACCGGGAAAGCCGGACAGCAGATGCTCGGCGTTGTCGACGACGTGCTGACGATAGCGCAACTGGAGGCTGGCCAGTTCGAACTGGTGCTGGAGCGCATCGATTTGGTCAAAGCGGCCGAGAGGACGGTGGCCAAGTTCCGGCAGACCGAAGCCGGCAGCAAGCACGACATCACGGTAGCGCTGAGCGGGGGATCTTGTCCGGTTAGTGCGGACCGGCGAGCGGTGAACCAGATGCTGCAAAAACTGCTGTCGAATGCCGCGAAATTCAGCCCGGGCGGAACCGCCATCCACGTCACGGTTGGCGCCGACGGCGACCGGGCTTGGACCCGGCTCAGCGTTGCCGATCGGGGTATCGGCATGACCTCCGACATGGCCGAACTGGTGGTGCGCCCATTCCGACAGGCCGATGGCCGGCTTGCACGGAAATATGGCGGCACGGGGCTTGGTCTCAGCATTGTCAATGCGCTGATCGAGCGTCACGGCGGACGGCTGACAATCGACACCGCCCCACGGATAGGGACCTGTGTGTCGCTCAACTTCCTTTCCGTCAAGGAGGGCGCGAGACCGCGGCGCGAAATGACCGAGAGGCCGCGAACCACCGAGCTCCCAGCGGGGTAACCCGCTCACGTCCGGACCCACGGGTCCGGCCTGCGGCCGGCCCGAGGATAAACTCCGGCCGGGACCCACCTTTCAACTGTCTCGCCGTCGGATCAGTGGATCCCGGCCTTCCCCACGGAACAAATCCGTGGGCTAAGGCCCACGGGACGACAATTCAAAATGAAGGTAGCCAACGCTCAAAACGTTGTGACTTTGGTATTACCCGCTCACCTGCTGGGTATATTGACTGCATCTTCGGCAAAGTTCGTAGGGTTAGGAATTCGTTAGGGCATAGGCAGTAACTTTCGGTGTGGGGGCGCAACGCTGTTTCTGCCGCAACATCGACCAAGAGTCTGGAAATGTCGCGAGCACCTTCGCCGTTAGATGTTCCTGACATGCTGTGCGCCGCCAACCGTTGCCCTGCTCTCGCGTCGCTGCTTGCGGCGGCGTAACCCCTAATCCCGCGCCACGCATCGATTGTGAGGAGGAACGAATGTCGGACCACGCCCTTGCGTCTCGGCGGGTGGGCCCAACGGGATCCGAAGGCAACACGGCGCTGATCGCTAGGCTGCTGCCGCTCGATATCGCCGTCTTCCTGGTCTATCTGACGGTCGGCGCGCCGCTGCCGGTGATCGCGCTCTTCGTGCACGATCGGCTCGGCTTCGATCCGCTTATCGTCGGCATCGTCATCGGCGCCCAGGCGGCCGCGACACTGCTGGCGCGGCCGCTCGCCGGCGGCGTCGCGGATCGGCGCGGCACCAAGGCGGCGGTCATTGTCGGCGCGCTGATCGCGGCTCTGGCGGGGGTATTCTACTTCATTGGGACATTGCTGGAGGCTAGCCCCGCGGCGAGTCTCGCCGCGATCATTGCCGGCCGCCTGGCGCTGGGGCTCGGCGACAGCCTGTTCCTGACCGGCGCGATGGCCTGGGGCGTCCAGCTCGGCGGTCCGAAGAACGCCGGCAAGGGGTTGATGTCGGTCGGGATCGCGCTCTATGCGGCGATCGCGATCGGCGCACCGATCGGGATCGCGATGTTCTACAGCGGCGGCTTCGCCGTGCTGGCGCTGATCGTTGCGGCGACGCCGCTCCTCGCCTGCCTGATCGCCCTGCGCCTGCCGGCGCAGCCGGTGGTTGCCGGCGCGCGCATTCCGCTGCGCGAGGTGTTCAGCCGGATCTGGCGCCCCGGCACCAGTGTCGCGCTGTCGGGAGTGGGATTTGCCGTGATCGCCGCCTTCATCACCCTCTACTACCAGTCCCGTGACTGGGACGGCGCGGCCTACGGCCTGACCGCCTTCGGCGTCGCGTTCATCGTCGCACGGCTTTTCTTCGGCGGCTATCCCGATCGGTTCGGCGGTGCCCGCGTCGCGCTCGCCTGTCTGGCGATCGAGGTCGTGGGGCAGTTGCTGCTCTGGCTTGCGCCAGTGCCTGCGATGGCCCTGCTCGGCGCCGCGCTGACGGGGTTCGGCTATTCGCTCGCCTTCCCGGCGCTCTGCCTCGAAGCGGTGCGGCGCGTACCGGCGCAGAGCCGCGGTTCGGCGATCGGCGCCTATGTCGTCTGTCTCGACTTTTCGCTCGCCTCGGCGGGGCCGGTGGCCGGGCTCCTGGTCGCGCCGCTCGGCTATTCGGCGATCTATCTGCTGGGCGCCGGTTGCGCCGCATTGGCTGCAATGCTGACGATCGGCCTGCTGCCCAAGACCGCGCGGCGCGGCGCGGTGATCGCTGAATAGATAAAATGCATTGCCAGTTAATCAAGTGTTCACGGATCTCGGCAACTATTGCGCATCGGCATCCGGCGGATTTCTGCTTGCTCGAAGAGCGAATTTAGGAGGGTTGCGGTATGGCAATGCGCGGTGGTGTTGCTTACAAAGAGCGGGATAGCTTCGAGCCGGAGCCTGATGCGGTCGACGGCTTCCAGAACGCGATGATGGCGCTACTCGACAAGCACCGCCCGTCGCGGATGCCGTTCTTCCGACGCTTGGCGCAATTGCCGTTCGCGGTCGCCAGCAATCCCCAGTTTCTCGGCGAGGTCCATTTGGTCTACCAGGCGGCCATGCACGCCACACGCGCGGCTGTCTATCACCTGCCGCATCTCGACAGTCCGGCGCTACGCCAGCGAAAGCTGCAGATATTCATCGATGACGATCGTCTGCCGAATGGCGATACTCACCACTACCAGCTGACGCGGGCGTTCCGTAACATCGGCGCCAAGATCCTGCTTGACGACGACGAATTCGGCGAGCCCGAGGCGCTGTGCTGTCATCTCGATGCGGAAACCGCACATTTCGTGAATCTCGCCCAGAAGCTTTATTCGCGGTCGCTCGGTCCCTGGTGCGCTGTCGAGGTGATGTCGGTCGACTGGATGCGGGCGCTCGCCGAGGGTTTGTCGGTCCACTTCCCGCAGTTCGTGCACGAGCCTTACTTCGAGGATTGCTTTTCCAATCACGTCGAAGAGCGTCACGCCGATGAGTCGCTCGCGGTCACTCAGATGGTCCTCAGACAGCGTCCGGAGCTGCTGTCCGAAACATTGCTCGACGCAAAGATGATGGCCGAGGCGCTCGACGGGGTATGGAACAATTTGGACCTGATCGTTCAGACTGCGCGGCGTCGGCCTCGCCAGCTGTAACCGACACAGGCTGCTGACGGCGGCGTAGCCGCGCGCCGCACCGCGCCTCAGCTACCGGATCAGCCCAACCCAATCGGGAGCGGGCTGGATGCTGACGTCGCCGATTTACCTCCCGGTTCGGGCGAAAAGATTCCTGCATGACGCCTTAGGGAATTTCCTCTGAAAGCGGCGGTTTCCGCCGGTCTCGCGGCCGCCGATCGCAGAAAATCGGCCCGAATTGTGCAATATCCCTGCTTATTTCCCAGCAAGCGGGGACCGCCCGGGTCAGCCCGGCGATGGGCGGCCCGGTTGGCTATCCCTGCACTGACGATGCGAGCGGTACTGCGCTCGGTCTAGAAGCGGGCACGCCAGACCGATCTGGCATATTCATTGATCGCACGATCGGCGGAAAACCACCCCATGCCCGCGATATTGCGAATGCACGCGCTCGCCCAATCGTCGGGTTTGCGCCACAGCTCGTCGACGGTGCGCTGAGCTTGCCAGTAGGCTTCGAAATCGGCGACGACCATATAGTCGTCGCTCCGCCGCAGCCGGTCCGTCAGCATGGCGAAGCGATGCGGCTCACCGGGCGAAAAGACGCCGGTTTCGATCATCTCGAGAACCTCGCCGAGGGCCGGCGACGGGGTGACCGTGCGCGCGCCGTCGAGCGCCTCGCGGCGCAGCTCCGCCACCTCATCGGCCAGGAGGCCGAAGATGAAAATGTTGTCCGCACCGACGCGGTCGCGGATCTCGATATTGGCGCCGTCGAGCGTCCCGATGGTCAGGGCGCCGTTGAGGGCGAGCTTCATGTTGCCGGTGCCCGAGGCTTCCATCCCCGCGGTCGAGATCTGCTCCGAGAGATCGGCGGCCGGGATGATGGTCTCGGCCAGACTGACGTTGTAATTCGCCAGGAAGGCCACCTTTAAGAGGTCGCGCACCGCCGGGTCGCGATTGATCACCTCGGCAATGTCGTGGGCGAGCTTGACGATCAGCTTTGCCGCGGCATAGCTGGCGGCGGCCTTGCCGGCAAAGATTTTTACCCGCGGGACCCACTCGCGTGTCGGCTCGGCGCGCATCGCGTTGTAGAGCGCCACCGTTTCCAAGAGATTGAGCAGCTGGCGCTTGTACTCGTGGATCCGCTTGATCTGCACGTCGAAGATCGCCCGCGGATCGACCAGCAGTCCGAGCTGGTCGTGGATCACGCGCGAAAGCGCCAATTTGTTGGCGCGCTTGACCGCTAGAAGCCGCTCGTGCAGCCCGCCATCGCCGGCCGTCGCGGCAAGGCGCGCGATGGCGGCCGGGTTGTCGCGGATGTCTTCGCCGCAGGCGGCGGACAACAGCCGGGTCAATCGCGGATTGGCCTGGTAGAGCCAACGGCGGAAGGTGATGCCGTTGGTCACGTTGACGATGCGGTCGGGATAGAGCGCGTGCAGGTCGCGAAACACCGTCTGGCGCATCAGTTCGGTGTGCATCGCCGACACCCCGTTGGTGCGGGCGCAGCCGAGAAACGCCAGATGCCCCATCTTGATGCGCCGGCCCTCGCGCTCGTCGATCAGCGAGATCGCGGCAATCCCATCGGCATCGAGTGCGTGCGTCCGCACTACGGCTTCAAGATGACGGGCGTTGATCAGGTAGATGATCTGCAGGTGCCGCGGCAGAACGCGCTCGAACAGGGTGACCGACCAGCTTTCAAGCGCCTCGGGCAACAGGGTGTGGTTGGTATACCGGCAGGTATCGACGGTGATCTGCCAGGCGTCGTCCCACTGGATGTTGTGGAGATCGACGAGAATCCGCATCAGCTCGGCAATGGCGACGCTCGGGTGGGTGTCATTGAGCTGGATGGCCGCCCGCTCAGAGAGCGTGTGGAGCGAGCCGTAAGCGCGGCGGTGCCGCTCGACGAGGTCCTGCAGCGAGGCGGCGACAAAGAAATACTCCTGGCGCAGGCGCAGCTCTCGTCCGGCGGTGGTTTCGTCGCTCGGATAGAGGATTTTGGAGAGCGCCTCGGCACGCGCCTGCTCGCTCAGCGCGCCGACATGGTCGCCGCGGTTGAAGACATCGAGGCGCAACGGGTCAACCGCGCGGGCGGACCACAGCCGCAATGGATTGACGTGCGCCCCGCGCCAGCCGACGACCGGCGTATCATAGGCAACCGCTTCGATCGTCTCGTCGGGATGCCAGACGAACCGCGTATGCCCAGCGCGCGCCGCGATGGCCTCGACCCATCCGCCATAATTGATGTCGTAGGTAACCTCCGACCGCTCGAATTCCCACGGGTTTACGAATGACAGCCACTCTTCGGGATATTCCTGCTGCCAGCCATCCTTGATGATCTGGCGAAACAGTCCGTGGTCATACCTGATCCCGTAGCCATAGGCCGGGATGCCGAGGCTTGCCATGCTCTCCAGAAAACACGCAGCGAGCCGGCCGAGCCCGCCATTACCCAGCGCCGCATCGGGCTCGGCGAAGCGCACCCGGTCGAAATTCACCCCAAGATCGCCCAGCGCCCGATGAACCACATCGGTCAGCTGCAGGTTGCCGGCGACATCGTTCAACAAACGGCCGATCAGAAACTCGAGGGACAGGTAATAGATATGCTTGCGGCCCCGTGCGAGAGTCTCGCGGTCACCCGCCAGCCATCGATGAATTACCCGGTCGCGCAGCGACAGCGTGGTGGCGACAAACCAGTCCCGATCGGTGGCGGCCGACGCGTCCTTGCCGACCGCCAGCGTCAGCTTGGCCAGTACGGTATGCTTGAATTGCTCGATGTCTTCTTCGGTTGCCGGCCCTTCGGGTAGCGCCGATCGCCACTGAACCCGCTCGTCGCCCGCCTCACGCTCGGGAACCCCTTCCGCGTCACCGTCACTCTGCACAGTCACCGTCAATTGAATTGGCCCCCCTGCTCATCGGCAAATCGCACCCCGCGTCGGGTCACCTTAGACTGCCGCCGCAGGACATCAAATTGCATCGTTCATATAGACTGAGATGTCGTGGTCGTGCGCTTTCCCGCGGGACACGGCTCACTCCGCCGGAACTCCGCCAGTATGAGCGATTGCCGAGCGATTGCCGCTCCCGCTAGACTCTGAGCAACCACGCTCGGGGGAACGCCGATGAAAAGGGTCGAGATCACCGCCTATGGCGCACCGGAGGCTGTCGCCCATTGCATCGACGCGCCTGATGTCGGGGCGCCCGACACCAGCGAGATCGTCTTCGATGTGCTCGCCTTTCCGATCAACCCGGCCGATCTGTCGATGATTCGGGGCAGCTATCGGCTGCGGCCGCCGCTGCCGGCCACTCCGGGGGCGGAGTGTGTCGGCCGGGTGGCCGCAGTCGGCGCCGGTGTCGCGCTGCGTCCGGGTGATCTGGTGATCAACCTGCAGCGCGAGAACTGGACGCAACGCCGCCGCATCGCCGAGGCCGACGCGATCCCCATCCCGGCCGGCCTCGATCTCGCGCAGGCGGCGATGCTGCGCATCAACCCGCCGACGGCGCAGCTGCTTCTCGAAGACCACGTGGCGCTCGGGCCCGGTGACTGGGTGATCCAGAACGTCGCCAACTCGGCGGTTGGGCGGCACGTGATCGTGCTCGCCAAGGCGCGCGGCGTGCGCACCATCAATATCGTGCGCCGCGACGATGTCGCACCGGCGCTACGCGCGCTGGGCGCGGATGTCGTGCTCGCCGACGGCGCCGATCTCGCCGAGCGCGCACGCGACGCGGTCGGCCGGATCGGATCTCCGCCATCCTCTACGCAGTCGGCGATCCGGCTCGGCATCGATGCGGTATCGGGCAGCGCGACGAAGCGCATCGCCGACTGCGTCGCGGAAGGCGGGGTGGTCGTCAGCTACGGCTCGATGTCGGGCGAGGATCCGGTGATGAGCCGCGCCGCGATGAGCTTCCGCGCGGTCAGCCTGACCAGCTTCAATCTCGGGCGCGGCCTGGCGAAACGCACCCCGGAGCAGGTGCGGGCGCTGTACGCGGACTTGGCCGTGAAGCTCCGCGATGGCGTGCTGAAGGCGCCGATCGACGGCTTCTACCCGATCGAGGACATCAGACAAGCCCTTGCCCACGCCCAACGCGGCGGCCGCAACGGCAAGGTGCTGGTGCTGCCGAACGGCCCTCTTTGAGGCGCGATCCGCGTCTAGATGATCTCCGAGTCGATCGCGTCGCGGACCCGGCCGCGCGGGCTGCTCGCGACACCGAGCTATGTCCGGCTGTGGATTGCCGGCGGGGTCGGCAATGCGATGCGCTGGCTCGAACTGCTGGTCGCCGGGATCTTCACCTACGACGCGACGCACTCGGCGTTTCTGGTTGCCGTCGTCACCGTGGCGCGCAGCCTGCCGATGCTGTTTCTCGGCCCGATTGCCGGGGTGATCGGCGAGGCGCTCAACCGCAAGCGGCTGCTGATTGCGCAACTACTGGTGATGGCAGCGAACTCGGCGGTGCTGGGCGTGCTCGCGCTTTTTGGGCAGATCCAGGTGTGGCATGTCGCGCTCAGTGGCGCCGTCGCCGGCGTGGTCTGGGCGAGCGAGTTGGCGGTGCGCCGGCGGATGATCGGCGAGGTCGTCGCCACCGATCGGATCCCCGCCGCGGTGGCTCTCGACTCGTTGACCAACAGCGTCGCCCGGGTGCTGGGCCCGCTGTGCGGCGGTGCGGTGTTGGAGATGCTGGGGCTCGGCAGCGCCTATCTCCTTGCGGCGGCGCTCTATCTGGCCGCCCTTCTCGCCGTGCTCGGGCTCGAGTTCCGTCAGGAGCCGCGCCGGCTGCGCTTCGGCCGCATTCCCGGCGACATCGCCGAAGGGCTCGCCGTAGCGCGGGCCAGCCCGCCGATCCTGGCGGTGGTGCTGGTCACGATCATCATGAACGCGTTCGGCTTCTGCTATTCGGCGCTGATCCCGCCGATCGGCCTCGATGTCTACCGCGTCTCGCCGACCCTGGTCGGCGCGCTCGCCGCGGCCGAACCGCTCGGCGCCATCGCGGTCGGCATTGCCATGTCGGCCGGCTGGTTACGGCTCGATGGCAGCCGCGCCCTGTTGCAAGGGTCGTTCCTGTTTCTTGGCGGCGTCATCGCGATGGCGCTATCGCCGTGGTACGGCCTCGCCTTTGTCCTGCTGGTGATCGGCGGACTCGGTACCGCGGCATTTTCCAACATGCAGACGAGCATCATTCTTATCGAGGCGCCGCCGATTACCCGTTCGCGGGTGATGGGCATCGTGACGATGTGCATCGGCATCGGACCGATCGGGGTGCTGGCAATCGGCGCACTGTCGGAGGAGCTCGGCCCCTCCGTGTCGATCCTGATCATGGCCGGCTCAGGCCTCGTCGGGCTGGGCTTCGTTTGGCGGCGGGTGATCGGCGGCAAGGCTTAAGACCGCCCGGCCTTGATCCAGGTCAAGGTCGAGACTCGCGATGCGCGATTATATCTGACTCGATCGCCGCGTGAGAACGATTGGGCGGGCAAAATGTCAATTTCCACCGGACAGGAAAGTTCCGATGCACCCGATCTCCGATAAGGCCGAAATCGCGATCGATTTTCCCGACAAAGCCTACATGGGCAGCTTTGGCCGCGAATGCAGTTTCGATGCCCGCGCCGATGCCGACGGCATGATGATCCGGCTCGTCCGCACCTCCGGAGAGAAGCGCGAGGCCGAAATACATCTCCATCATTTTCTCTTTGCCGGCATCCTCGACGACCTTGCCCGCTCACTCGGCGAACGCGAGCCGATCGACGACATGCACCGGCAGCCGCTACTGGCGGCCGCGCGCAAGCTGGCGGCAGCGCTCGAACGCGGCACGCCATCCTCCGCGTAAAACCGAACCCCTCCCCCGCCCCCGGAGAGGGCGGGAGAGGGGTAATAAGCCGCCCGGATTAGCCGCAGGCGACGCAGTAGGTGTCGCGCACGCCCTCGGGCAGCCGGTGCTCGCTCCAGCTCTTGCCGCCGTCCTGCGTGCCGAACACCTGGCCGGCGCGCGAGACGCCATAGACCTGGTTCGGGTCCTTCGGATGGACGATGACGCCCATCATCGTCGCATCGGCCTTGATGTCATGGTCGAAGCGTTTCCACGTCCGGCCGACATCATCGCTGCGGTAGATCGAGCCGTCGGTGCTGCGCGCCGCCGGGCTCAACGCCGCATAGAGGATTTTCGGGTCATGCGGCGAGGTGCGGATGTCCCGGCCATAGGTCGAGGGCGAGAAGCGGCCGATGTCCATGTCTTCCCAGGTGTCGCCATGGTTGGCGCTGCGGAACAGCCCCATGCGGTTGGCGAGGAAGACGGTGCCGGGCGCCGCGGCGCTGCACGCCAGCGCATGGCCGTCGAGCATGCCTTCGATCTCGGTCTGGCTGCCGATGCGGCTCCTATATTTCGGCTCTTCGCAGAACCGGATCAAATCGGCCGTGCAGTCCTCCCAGCTCTCGCCGGCATTGCGGCTGCGCATCGCGCCGTTGGCCTCGATCGTCGCATAGACGTCGTCGGGCGAAGTGGGGTCGACGTCGAGCCGCATGACCCGGCAGGCAAACGCCATGATGACGCGGTCGGGCAGGCCCGGGTCGGCCAGCTTCTTCCAGTGGTCGCCGCCGTCGTCGCTGCGGTAGACCGCGGTCGGGCTCGCCCCGGCATAGAGCCGGCGCGGGTCCTTCGGGTGCACCAGGACCGACCAGATATCCGCCTCGGCGTCGGGCAGCGGCAGGCGCTCGAACTTGTCGCCGCGATTGGCGCTGCGGAAGAGCCCCTTGGTGCTGCCGACGAACACGGTGTCGTTGTCGCCGGGATGCACCGTGATCGCGTGCACCTCGGCGCCCTCGGAAAGGCCATTGGTCAGATGTTTCCAGCCCTTGTCGCCGACGGTCTGGCGAAAGACGCCGCCGAGGCTCCCGCTATGGGTCATGCCGGTTGTCGCCGCCACCCCGGCGTAAACATGTGTCGTGCCCGCCATCATTTCCTCCTGTCGCATCGTTGAAGCCGAATGTCGCGTAGTAGGGCGAAAAAGCGAAGCGCATTCCACCGGAGGCGGCGGATTACGCTCCGCTCATCCGCCCTACATGTTCATCCTGCGATCAGCCGCAGGCGATCGCGTAGCAGTCGCCGGTGCCCTCGGGCAGGCGCCGCTCGGCCCAGCTGATGCCGCCATCCTGGGTGCCGAAGACCTGGCCCGCTTTCGAAATGCCGTAGACCTGCCAGGCGTCGCGCGGATTGATCGCAACGCCCATCATCGTCGCCGCGGCTTTCACCCCGTGGTCGAAGCGCTTCCAGGTCTTGCCGACATCCTCGCTCTTGTAGATCGCGCCGTCGCTGCTGCGGAACGCCGGGCTCAGCGCGGCATAGAGCACCTTGGGATCGTGCGGCGATGTGCGCAGATCGCGGCCGTAGGTCATCGGCGAGAACCGGCCGATATCGATATCCTGCCAGCGCGCCCCGCCGTCGTCGCTGCGAAAGAGACCCATGCGGTTGGCGAGAAACACCGTGCCGGCGGCGGCGGCGCTGCACGCCAGCGCATGGCCGTCGAGCATGCCCTCGATTTCGGTCTGGCTGACGATCCGGCTCTTGTATTTCTCCTGCTCGGCGAAGGGCAGCAGGCCGGACGTGCAATCCTGCCAGCTCTCGCCGCGATCGCGGCTGCGCATCGCGCCGTTGGCCTCGATGCAGGCATAGACGTCATCCGGCCGGGCGGGGTCGACATCGAGCCGCATGACCCGGCACGGAAAGGTCATATGGACGCGGTCCGGAAGCCCGGGATCGGGCAGCTTTTTCCAATGGTCGCTGCCATCGTCGCTGCGAAAGACGCCGGTCGGCCCGTAGCCGGCATAGATCGTCCGCCGGTCCGTCGGATGCACCGTGATCGACCAGACATCGGCGCCCTGGTCGGGCAGCGCGAGCCGTTCCCAGTGGTCGCCGCGGTTGGTGCTGCGATAGGCGCCCTTGGTGGTGCCGAGAAAGACCACATCGGTATCCTCGGGATGGACCGTGATCGCGTGCACCTCGGCGCCGTCCGGCAGGCCGTCATTCAGTGCGTCCCAGCGTTGGCTCCCGACAGCCTGGCGAAAGACGCCGCCGCGCCCGCCCTCCGTCGACCGCACTGCCCCGGCATAAACATGGTGTACCGTCGTCATGCTGGCCTCCTGTGCTCCGGCTGGCGTTCCCGGGAGGATCATACGCCTCTCGCGGGGTTAGGCAACGAGAGAGGATTTCCGCAGCTTTCGCATGGCACGCCCTCAAACGAGCTGTTACTCGGGCTCGATCACGCTCGAATGAGCTCGCTTAATGGCATGCGATGATGAGGAGGGATAGGGATTTTATTTCAGCGTAATTTGTACTACAAAGCGATGAAGCCAATGCAGACGCCGATCAATCCAGTAACCGCACCGATGAAGCCGCTTACGCTCGATAGCCATAGCCGGAGAAGTTCAGAGCGTTCTTTTTGTTCTTGGCGTATCTGACCACGGACCTCCAGTATGGTCTTCTGAGTCAGGTGAAGGCCGCCGACTCTTGACTCCATCCATGTGCCGGAATGAGAATTTTTAGTGTCGACAATGTAGGGAGGACGAGGTAATCGGAATTTGTCGAGCTGTTGTAAGAGGTAGCGCGTTTGTAGCTTCATTATGGCATCATAGCTTAGTTCTTGTTCTATGTGGTCGTCCTGTTCCAAGCGCGCCAATTCCTCGGAACTGGCACCGCGTTTTCGGGCCTCCCTCATCAGTCGTCGATATTTCCTTACCCAAACCCGGTCGCTTTGACGAACGCGCCACATTTTCCAACGGAATGTGAGATGGTCTAGCATATCAGGAATTCCAGAGAGCCCCGCCTGTGGGCTTATCTTAGCAACCGGACAGGTTTTGACGATCTCGCGGCTGTCACAAAGCTTCGCCGATCGGTTACGGCGCGCGCCGATTTTTTGGGAGAAGACCATGAGCGATAGCGCGACACGGGAGCGGCGCCGGCTTGGCCGCAACGGGCCGGAGGTGCTGGCGATCGGGCTGGGCTGCATGTCGCTGTCCGGGACCTACGGCACGAGCGACGACAACGCGGCGATCCCGTTTCTGCAGCGGGCGATCGAGCTTGGCGTCGATTTTCTCGACAGCTCGGATGCCTACGGATTGGGGCAGAACGAGGAATTGCTCGGCCGGGCCATCGCGGCATTACCCAAGGGAAGGCGCGACAAGATCGTGCTCGCGACCAAATTCGGCCAGGACCGCCGCTCGGGCGGCGTCAATGGCCGCCCCGAATATGTGCAAGCCGCCTGCGAGGCGAGCCTCAAGCGGCTCGGCGTCGATGTCATCGACCTCTACTACCAGCACCGGGTCGATCCCAATGTGCCGGTCGAGGACACGGTCGGCGCGATGAGCCGGCTGGTCGAGCAGGGCAAGGTGCGGTTTCTCGGGCTGTGCGAGGCGCGCCCGGAGCGCATCCGGCGTGCCCACGCGGTCCACCCGATCGCCGCGGTGCAGAGCGAATTCTCGCTGCTCTATCGCGAGGTGGCGGACGAGACGCGCGCGACGACCCGCGATCTCGGCATTTCCTTTGTCCCCTATTCGCCGCTCGGCCGCAGCCTCCTGGCCGGGGTGATCCCCGATTTCGCCAATCTTTCCGAAGGCGACACGCGACGGCGCCACCCGCGCTTCGAGGGCGACAATTTCCAGAAGAACCGCGCGCTGGTCGAACGCGCCGAAGCGATCGCCGCCGACAAAGAGTGCACGGTCGCGCAACTCTCGCTCGCCTGGCTCCTGGCGCAAGGCCCCGATGTGGTCCCGATCCCGGGCACCAAGCGCATCGAACGGGTCGAGGAGAATTTGGGCGCGCTCGATGTCCGCTTGACGCCGGAGGAGATCGACAGCATCGCCGAAGCGGTGCCGGTCGGCGCCGCCGCCGGGCTGCGCTATCCCGAAGGCGGCATGAAAGGCGTGTTCATCTGAGCGGGAAAGGCGTTCACCATGGAGGCATGGAGATCACGGAGATTGATTTCCCTCGTGGCCTTCGTGTCTCCGTGGTGAATTGAACGTTATCTTCCGAGCACCCGGTCGAGGGTTTTGACCGCGTTGTCGGGGCCGGGCGTCGTCTCCGCTTCAGCGGCGGCGAGAAATGCATAATGCCGGGCGATCGCGGCATAGATGTCGGCAGCGGGCTTGTTCGGCCCGTGAAAATCCGAGATCTCCTCCATCTCGGCGACCCAGCGATAGGCCTTGTCGTACATCCGTGGAATGCTGGCGCTCAAATATTTGAAGATCTGCGGTTGGCTTGACGACAATTCCGCAACGAGCGCCTCGGCGCAGCCAAAGCGGGCGGCGCCGAGCATCATCGCCGAACCCAGGGCGGTGATCCCCTTGGTGATCCCGGCATAGGACATCTTGAGCCCCGAGGCGGCGCCTACGGGACCGTCGATCGCCCGCCAGTCGAGCCCCCAATCGCGCAGCACCGCGGTCTCGCCGACCGCCGCGCCCGAAGCGTAGATCGCCGGGCTGTAGCCCGATCGCGGCGGGCCGCCGATGATGCCGCCATCGACAAATCGCGCACCGGTCGGCTCGATGATCGCGGCGACGCGCGTTGCGGTCTGTGGGCTGATCGCGTTGCAATCGACGTAGATCGGCTTCTTTGGCAGCGCCGAGAGCGCCGGCGCCAAGCGGCGCGCCAGATTTTCGGCCTCACCCGGCGGCAGGATCGACAGGAAGAAATCGGCGCCCTCGAGCAGCGCCCGCTCGTCGGCCGCGGGTTTCATCCCGGCGGCGCGGGCGCGGGCGGCGCTTTCGGCGCTGCGCCCGGAGAGCAGGGTGCGCACTTCGGCGCCGCTCTCATGCAAGCGCCGGCCGACCCCCGATCCCATGGTCCCCTGAGCGATAATCGCGACGGTGATGCTCATTTCGTACCTCCGAGAACGGGCTCGCAGGTCTCCAGTCGGGCTTCAAGCTCGGCGATCCTGGCATTTAACGGTGCCGTCAGCTTTCCGAGCTCGGCCAGGGTGAAACGTGGGGTGATGTGCTGCGGACAGTTCCAGTCGAAGGCTTCGACGGTGACCAGGATGAAGCGCTCCACCCGCGCCTTGTAGTCACCGACCCCCAGCCGTGGTGCGAGGTCCGGGCGGCTGTTCGCGTCATAGACCCGCATGCGGCCAAGAAGCTTCAAGCGCTGCCGGTGGGAATAATCCATGAAGAACATCGCCACCCGCTCGTCCATCGCCGCGTTGCCGACCGAGACGTATTGCCGATTGCCGGCGAAGTCGGCCCAGCCGAGCGTCCGTTCATCCAGAGCACGAACAAAGCCAACCGGCCCGCCGCGATGCTGGACATAAGGCCAGCCGGTCTCCGACACGCTAGCAAGGTAAAAGCTGTCGCGGGCCGCGATGAACGTCACCTCCCGCTCGGACAGCAAATCAGCGGAAACGTCGCCTCCCGCAGCCGCGCTCAACGCAGCATAGGCGGCACGGGAGCCGTGACGCACTTGCTCCGCCTGGACCGCGGACGTGAAAGCAAGGCCGAAGAAGCGATGTGCCACGTTAACCTCCATTATTCCGCCGACCGTCTCCGCTTAAGGCCCAAAGCCGGCGGGCTCAGCAACGTTGTCGTCGGTCTCGTCGTGACGGTCGCAGTGCGGCCCGGCTTTCCGGGACGCCCGAGTCACGATCGCGGAAGCTTGCGATCGAGGAAGCCGCGGATCAGCGGCGCCTTCTGAAGAGACGGTTGGCCCACAGAGTAACAGAGCGATATCGGGGAGCAGATCAATTTAATTGTCGTCCCCGCGAAGGCCGGGACCCACTGATCACCTCCCGGGACCGTTGAAGGGTGGGTCCCGGCCTTCGCCGGGACGACGATCGCAGGCTCAGGCGGCCTTCTTGCGGCAGCCGGCGACGACCTGCTGCAACGCAGCGATGCCGATGCGATGGCAGAAATCGCCGAACCCCTCGCCGGCCGCGCGCGACGACGCGAACAGCGCGAACAGCGGATCGAGCGCCTCGGCAACGCCGGCGATGCTAAGCCGCTCGGCGATCACCTCGTTGAGTCTGGTGCCGGCGAAATCGCCGCCGACATAAAGCGAATAAAACCCCGGCACCCGGCCGACGATGCCGATATCGCCGGTATAGGGCCGGGCGCAGCCATTCGGGCACCCGGTGATGCGGATGCTGAGCCGCTCGCGCTCCAGCCCCCAGCGTTTGAGCCGCGCCGCGATCGCGCCGACGATGTCGCCCTGCACCCGCTCCGCCTCGGTCAGCGCGAGGCCACAGCTCGGCAGGGCCGGGCATGCCAAGGCCCAGCGCTCGGCCGGCAGCAATTCCTCGGCGAGGCGCACGCCGTGGCTTTGCAACAGCGCCGCGATGGCGTCGCGGTCGGCGGGTGCGATCTCGCTGAGGATGATGTCCTGGCTCGGCATCAGGATCGGGTCAACGCCAAAGCGGGTGACAATCTCGCGTAAGGCACTGCGCAGCCGCGTGTGCGTGTCATCGACGATACGTCCGCTGGCGACCGGCACGCCGAGATAAAGCTTGCCGTCGCCCTGCTCGTGCCATCCTAGATGGTCGGGCACGGCAAAATCCGGCATTGCCCGGCACGGCGCCAGCGCTTTGCCGAGATCCTGCGCCAGAAGCTCGCGGGCCCATTCCTCGCCGCACTCGGCGATGACGTATTTGAGGCGTGCATGACGGCGGTTGCCGCGGTCGCCGTGATCGCGGTGCAGCCGGACCACCGCCGCCGCCGCCGCGAGCAGATCGTCGGGCTCGACGAAGGCGACCGGGGTGGCCAGCCGCGGATAGGTTTCCGGCTTGTTGTGGGTCATGCCGTGCCCGCCGCCGAGCAGAAAATTATAGCCGGCGAGCCGCCGTTTCTCCGGGCCGCCCTCGAACAGCGCTACGATCGCGAGGTCGTTGGTCAACACGTCGATCGTGTTGTCCTCGGGTATCGCCAACCCGATCTTGAACTTGCGCGGGAGATAGCGCTCGCCGTACAGCGGATCCACCGGCTCTTCCTCCGGCGTCATCTTCTCGCCGTCGATCCAGATCTCGTGATAGGCGCCGGTGCGCGGCAGCAGATGCGTCGACAGCCGTCGCGCGTCGTCCTCCAGCCGGTCGTGAACCACATCGCGGATCGGCGCCGGCACCGTCGTCACGGTGCGCACGACATCGCCGCAGGCGGCAAGCGTCGTCAACAGGGCGCCATTGATCTCGGCGATCGCCGCCTTCAGCCCAGGTTTGAAGATGCCGTGGAACTGGATGCTCTGGCGCGTCGTGATGCGCAGCGAGCCGTTGGCGCGGGCATCGGCGAGCGCGTCGAGCGCGAGGTACTGGTCGGCGGTGAGGCGCCCGCCGGGGATCCGCACGCGCACCATGAACTGCCAGATCTTGTCGTCGCCGCGCTGCTTGCGCTCGGTGGCGCTGTCGCGGTCATAGCCCTGATAAATACCGTGAAATTTTAAGAGGCTATAGCCCACCTTATCGAACGGCGTCGCGGTGTCGACGAGATCCTCCGCGAGCTTCCCGCGCAACTGCCGGCTCTGCTGCTTGATCGCCTCGGCCTTCGAGATGGTGTCGATCTGAGCCACGCCGCCGCCCTCCCGAGCAAGCCGGGGCAAAACCCCGCGATGCTGACGTGGTTCAGATAATTATATCATCATTGAAATGTCAATTATCCATATTTCACGTATCTAAATCGTTTAACTCAGATCCAACGCCCGTTCGAGATCGCGCAGCAGATCGGCCTCGGCTTCGAGCCCGGCCGAAAGGCGCACCAGGCCGTCGCCGATGCCGAGCGCGGCGCGCTCCTCGGGCTTGAGGCGCGAATGCGTCGTGGTTGCCGGATGGGTGATGAGGCTCTTCGAATCGCCGAGATTGTTGGAGATGTCAACGAGGCGCAGCGCGTCGAGAAAGCGGAAGCAGGCTTCCTTGTCGCCGGGGATGTCGAAGGCGACGACGGTGCCGCCCGCCGCCATCTGGCGCCGCGCCAGCTCGTATTGCGGATGGCTGGGGAGGCCGGGATAGATCACCCGGCCGACCTTGGGGTGGGTTTCGAGATAGCGCGCGATCGCCGCCGCGGTGCGGCATTGTCGCTCGACCCTGAGCTCGAGGGTTTCCAGCCCCTTCAGCAGCAGCCAGGCGTTGAACGGGCTCAAGCTGGGGCCGGTGTGGCGGTAAAAGAGGCCGAGATCATCCTTGATGTATTTTTCGCTGGCGAGGATCGCACCGCCGAGCGCACGGCCCTGGCCGTCGATGTGCTTGGTCGCCGAATAGACGACGACATCGGCGCCAAGCGCGAGCGGCTTTTGCAGCAGCGGGGTGGCAAACACGTTGTCGACGACGAGGATGCCGCCGGCGCGATGGGTCAGCCGTGCGACCTCGGATATGTCGATGATCTCCATCGCCGGGTTCGACGGGCTCTCGCAGAACGTCACCGCCGCACCCGGCGCCAGCGCCGCCTCCCAGGCCGAGAGATCCCGGCCGTCGACCTGCACGGTCTCGATGCCATAGCGCGGCAAGAGGTCGGCGATGATGTAGTGGCACGAGCCGAAGAGCGCCCGGCTCGCCACGACGCGCTGGCCGGCGCGCAGCTTGCACAGAAGCGAAGCGAATACCGCCGCCATGCCGCTCGCGGTGGCGCGGCAGGCCTCGGCGCCTTCGATCAGGCGCAGCCGTTCCTCGAACATCGTCACGGTCGGGTTGCGGTAGCGCGAATAGACGTAGCGCGAGCCGTCCTGCTTGAAGGCGGCCTCGGCCTCGGCGGCGCTGCCATAGACAAACCCCGAGGTCAGGAACAGCGCCTCGCAGGTCTCCTCATAGCCGCTGCGCTCGCTGCCGCCGCGCACCAGGAGGGTCGCGGGGGCGAGCTCGGCGGCAAGCTCGGGAGAGAGGATCGGCTTTGGCATGGCGGGCTCTCCATCGATGGCCGCCCGCACGGTCCCAGAACGCAAAAAACCCTGGACCGCCGCGGGCCAGGGTTCTCGCAAACTCCCCGACCTTTTAGCGCGATGTTTTACGTGGCGCGCAAGCCGGTCGGCTCAAATCCCACGATGGCGATCTCGTAGCGCGGCAGCGCGGCTTCTGTCAAGCGCGTCAATTGCCGGGTAGTGCCTCAGCCTGAATTGGCGGAATGCGTGCAAGCGGCAATGCATCAGCTTCTAAAGGCGCTGACGGCGATGGCCGAAATCGCCAGCAGCACGGCCGCGGCGCCGTATAGTAAGCCATGAGGAAGCACCGGCAGCAGGGCGCCGGCCAACAGCGGGCCTGCGCCGGCTCCCAGGTCGCGCCATGTCGCGAGGCGGGCCAGCGCCGGTACGCGATCCCGGCCAGGGTTCTCCATTGCAACCACGGGGGCCGGTATCGGCTGGATCAAACCGCGCAGCATGACGACCAGCAGCGCCCCGAACCACAGCGCGCCAGCCCCGATTACCGCAAGCCCGACGGCGGTGGAGAGGGAAAGCAACGTGAGCAAGCGCCGCGCGCCGTAGCGTTGCGCCAGCGCCCCCCCGACAGGTCCGAGCACGATTTCGGCGACGTATCGCAGCGCCAGCGCGGCCCCGGCCGCCAATCCCGCGTATTCGTGCATGGCCGCGGCGGCAAGAACGGAGATGCCGAGCACAAAAAGACCATCCAGCGTCATACCCTGGATAAAGGACCACGTATCCAGTCGAGACGGCAGCCCGAAACGCGGACGCTGCAGCCGCTCCGCTCGGCCTTCCCCAAGTTTCGGAAGCCGGGCGGCAAACGGGAAAGCGAACAAGGCTGCCACGCTCAAGACCAGGAATGCCATGCGCGGTCCCGCGACTTGCGAGACCAGTGCGCCTCCGACCAGCCCACTGACCGGTCCGGCGGCAATAACGGCGCGCATCCGGCCGCTGCGCCTTGCTGCACCTGTCGGCTCGGCCGTCGCCAACGCCTGCGTCGCGATATTCATCGCGGCGAACGACAAGCCCCACAGCAACCGCGCTACGAGCAGCCCCCACACTTCCGATAGGGCGGCATACCCGAGCGTCGCCAGCACCGATCCGAGCGCCGCCAGCAGGCAGGCTGCTCGCGGCCCACGCTCCGCGTAAAGCCTCGCGATCCAGCCATAGCCGGCAATCCGCACAAGGCGATTGGCCGCGAGCAGAAGCCCAGCCTCGGCAAGGCTGATGCCGAACGCGGCATGATGGAGCGGCAACAGCAGGTACAGCAGGGTATCGCCGGGCTGCGCAAAGGCCAGCGTGAGAGACGCGTTCCGCGAGTTGCGATCGGCGATATCTGTTGCCGTGGCGGGTTGTGCCGCAATTGCCGCTGGTAGAGCCATCAAGCGCTATTCCATGTCGTGCCCGAGCCGGGTGGGGTCGGCAATGCACCACGCCCTCCGATGATCGGATCGTAGGCGACATTCAGACTGCGCCGCCAACGATTAGCCGGTAATTTCGGTGACCGGCACACCAGGAGCTGCCTCGCTATGAAAATTCGTGACGTCAAAACCTATGTGCTGGAGGCGGCGCTGACCGAGCCGTTCGCCTATTCGCAGGCGTGGTACGAGCGGCGCGGCGCCTGCCTCGTCGAGATCGTCGGCGAGGACGGCAACAGCGGCTGGGGCGAGGCGTTCGGGCCGGCGCGCCTCAACGCGCCGATCGTCGAATTCTACAAGCCGCTCTTGATCGGTGCCGACGCGCTGGCGACCGAGGCGATCTGGGAAGCGCTCTACAACCGGCTGCGCGACCATGGCCAGAAAGGGCTCGCGATTGAGGCCCTGAGCGCGGTCGATATCGCGTTGTGGGATTTGAAGGCCCGCCATCTCGGGCTGCCGGTGCATCGGCTGCTCGGCGGGCCGTTGCGCACCCGCGTCGCGGCCTATGCCACCGGATTTTACAGGAAGCGCGGCGGCGACCCATTCGCCTATCTGGTCGAGGAGGCGCACCAGCGCGCCGCCGAGGGGTTTTCGGCGATCAAGCTCAAGCTCGGCTTCGGGATCGACGAGGATGTCCGGCTGTGCGAGGCGGTGCGCCGCGCCGTCGGCGACGGGATGACAATCATGATCGATGCCAACCACGCCTACGATGCGACCGCGGCGATCCGGCTCGGCCGCCGCATCGAGGCGTTCGATATCGCCTGGTTCGAGGAGCCAGTGCCGCCCGAGGACCTCGCCGGCTATCGCGCGGTCAAGGCGGCGCTGACGATCCCAATCGCCGGCGGCGAAGCGGAGTTCACACGCTGGGGGTTCCGGCCGCTGTTGACCGGGCGCCTCGTCGACATATTGCAGCCCGATGTCTGCGCCGCCGGCGGAATTTCCGAATGCAAGAAGATCGCCGACATGGCGAGCGCCTTCGGCATAAGGGTCAACCCGCATGTCTGGGGCACCGGGGTCGCGCTCGCCGCGTCGTTGCAGCTGATCGCCGCCCTGCCGCACACTCCGCCGGGCCTCCATGCGCTCGAACCACTCCTCGAATTCGACCGCTCCGAGCACCCGATCCGCATGGCGGTGCTGGCCGAGCCGATCCGGCAACAGGGCGGCTGGGTCGATATTCCGCAAGGCCCCGGCCTCGGGATCGAGATCGACCGCGCCGCGCTCGCGCGGTTCGCGGTCTGAACTTGGCCGCGACCGCTTCGATGTGCGTGATCTACACCGGCGCTTCGTCCTTCGACGGCGCGAGGAACTGATAGACCGAGGCGCAATCCTTGCGGCCGAGGCCGTGCGCCGAGGCCATGCGGTAGATCTGCTGCGCCGCGGCGGCGACCGCGACCGGCACCCGCTTCTCGCGCGCCGCATTGACCGCGAGCCCGAGATCCTTCGCCATCAGGTCGGTCATGAAGCCCGGGGCGTAATCGCGGTTGGCGGCGCTGTTGGGGTCGATGCCGGGCACCGGATGGTTCTTTTCCATAACCCAGGTGGCGCCCGAGGATTTGGCGATGACGGCGGTCAGGATCTTCGGGTCGACGCCGAACGCCGCGCCGATGCGGAACGCTTCGCTGACCGCGACAAAGGCGACCCCGGCGATCAAATTGTTGCACAATTTGGCGACTTCGCCGGCGCCGACCGCGCCGACATGGATGATGTTTGTGCCCATCGCATCGAGCGCCGGCCGCGCCTCATCGAAATCGCTCGCGGCGCCGCCGACCATGATCGCCAGGGTCCCCGCGGTGGCGCCGCCGACCCCGCCGGAAACCGGCGCGTCGATAAAGCGGATGCCGCGCTCGGCGAGGCGCGCCGCGACCCGGATCGAGGTGCCCGGGTCGATCGTCGACATGTCGATGCACAACCGGCCTTTGGCGACGCCGCTGATAATGCCGCCGGCGCCGAGGTAAGCGGCGTCCACATTGCCCGATGATGGCAGGATCGTGATCACCATGTCGCCGGAAGAAGCCGCCTCGGCGGGCGACGCGGCACCTGTGGCGCCGAGCGCGACCGCGCGGTCGAGCGCCGCCGGCACGATGTCGTAGGCGACCGCCGAAAACCCTTTTTTCAGCAGATTGGCCAGCATCGGCAGACCCATATTGCCGGTGCCGATGAATGCGATGTTCATGATCCTCTCCCGATGAATGCGCGGCGATCGGAATGGTATACAAGCGTCCACCGGATGTCGTCGGCGCGGCACGCCCTGGTATTGGAGCAGCCCAAGACGTTTGCCCGTGCCGCGCCGGAAATTCTCGGGCTGTGGGATTGGTTGAGCGAAGCGAAACCCATCGTCCCTTGCCGGAGAATGGTGGTGATGGGCTTCGCTGCGCTCAGCCCATCCTACGGCTCCATAGCCCGAGCGACCGCGACGAGCGTCGCGTCGCTGCCGCGCGGGCCAACGATCGACAGCCCGACCGGCACACCGTCGACCGTTGCGCCGGGCAGGCTGACCTGCGGCATGCCGGTCAGCCCGCCATGCGCGCACAAAGCGGTGATGCGGTCGCGCAGCGGGGCGAGCACGGATAGCGGCTGAGCACAGAGCGGCGCCGGGAACGGCGTCGTCGGCAGGCAAAGGATCGTCCCCGGCGGCAGCAGCTGGCGCATCCGCCCGCGCGCCTCCTGCCGGACCAGCGCCGCCCAACCCCGCTCGCTCGCCGGGATCGCAGCGCCGAAGGCGAGGTTGCGCGCGACGCTGAACTGAAAGCGCGGATTCACGCGATCGACCCACTCCTGGAAATTCAGCCAGGCCTCATGGGGCTGCAAGGTGCGTTGCGCCCGTGCCCAGGCCGCAAGCCCCGGCGGCGCCATCGCCTCTTCGTGCACCTCGCCGATCAGCGCACCGAGCCGGGCGACCAGCGGTTCGAGGGCGGACGCGGTCTCCGGATCGGCCAGGGCGAAGGCGTCGGTCGCGATGACGAGCCGGTTCGGCAACTCCGCGGGGATTGCCTCGCCGAGCATGACCGCCGAGACCCGGGCGAAGGTCGCCGCGTCGCGCGCGAACCAGCCGGTCGTGTCCGAACTCGGCGCCTGGCTCATCATGCCGCTGAGGTCGAGCCTGCCATGCGTCGGGCGGATCCCGTGGATCCCGCAAAAGCTTGCCGGCACCCGCACCGATCCGCCGGTGTCGGTACCGAGCGCGGTGTCGCAGAGGCCAGCGGCAACCGCCGCCGCCGAGCCGGCCGACGAGCCGCCCGGCACCCGGCCCGGCGCGCGCGGGTTTATCGGCGTGCCCTCGAACGGGTTCTCGCCGAGAATGCCGAGCGAGATCTCGTCGGTAATCGTCTTGCCGATCAGATCGGCACCGGCCTCGAGGAGGGCCTCTACCGCCCAGGCATGCCGGGTCGGGACCGGGTGGGTGCGCGCCCAATCGGGGTTGCCGCCGCCGGTCGGATGGCCCGCAACATCGAACAGATCCTTGGCGGCGAAGGTGAGGCCCGAGAGCGGCCCGCCCGGGTTGCCCTCGAGGCGAAATTGCTGTCCCGGGACAAAGGCGCCGATATCGCCGGTCATGATGGTTCTCCCCCGAACAGTTCGCCGACCACCTTGGCGACGACGGCATTCGACAGGATGACCGGCAGGTCGAGCCCGGCCAGCGCCGCGGGGTGGCGCTCGGTGAAGCCAATACAATTCAGGAGGATCGCCTCGGCGCCCCGTGATTTGAGCGCCGCCCCGGCTTCGCCCACGGCATCGGGCGGGGCCGTGTAAGGGCTGGCGGCGGCGAAGATCGGCGGCCGGGCGAGCGTGCGCCATTTGCCGGCTTCCGATTCGATCTGCCCGGCGATCGGCACGATAATGCCGAGTTGCCGGTGCTCGATCAGCCCGGCGACCATGCCCGGAATGATATGGTCGGGCTCGACCAGCCAAGCCCTATTGCAGGCGAGCCCGTCGAAGGTCCCAGTGCACAGCAACAGGATCACGTCGCAGCCTTCGGTTTCGAGCGTGGCCAGCGCGTGTTGCACGCCGTCCCGTATGCGACGCCGCGACAGCTCGATCGCGCCGCCATCCTGCAGCCGGGTGACCAGCATCGGCTCGCCGGGCTCGGGCTGGTAGCGTGCGGCGATTTCGGGGCGTGACAGGCCGTCGAGCACGCCACGATGGACCCGGCGGACCGATGCGGGCACATGGCGGTCGATGATCGGGACGACATCGAGGCGCGGCGCCTGGCCGATCGTCAATGTGCCGAGGATGCGCTGGTGCATGCGCTGGACCTCCAACTGCCGGGGAGAGGAAGCAATCCTGAGCACCAGTCGGGGTAATTGACAACGCCGGAATGGCGGATCGATGCTGCAAGCAGCAGGGCATGACAGCCCGGGAGAGCGGCGCATGGCCATCACCGTCACCCAGCTTCACCCGCATATCGGCGCCGAAATCGGCGGGATCAATCTGCGCGAGCCGGTCGAAGCGGCAACCGTGGACGCGCTCTGGCAAGCGATCGACAATCATGCCGTGCTGGTGTTCCATGACCAGCAGCTGAGCGATGCGCTGTTGCGCGGCTTCGCCGCCCATTTCGGCGAGCTTGAGATCGGACGGTCGGCGGCGCGCGGCGGCCGGCGGCGCCTCAAATTCCCCGAGATCGGCGACATCTCGAACCTCGACGAGGACTGCCGCATTCGCGCCCGCGACGATCGGCGGCGGCTCGACAGTCTCGGTAATCGCCTATGGCACACCGATGCCTCGTACATGCCGGTACCGGTCGTGCTCGGCATGCTGTTCGCGGTGGCGGTGCCGCCAGCCTCGCCGTTCGGCGCCGGGGAGACCGAGTTCGCCGATATGCGCGCCGCCTACGATTCGCTGTCGGACGCGCAAAAGGCTGACATCGACGGGCTCGTCGCCGAGCACGACGTGTTCTGGTCGCGCGGCCAGATCGGCTTTACCGAATTTCCAGCGGGCGAGCGCGAGCAATACCCGCCGTCGCGCCAGCGCCTGGTGCGCCGCCATCCGGGGTCCGGGTGCAGGACGCTGTACCTGTCGGCACACGCCTCGCACATCGTCGGCTGGCCGGTCCCCGAAGGGCGGCTCTTGCTGCACGATCTCAACGAACACGCGACCCAACGGGAATTCGTCTACAGCCATCGATGGCGGGTCGGCGACCTGGTGATCTGGGACAATCGCGACACGATGCATCGCGGCCGGCCGCACGTCGAAACCCAGCCGCGCGACCTGCGCCGGGCGACGACGCTCGATGTCGGCTCGACGCTCGACGAAGCGGCCTGAGCGCGGGCGCCACTATTCCGCTGCCGCCGCGGCCCGCGCGCGTGCCTCCTGGCGGCGACCGAGCCAGAGTGCGTTGGCCAGCCACAGGAGCGCGATCGGGATCGCCACCAGCGCCAGCTCGGCCGCGCCGGCGCCGAGCGCGCGCAGGCCTGCGACGCCCCAGGCGCCGAGCTGGTCGCCCAGGCGATAGACGAAAGTGTCGATGAAGCTCTTCGCCTTGTAGCGGTCCTCGCGCGGGATGACGGTGAACAGCACCTCGCGGGTCGGCCGCGCGATCGCGTAGTCGCTGGCGCGACGCACCACCTGGAAGACCGCGATGGCCGAGAGGGTCGGGGCAAAGGCGAGCGCGCCGAACCCGATCATCGTCAGCAGCGGCAGGAACCCGAGCGCGAGCGCTACGCCGAGAAATACCAGGATGCGCCCGGTGAAAAACAGCTGCACGACCAGGGTCAGCGTGTTCACCAAAAGGTCGATCGTGGCGAAAAACGCGGTCTGCGCGCCGCGGTCGGCAAAGCTGTGGCTGACGATCCCGGCCTGCTGGAAATAGAGAAAGGTCGAGCTGACCGCGAACAGCAGGATGAACAGGCTGACATTGATGAGATAAGGCGAGCGTAACGCGTGGGTGATGCCGGCGACGACGCTGCCGCCGATCGGGTGTTCCTCGCTTGCGCCGGCCCGGCTGCGCGACAGGCTCGGCGACAGGCGCGACAGGCGGCCGACGGCGAACACCGCCAGCTCCAGCAATAGCGCGGCCCCGAGCAGCAGCACGATCGGCGAGACATAGCGCGCCAGCGAGGCGGTCACCGCCGAACCGGTGATCGCGCCGATCGTCGCCCCGGCGGCGATAAAGCCGAACAGCCGCTTGCCCTGTTCGGGGCTGAACAGATCGACGTTCATCTGCCAGAAGATCGAGACGACGAACAAATTGTAGACCGAGACCCAGATGAAGAAAGCCCGGCCGACCCACACCGTCTGCGCCGCATCGGCGAGGTAAAGTAGCGCCCCGAACAGGATGATATTCAGAGCAAAAAACCGATAGGTCAGCGGAATGAAGCGCCGGCGCGGCAGGGTCTTGACGAGATAGGCGAAGGGCAGGTTCAGCACCACCATGCCGACAAGCGTGCCGGTAAACAGCCATTGCAGATTGTGAACCCCGCCGGCGACCCCGGCCTGATCGCGGATCGGCCGCATGATGTAGTAGGACGACAGCACCGCGAAGATATAGAGCCAGCACCAGAAGAGGACCCTGACCTCCTCGGGCCGGACATCGATGACCCTGCGCAGCAGCCGGTAGGGGATGCCGGTGATGCCCGGCGCGGCGCCGGCCGGCCGGTTCGCCTCACTCAAGCGACGCCCTGTGTGTCAAAATTGGGCCAGCCGATGCGTTGGGCGGCGGTCGAATCATCCCTCCTGGTCAACGCCGACGACGAGGTGGCATTCGAGGACCTCGTCGCGCGGGACCCGCAGTTCCTCGGGCGGGTTGAGCTGGCGCAGTACCAGGGCGTCGCTGTCCCAGCGCACGAACTGCTTGATCAGCACCGCCTGACCGGTCTTGAAAACGATGACGTCGCGGCCGTGGGTCGACGGCTTGAACGGGTTGACGTGCAACAGCCAGCCATGTCTGTAGCGCGGCTCCATGCTATCGCCGATCATGTAGATCGCGTAGGCGCCGCGGACGCCGGCGAGATTGGCGGGACGCGGTGTGTAGCCGATCGGCCCGTCCTCGAGAAACATCTGCTGATCGCCGCCGCCGCGTGCGGCGCT
>CAYMRQ010000016.1:0-29177 GCA_964392845.1 uncultured Rhizobium sp.
TCGAGAAGGACCGGGCCCTGGTCCGGCGCTTCCAGAAGATCGACGTCAACGAGCCGTCGATCGAGGATTCGATCAAGATCCTGCGCGGCCTCAAGCCCTATTACGAGCGCCACCACAAGGTCCGCTACACCGAAGCCGCGATAAAGGCCGCGGTCGAGTTGTCGCAACGCTACATCGGCGACCGCAAGCTGCCCGACAAGGCGATCGACGTCATCGACGAGACCGGCGCGGCGCAGATGCTGGTGCCGGAAAACCGCCGCCGCAAGACGATCACCGCGAAGGAAGTGGAGGCGTGCATCGCGACGATGGCGCGGATCCCGCCGAAGAGCGTTTCGCGCGATGACCGCGAGGTGCTGAAGAACCTCGATCGCGATCTCAAAACCATGGTGTTCGGCCAGAACCCCGCGATCGAGGCGCTGGTCTCGGCGATCAAGCTATCCCGCGCCGGGCTACGCGACCCCGAAAAGCCGATCGGCTCCTATCTGTTCTCGGGGCCCACCGGGGTCGGCAAGACCGAGGTCGCGCGCCAGCTCGCGCGCACGATGGGGATCGAGATCACCCGCTTCGACATGTCGGAATACATGGAGCGGCACACCGTCTCGCGCCTGATCGGCGCCCCGCCGGGCTATGTCGGGTTCGACCAGGGCGGTCTCCTCACCGACGCGATCGACCAGCACCCGCACAGCGTCCTCTTACTTGACGAGATCGAAAAGGCCCATCCCGATCTGTTCAATATCCTTTTGCAGATCATGGATTACGGCAAGCTGACCGACCACAACGGCAAGAACGTCGATTTCCGCAACGTCATCCTGATCATGACGACGAATGCCGGCGCCTCCGAGCTGGCCAAGCAGGCGATCGGCTTCGGCAGCGGCATTCGCCAGGGCGACGACCAGGAAGCGATAAACCGCATGTTTAGCCCGGAGTTCCGCAACCGGCTCGACGCGACGATCTCGTTCGCGGCACTGGCGCCGGAAACGATCGGCCGGGTCGTCGGCAAGTTCGTGCTGCAGCTCGAGGAGCAGCTCGCCGATCGCAACGTCACGATCGAACTCGACGCGAACGCCCGCGACTGGTTGGCGGCGAAGGGCTACGACCCGCTGTTCGGCGCGCGCCCGCTCGCCCGGATCATCCAGGAGCACATCAAGAAGCCGCTCGCCGAAGAGCTGCTGTTCGGCAGCCTGGCGAAAGGCGGCGTGGTCAGGGTGTCGGTCGACAAGGAGGCCGACAAGCTGGCTTTCAGCTTCACTGCGCGCCCGCCAGCGACGCCGGCCGGGCCGGCCGAGCCGAAAGAGGCCGAGCTGGTCGAGTAGGGGTTGCCGCGTCCCGCGCTGTCGTCGCGACGAGCGGTGCGCTGCACCGCAAGGTGAGCGCTCGGAGCCGTCCTGACCGTTGCCAAATGAATCAGCGGCGAAGCGCCACGCGATCGCGAGCGCTATCGCTCCGGGCTTGCGTGATCCTGTTTTGTCGAAGTGTTCTGGGCCTCGGCCGCCAACGCCGCCATTACCGCCAGCCCGTCGCGCAACGCGGCCGGGTCGTGGGTCCGGATGTAATCGGCGCCATGCGCGGCGGCGTAGAGCTCGGCCGCCAGGGTCGCCGGGCCGCGTTCCATCGGCGTGGCGCGGCCGGTTATCGCGCCAAGAAAGGATTTGCGCGAGACCGAGACCATGACCGGCAGGCCGAACGCCCGCTTGAGCCGATCGAGGCGGGTCAGCACATGCAGCGAGGCGTCCACCCGGGTGCTCAGAAAGAACCCCATGCCGGGATCGAGGATCAGCCGCTCGCGGGCGATGCCGGCACGTTCGAGGCGCGCGACCCGCTCGGCGAAAAACCCCTCGATCCGCCGCCACACCTCGCCAGCCGCGAGATCGACCTGCCGGGCCCGGCCGGTACTCTCGACGGCATGCATCACCACCAGCCGGCAATGCCCGGCGGCCAGATCGGTGTAGACGCTTGGGTCGGGGAAGCCCCGGATGTCGTTCAGATAAGCGACGCCGCGCGCCAGCGCGAAAAGCTGGGTCTCGGGCTGTGAGGTGTCGACCGCGAGCGGCGTGCCGGTGCCGGCAAGCGCGGCGAGCACCGGATCGAGCCGGCGGATCTCCTCGGCCGGGGCCACCTTGTTTGCCGCGACATTGCTGGCGGCGGCGCCGAGTTCGACGATGTCGGCGCCATCTGCGGCGAGACGGCGGGCCTGCGCGATCGCCGCCGCGGGATCGAGAAAGTGGCCACCGTCGGAAAACGAATCCGCGGTGATATTGACGATGCCGACGAGAAGCGGGCGCGACATGGCTCAGGCGGGGCGAGCGCGTTCGACAATCGCGCCAACCGCCTCGGCATCGGCAAAGATGTCGAGCTTTTCGACCTCGACCCGGATATGCCCGACCCTGGCATCGGCAAAACACGAATCGCAGATCCGCGCGGCAAAGCCCTCGCACAGATCGATATGGCCGGAAGCGGCAATCTGGCGGATCGCCGCCACGACCTTTTCGTAATTGATGACGCGCCTGCGGTCCTCGCCGGGAAACCCGGCTTCGGCTGACGCGGTCAGCTCGACCGAAACGCGCACCCGCTGCGGCCGGTCGCGCTCGGCACGGCGGATCCCGATGCTGCACATCAGAACAAGGCCGCGCACGATGACGGTGTAGCGCTCCGGTGCGGGGATCGAGACCCTTGACATGCCGATCTCAGCGGTGCGAGCCGGTTGCGGCGGGCGGCGGGCGGCGGGCAACGGCAGGTCTCATGCTAATCACTTAGTCCTTGAGCAGCGAGGTGCCGTGCAGCGTGGTGTCCTGACCGCGCACCGGATCGGCGATTGCCGCATCGAGGCCGCGCACCCCTTTCCATTCGTCGCGCGGCCGCGCCCGGCCGTCGCTGCCGATCTGGTCGATGCCCCAATAGATCTCGAGGCGGTGGTTGTCGGGATCGCGGAATTCGACGGCAAGCTGGCAGCCGGCGCGGCGGCGGCCCTCGAAATCAATTGCGACCCCATGGCGGAGCAGATGATCGCGAGCGCGCACCACCTCCTCCAGGCTGGCCACCTCAAACGCGATATGGTTGAGATCGACATTTTCCGACGCCGCGGTCATCGAGCCGACGAGGGCGATGCCGTGGTGGTCGGGGTTGCAGCGCAGAAACGCCATGCCGCCCGGCACCATCGAGTCGGGATAGACGTCGGAGACCTCGAACCCGAGCAATTCGGTATAGAACCTTACCGAGCGCGCGACATCGCGCACATTGATGACGACATGCCCCAGCTTGCCGATGCGGAACGGTGTCCCCTTGGGGCGCGCCAGCCCCCGCAACTCATCAACATCGATCATGCTGAGCTCCATGGCGAGGAAACCGCTTGCGCCCAGATTAGCGCAAGCTTCACCCGGATGACCACCACGGCCGGGCATGAACGAGATGGGGGTCCCGCCGGAGAGAGGCTTTGTCATCGCGCAGAGGGCGCGCTACGATCGGTCGACCGCCGGAGATTTCTCGGGAGCGACCGACATGCCCACCAGCTTCACCGTCAACGACATGACGATCCACCGCATCGTCGAGCAGGAATACGGCTTCACGCCGCTCTTCGAGTTCCTGCCGACCCTGACGAAGGAACAGTTCGAGGAGAACCGCTCGTGGATGGAAGAGGGCGCCTATGACGCCACGACCGGCAACTGCGTCCTGTGCTTCCAGTCCTACGTCGTCAAGACGCCGCATCACAACATCCTGGTCGATGCCTGCATCGGCAACGACAAGACGTTCCCGCTGCGGCCGTCGTGGAACGGCAAGAAGGACGGCAACTGGATGGCGGCGCTGAAGGCCGCCGGCCTTGGGGTCAACGACATCGATTTCGTCATGTGCACGCATCTGCACGGCGACCATGTCGGCTGGAACACAAGGCTCGAAAACGGAAGGTGGGTGCCGACCTTCCCGAAGGCGCGCTACCTGTTCTCGAAGAAGGAATACACATACTGGAGCGAGGTGCATCAGAAGACCCCGCTCGACAACATCTCGGAGAGCGTGCTGCCGATCATCGAGGCCAACCGGGCAGAACTCGTCACCAGCGACCACGAGCTCAACGACCACATCCGGCTGACCCCGACCCCGGGCCACACGCCCGATCATTTCGCGGTCTGCGCCGGGCGCCGGGGCGACCAGGCGGTGTTCACCGGCGATCTGATCCACTCGCCGATCCAGGCCCGCTATCCCGAGCTGGTGATGCGGGTCGATACCGACCGCGACCAGGCCGTCGCGACCCGCCGGCGCTTTTTCGAGCGCTATTGCGACACCGACACGCTGTGCTGCACGATGCACTTCCCCTCGCCCTCGGTCGGCCACGTCAAGCGCTGGGGCGACGGGTTCCGCCTGGACTATGTGAAGGACTGACCAGTTCGTAGGGTGGGTTGAGCGGAGCGATACCCACCACTTTCCGGCCGTAAGGGTGGGTTTCGCTTCGCTCAACCCACCCTACAGTTCTGTCGTTCCTAGTGGTGGTGGGTTTCGCGTTGCTCAACCCACCCTACGGCAGCCGCTAGTTCGGTAGCTTGAGCACCGGCTTGATCGTTGCGCCGCTGACCGCGTCGGCCGCCGCCCGGTTGATCTCCGCGAAATCATAGCGGGTGATCAGCCGGTCGAGCGGCATCTTTCCGGCCATGAACAAATCAACGAGACGCGGGATGAACTCGCGCGGCCGGCTGTCGCCCTGGACGACGCCGCGCACGGTTCGGCCACCCTGCAATACCGGCATCTCGAAGCGGACCTCGGTGCCGGCGCGGGCGCTGCCAACCAGGACGCAGGTGCCGAGCCCGCGCAACCCGTCGACGGCGATCCGGAAGACCTCTGGCGCCGCCGACGTTTCGAGCGCGAAATGCGTGCCGCCGCCGGTGATCTTGCGGATCTCCGCCAGGGTCTCGGCGAGGTTGTTCGTCCCTGGGCTTTCGAGGCAGTGGGTGGCGCCGAGCTCGCCCGCCAGCTTGAGGCGGCCCGGCAGCCGGTCGATCGCGATGATCGGGTCGCAACCGGCGATTTTCGCCGCCATCAGCCCGGCGAGCCCGACCCCGCCGACCCCGTAGATGGCGATTGACTGGCCGGCGATTGATCGCCCTGGGGGCTGTATCACGTTGAGCACCGCGCCGGCCCCGGTCTGCAAGCCGCAGCCGAGCGGACCCAACAACTCGATCGGCGCATCGCGGCGCAATTTGACGACGTCCTTCGCCGGCGCCACGGCAAAACTCGCGAACGAGGATTGCTGGAAAAAGCAGGAATAGACCGGCGCCCCGTCGCGGCTCATCGGGGTCGAGCCGTTGGCGCGCCGCCCGCTCGATTTGAGGGCGCGGCCGTGCACGCAATAGGACGGCCTGTCGGCCCGGCACGGCTCGCATTCGCCGCACCACGGGAACGAGATCACCACCGGGTCGCCGGGCGCGAGGTCGCTGACCGCGGCGCCGACTTCCTCGACGATCCCGGCGCCCTCGTGCCCGCACACGATCGGGTAGGGCAGGTTCGGGAAATAGCCATCGCGGGCGTGGAGGTCGGTGTGGCACATGCCCGTCGCGACGATGCGCACCAGCACCTCATCAGCCTCGGGCCCGGCCAGATCGAGGGTTTGCAATTCGAACGGCGTCGAGCGAGCGGGAACGACAGCCGCGGTGATTTTCATCGGTCGAGCCTCCCTGGCAGACGCCTTTCTCCGCACGATTATGCTACAAAGGCAGCAATTCGCACCTCGCGGGATTGTTTCGGAGGCTCCGATGAGCTGCTGTGACGAAAGCACCGCCTGCGTACCTGATAGCGACGTATCTCGGCGCTCGCTATTCAAGGGCGCCGCGCTGGTGGCAAGCGTCATTCCGGCGGCGCGACCCACACGGTCCCAGGCGCAGGGTAAACAGATCACGCTCGCCTATTGCAGCCAGCTTCTCTGCGGGGTTCCGTACGAAGTCGCGCGGTCGGCCGGCCATTTCAAGAATCACGGGCTTGATGTGCAGCTCGTCTACACAAGGGGCGGCAACGCCGTAATGCAGGCGCTGGTCGGGGGCGCGGTCGACTACGGGGCCAGCGCGCTGGACGTTGCGATCCAAGTCTTTGCCAATGTCGGCGCGGAAATCCGCCGCTTCTGTGTCACCGGGCGCCTCCCCCTGTTCGCTGTTGTTACCGCTCCGAAGACAGCGAGCCAGATTCAATCGATCAAGGATCTGGAGGGAAGGACGGTCGGCGTCTCCGCGCTCGGCAATGCCGATCACGCGCTGACGCTCTATCTGCTCAAACAGGCCGGCGCCGATGCCCAGAAAGTCCAGTTTGCGACCATGGGCGTCAATCTGCTGGAAGCGTTGCGCCAGGGGCAGATCGACGCCGGCGTCGTGCAGGAGCCGGCGCTGACTCTGCTGAAGCGCGCAAACGCGCGCGTGCTCATGAACGGCATGGACCTTGAAGACGCCAAGCACTATCTCGGCGGTTCCTTCGAATTCATGGGCGTGGCGGTCCGCGCCAAGGAGATCGAACAGCGCAGGCCGGAGATGGTTGCGCTGACCAAGGCGCTGGCAGATGCACTCAAGGCGCTGCGCGGGATGACTGGCGAGCAGCTGGTCTCGGCTCTCCCCAAGGAGATGACGACCGGGCTCGACCTCAAGGAGTTTGGCGACATTATCGTGCGCCACCGCGACGCTCTGTACCCTGAAACGGTGAACATCGACCTCGAGGCGGCCAAGCGCGTCGAGCAGAGCCTGATCGCCGGCGGCCTGATCAAGTCCGGTGCGAGCATGGCCGGGCTGCACGACACGACGATCGTAGGGGGCTGAACTGCGCGTCCGCGATCTGACCATCTCCTATGGCGCGGAGCCGGTCCTCGAAGGAGTGAGTCTCGCGGTTGAGGAGGGCCGGTTCGTAAGCCTGGTCGGGCCTTCGGGCTCGGGCAAGTCGAGCCTGTTGCGTGCCGTAATCGGGTTGCAGCAGCCGCTCTCGGGTACGGTCGAGACGAACCTTGCGCGCTCGCAGGTCGGCATCCTGTTCCAGGACGATGCCCTGCTGCCGTGGAAGACGGCGCGCGACAATGTTGCGCTCGGCCTGACCTTCAATGGCATGGAGCGCCGCAACGCGCTCGCCGAGGCGGAAGCATGGCTCGATCGGCTGGATCTTGTCGGCTTCGGCGATCGGTTTCCCCGTCGCCTGAGCGGCGGCCAGCGCAAGCGCGTCGCCCTCGCCCAGGTCCTCGCAATGAAGCCGAGGCTGATCCTGATGGACGAGCCGTTCGCCTCGCTCGATGCGATCGTGCGCGCCCGCGTGGTGAAGGATGTCGTCACGCTGGTCGAGCGCGAGACCATCAGCGTACTTCTGGTCACGCACGATCTCGAAGAGGCGATCAGCCTCTCCGACGAGGTCTATCTGCTGTCGCAGGGACCGCGGGCGCGCATCACGCAGCATTACCCAGTGCCTATCCCGCGGCCGCGGGATCCGGTCCATTCACGCACACATCCCACCTTCGGACCGCTCTACGAGAGGCTGTGGGCCGATCTCTCCCGGGAAGTGGATCGCCGCGCGGAAGCAGCCTGATGCTCCGCGAGCCCCGCTATGCCTGGATACGCCAGCTTGCCGCATTCGCCATTTTGCTCGCGATCTGGGAGGCGGCGGGCCGGGCCGACATGCTCAATCCAATGTATGTGCCGAACCCTGGCAGGATTGGAGCGGCGCTCGTCGACTTGTTCTCGGACGGCCGCATCTGGCCGCATCTCAATGCAACCTTCACTGCCGCACTCGGCGGTCTTGCACTCGGCATCGTCGTTGGCCTTCTGCTCGGCGTCATCGCAGCACTCGTCCGGTTCATCGCGGAGTTGCTCGAGCCGGTGATGACTCTCCTCAACGCCATCCCGCGCGTGATCCTGGCGCCGCTTTTTGTGATCTGGCTCGGGATCGGGCTGGCCTCCAAGGTTGCGCTGTCCTTTATTCTCGTGGCGGTACTGATCTTCTTCACCGTGTTCACCGGAATCCGGCAGGTGGATCGCAAGCTCGTCGAGCGGGTCGTGACGCTGGGTGGCGGCCGCTGGGCGCTGGTGCGGCACGTCTACCTGCCGTCGGTCGCGTCCTGGTTGCTCGGCAATCTCAAAATCGCGGTCGGCTTCGCCTTCACCGGTGCCGTCGTAGGAGAGTTCGTGGCAGCCACCCATGGCCTCGGCTACCTGCTGTCTTTCGCCCAGAGCACCTTCAATGCCGCCCTGATGTTCGCGCTGATCCTTCTGATCCTGGTGGTGGTGCTGCTGATCTTCGGTGTTGCCGGGCGGCTGGAAAGATATCTGCTGCGCTGGAACTGACGTCACCACGCCTCGCGGCCGCGCGCCGGCTGGGTCATGCCCGCGCCCTCTTTTACGGCGCGCTGTTCGGCCTCGTGCTTGTCGAACATCGCCTTCGCCGCCGCCTGGCGCTTGGCGCTGAACTCGTCGCGATTGTCGCCGCACCATTGATAGGAGGCGGCGCGCGACGCGTTCAGCCGGCTGAAATGCGGCATGACATAGCGGGCATACAGCTCGTATGACCGTTTTGTCGCCTCCCAATCGGCCCAGTTGTGCGCCTGATGCAGGAACGCGCCGAACGCGCCCTGCTTGTCCTGCAAGCGTTCGATCATCGCGATAGCGTCGTCCGGGGTGCCGCACACGCCGTAGCGGTTTTCGCAAAACCATTCGAGCGGGTCCTGGCCCGCCGGCACGATGAAGCGCCGCTGGTTATTGTTGGCGTAGCCGAGGTAGCGCTCGAACCCCCAGCGTGCGTTCTTGAAGGCCTGCTCGCGGGTCTCGGCGATATGCATCGGGCCGACGAGGCGCAGCCGGTTCGCGTCCATCGTGCGCCCGTGCTCGGCCGCGACATCGTTGGCGATCTGCCAGTTCGCCGCCAGCGCCTCGTAACCGAACGGGTTGGTCGCCGCGACGCAAATCATGCCGAGATCGTACTTGCCGGCGAGCCGCCCGCCCGACGGCGTGTTCGAGCTGACCACCGCGACCTCGGGATAGGGCTTGGTGTAGGGCAGCAGGTGCAGACGCGCGCCCTCCATCGTGTACCACTCGGTCTTCTCGGTAACGATCTCGCCCCGGAACAGGCGCAAGATTACATCGAGTGCCTCGGCCATGCGGTCGCGCTGGGTCATCGGGTCGATGCCCAACATGATCGCGTCGGAGGCGAGGAGGCCCGGGCCGGCGCCGAACATGACCCGCCCGCGGGTCATGTGGTCGAGTTGGACGATGCGGTCGGCGATCATCATCGGGTGGTGGTAGGGCAATGACACGACACCGGTGCCGAGGCGGATGTTCTTGGTGCGCTCGGCGGCAAAGGCGATGAAGATCTCGGGCGAGCTGATGATCTCGTACCCGGCCGAATGGTGCTCGCCGATCCACGCCTCGTGAAAGCCGAGCTTGTCGAGCCACACCATCAGATCGAGGTCGCGCTCGAGGCATTGGGTCGGGTCTTCCTCGTTGGGATGGAACGGCGGCAGAAAGATCCCGTGCCGCAGGTTGATCTCGCTCATCATGGCCTCGCCGTTGCTGTCGCCCCACAGTAGCGAAATCGGCGCGAGCCCGCCATCCACCGCTGGTCTGATCAGCATCCCCCGATTGCCGTTGCTGATGCGGCGGGAAAGCGCGACCCTGATGGCAAGAGCCGCTCGATGGTGTTGCTGGTGTTCTGCGGCAAAAGGAGGCAGGCGTGCGCGTCCAACGACTGCTCGATCGCCCGATCATCTCGCCCGACCTGCACCCCAGCATCGGCCACAACATCCAGGGACCGTCGCTGATCCGGGCGCCCGACTGGATCGAGGGCCGGCTGGGCACCTATTACCTATATTTCGCCGATCACAAGGGACGATACATTCGCCTCGCCTATGCCGATCGGCTGGCCGGGCCCTGGTCGATCTATCCGCCCGGCACCCTGCAGCTCGAGCAATCGTGTTTCCTGACCGAGCCGCCTTCGGTCACGGCTCAGCAGCTCGCCGAATTCGAGGCGCGACTGCAGCGCAGCGGCTGGCAGATCTCCAGCGATCTGCTGTCGGAAATCACGACGCCGCACGTTGCCTCGCCCGATGTGCATGTCGATCAGCATCGGCAGGAGATCATCATGTATTTCCACGGCCTTGAAAACGTTGGCACGCAGGTAACCCGCGTCGCGGCCTCGCGCAACGGCATCGACTTCAAGGCACAACCTGAAGTTCTCGGGCGCAACTATATGCGTGCCTTCGAGCATGGCGGCATGACCTACACGCTGGCGATGCCCGGCCAGCTGTATCGCTCGATGGATGGTTTGCATGGGTTCGAAGCGGGCCCGGTATTGTTCAACCCGCGCATGCGGCACTCGGCTCTGCTCAAGCGCGGCGACGCGCTGGGCGTCTTCTGGACGCAGGTCGGCGAGGCGCCCGAACGAATTCTGTTGAGCCATATCGATCTGTCCGGCGATTGGTGGAGCTGGAAGGAGGATGCGCCCTCTGAAATCCTCCGGCCCGAGCGCGTCTGGGAAGGCGCCGAGGCGCCGCTGGTTCCCTCGGTCCGCAGCACCGCCTACGGGCAGGTGAACCAGCTCCGCGACCCGGCGGTCTTCGAAGAGAACGGCCAAGTCTACCTGCTTTATGCCGTCGCCGGAGAAAGCGGGATTGCGATTGCCGAAGTGCTGTTGGACGAATAGCTCCAGCCGCCGCCGCTGCTCCTCCGGAATCCTGCACGCTTGTATTCCGGGGGCGCATACCGCTGCTGCATCGCAACAGGGGCGCCAGCGACCCTTTCGTGCTAAAGCCTGTGCCGCGGCGTCGCGCCGCCTGCCGACAGGAGCCCGTTTGCGCCATGAGCCTATCCGCCGCCGAATATCGCGAGCACCTTGCCACCACCGCCGTGCGTGCCGGGTTCAACTTCGACGGGGTCGTGCTGCCGCAGGGGCATTACGCGCAGGTCGGCGGCATGCGGCTGCATTATCTCGACTGGGGCAACAAGCACCTGCCGCCGATGCTGTTTTTGCACGGCGGCGCGCTGACTGCGCATACCTGGGATCTGGTGTGCCTGGCGCTGCGTGACGAGTACCACTGCCTGGCGCTCGACCAGCGGGGCCACGGCGACAGCGATTGGGCCGACGATGCCGACTATTCGATCGGCGCCCAGCTCGCCGATACCAAGGGCTTTGTCGACAAGATGGGCCTCGACAAGTTCATCCTCGTTGGCATGTCGCTGGGCGCGATCAACGCGCTGGCCTTTGCGATCGCCCACCCCGAGCGGCTGACCAATCTTGTCATCATCGACGCCGGCCCCGAAATGCGCCGCCCGGGGTCGAGCCGGATCCGCGATTTCGTAAACGACTCCGAGCATTTGGTTTCGGTCGAGGCGATCATCGAACGGGCGCTCAAGTTCAATCCGCGGCGCGACCCGACGATCCTGCGCCGCAGCCTGATGCACAATCTGCGTCAGCAGGAGGACGGCACCTGGAAGTGGAAATACGACCGGCGCCGGTTTCAGCGGCTCGACAACGAGGCGCAACGCACCGAGCGGGCCGGGCTCGCCGATGGCCTCGCCCGCATCGCCTGCCCGACCCTGGTGGTGCGCGGCGGCGAGAGTGACGTGTTCCACGAAGAAGACGCCGAGCGCCTCGTCGCCCGCCTGCCCGACGGCCGGCGCGTGACGGTCCCGCGCGCCGGCCACACCGTGCAGGGCGACAACCCGAAGGACCTGGTCGCCGAGCTGCGCCGGTTTCTGGCGAAGGGGAATTAGCCGGCTGGGTACTCTATCGAGCGTCCTCTCGGGGCTGAAGCTGCCTGAGATCACCGGTTTTGTGCCGCATGAAAGACGGCAATGACTGCAACTTCGTCCGCTTCGTCATCGACGCGGTATACGGCGATATAGGGCAGCCCGCCGATCACCAATTCGCGCGTACCGGACGCGCGCCCGGCGCGTCCGATCAGCGGAAACGGCTCCAGCAGGCCGATGCTTTTCAGGATGCCCTCGATCACCGCGTCAGCGACGCGGGGGCGATCTTTTGCGATCCAAGCATGTATCTGCTCCAGATCGTCGTATGCGGCATCGCGGATAATGACCTTCATTCGCGGCGGTGCAAAAAGCGCCCCCTGACTTCCTCCAAGGTCAGAAATTTCGGTTCCGGATCGGCCAGCCTGCGCTGAACCTCAGCGACCTGCTCGTCGCTCAGGGCTAAGCCGCTGGTATCCTGTCCCTCCATTTCCGACAGAATGCGCGCCGCTGCTTCCTGCCGCTCCGGCGGCCAGGTCAGCACGCGATCGAGAACGGCTTTCACCTGATCTTTCGTCATCGCCGCATCCTATCATAACCGCATGGTCAGCGCCGCTTCACGCGCCGCGCATCACCTTGCGTATCCGGTGGTTGTTGGTGTCGCCGATATAGATTGCGCCGTCGGGACCGACGACCGCGCCGTGCGGGCGGTCGAGCCCGGCTTCGGTGGCGGGACCGCCGTCGCCGCCGGTCCCCTTGCGGCCGCCGGCGACCGGCGTGACGATGCCGGTCGCGCGGTCGATGCGGCGGATCGCGTGGTTCTCGGTATCGACGATCAAGAGGCTGCCGTCGCGGTCGATCGCCATTTCCTTTGGCGCGTCGAAAACCGCGGCGAGCGCCGGCCCGCCATCGCCGCCATAGCCGCGCGCGCCGGTGCCGGCAATTGTCGTGATGATGCCGGTCGCCGGATCGACCGCGCGCAGGCTGCTGCCCTGCCGCTCGAGGATATAGACCGTGCCGTCGGCGGCGAGCTTGACCGCGCGGGCGCCGAAAACGCCGGCGTCGCGCGCCTCGCCGCCATCGCCGCTGTGCTCAGCCTTGCCGGTGCCGGCGAAGGTCGCGATGGTGCCGGAAGCGAGATCGACGATGCGGACCCGGTGGTCGGCGACATCGGCAATATAGAGGTGTCGCTCGGCCCTGTCGAAGGCGAGGCCGTTCGGCTCGGCTAGCCCGGCCCGCACTGCGGGGCCGCCATCGCCGCCATAGGCCGCCTCGCCGGTGCCGGCTAATGTGGTGATGATGCCCGACGCATCGATGCGGCGGACCCGGCGGTTGAGCCGGTCGGCGAGAAAGATATTTCCGGCGCGGTCGATGAGGATCCCGTACGGCTCGTTGAGCGAGGCCTTGGTCGCCGGGCCGCCATCGCCGGCATAGCCGGCCGCGCCATCGCCGGCGAGGGTGGTGATGACGCCGCTCTCCGCATCGACCCGGCGGATGCGATGATTGAAGGTGTCGGAGAAATAGAGATTGCCGGCGGCATCGAACGCGACATCGAACGGCCCGTTTAAGAGCGCCGCCTTTGCCGGCCCGCCATCGCCGGCAAAGCCCTTCTCGCCGGTGCCGACCGCTGTGGTGATGATCCAGTCTGCCATTAGCCGACGCCCTCCCAAAGCCCGAGCATAAAGCCTTGCCGGCCGATTTTCACCACGAAGACACGGAGTCACGGCTTTTCGTCGTATCGAACCTGCCTCCGTGCTCTTCGTGTCTTCGTGGTGAGCCTGCGCTACGCTTGCGCGCGCCGGTCCGCTGGGGCCAAATGCGGACGGGCTATTCCCACCATCGGAGCATGGGGCATGAGCGATAGCAGAAAGCCGAGGCTCGTCGGCATCAACCATGTCGCGATCGAGGTCGGCGATATCGACGAGGCGCTCGCCTGGTACGGGCAAATCTTCGATTTCACGCTGCGCAACCGGCATGAGCGCAGCGCCTTCATCGATATGGGCGACCAGTTCATCAATATGACCCGGGTGCCCGATTACCGGCACGAGGGCGTCGAGCGCCGCCATATCGGGTTTGTCGTCGACGACCGCTCGACGGTCAAGGCACGGGCCGAGGGCGCCGGGGCGAAGATGGTCGAAGGCCCGTTTCTCGATTTCCTCGATCCCTGGGGCAACCGCATCGAGGTGATCGAGTATTCGAACATCCAGTTTACCAAGGCGCCCAATGTGCTGCGCGGCATGGGGCTCGCGCTCGCCAAGAACGACAACGCCAAGAAGGAACTCGCCGAGAAGGGCATGGCGCCGGAGTGAGACCGGTGAGCGCGATGCAGCTGAGCCTCATCGTTCGCGGCCAACACAAGCCGGGTGATAGCGCTGCCCGTCTGCGCGACGATCTGGAGCTGGTGCGGCGCGCCGACCAGCTTGGCTTCGACGGAATCGTCAAGGGCTCGCATTACAGCACCCATCCTTTCCAGTCGGTCCAGCAGATCCCGTTCCTCGCCTTCGCCGCAGCGATCGCGCCGCGGCTGCGCCTCATATGCGGCCTCGTGCTGTTGCCGCTGCACAAGCCGCTCGATCTGGCCGAGCAGCTCGCCACGCTCGACATCATGTCGGGCGGCAAGCTGGTCTTCGGCTGCGGCATCGGCTACCGCGATGTCGAGTTCAAGGCATTCGGCGTGCCGCGCGCCGGGCTGGGGAAGCGCTTCGAGGAAGGCCTGGAAGCCGTGCGGCGCCTGTGGACCGAGGATTTCGTGACGATGAAGGGCTCGCATTTCGAGCTCGACGGCGCGAATTGCACAGTCAAGCCGCTGCAAAAGCCGACGCCGCCGGTGTGGATCGGTGCCAACGCCGATGTCGCGATCCGGCGCGCCGCGCGGCTCGGCGATTGCTGGTACATCAACCCGCACAGCACGCTGACGACGATCGAGCGCCAGATCGAGATCTACCGGCGCGCGCTCGATGAATGCGGCAAAGCCTTCCCGCATGAGCTGCCGATGCGCCGGGAGGTCTTTGTCGCCCCGAGCCGGGCCGAGGCGATCCGCCGCGCCCAGCCCTATCTCGAAGAGAAATACCAGGCCTACCGCGCCTGGGGGCAGGACAGGGTCATGCCGGCGGGCGACGATTTCGACCACGGCTTCGCCGACCTCCTGGAAGACCGCTTCCTGCTCGGCTCTCCCGCCGAAATCGCGGAACAGATGATCCGGCTCAACCGCCGGCTCGGGGTCAACCACATCGTCGCCTCGGTGCATTGGCCGGGCATGCCGAACAGCCTCGCGCTCGACCAGCTGCAGATCCTGGCCGAAGAGGTCATGCCCCAGGTGCGGCAGGCGGTTTGAGAGATGTTGGACCGGGTGTGTAGGGCGGAAAAGCGCAGCGTATTCCGCCAAATGCGCAACAGACGATGCCAGTAACGCAAGGCGGCGGAATGCGCTGCGCTTTTCCGCCCTACCTATACGGAGAACCAGATGAGCCAGGCGCTTGAAGGCATTCGAATCATCGATTTCACCCACGACCAGGCGGGGCCCTCCTGCACGCAGATGCTGGCCTGGCTCGGCGCCGACGTGATCAAGATCGAGCGCCCGCCGCATGGCGACCGGGCGCGCACTCTGTGGAACAGCGACAACCCCGCTATCGACAGCTTTTTCTTCCTCTTACTCAACAGCAACAAGCGAAGCACCGTCATCGACCTGAAGACCGAAGAGGGCAAGGAGATCGCCCGCCGCCTGATCAAGGACGCCGATGTCGTCGCCGAGAACCTCGGCCCCGGCGTCATGCAGCGATTGGGGCTCGGCTACGACGACGTGAAGAAGCTCAACCCGCGCGCGGTTTATGCCTCGGTCAAGGGCTTTGGCTCCTACGGCCCCTATAGCGGCTTCAAATGCTTCGAGCCGGTCGCCCAGGCGACCTCGGGCGCGATGAGCGTCACCGGCGTGGCAGACGGCCCGCCGACGCTGAACGGCGCCAATATCGGCGATAGCGGGACCGGGATGCATCTGGCGATGGCGATCCTCGCCGCCCTCGTCCAGCGCGGGCGCACCGGAAAGGGCCAGCTCGTCGAAGTGGCGATGCAGGAGGCGGTGCTGAACCTGACCCGGGTCAAGTTCACCCAGACCCTGGTCAACGGAGCGCCGCTGGCGCGCACCGGCAACCGTTCGCTGAGCGGCTCCTATGCCGACCTCGTGCGCTGCGCCGGCGCGGGGGTCAATGAATACGTCTACATGATGCTGCCGCCGGACAACCCGCAGACCTTCGAGGCGATGGTGCAAGTCATCGGCCGGCCGGATTTGCGCGACGATTCGCGCTTCAACACCCCGCCGGCGCGCGCCAAGAATTCCGCCGCGCTGACCGAGATCATCGAGGGCTGGGCGCGGCAGCACGACAAGCGCGAGGTGATGAAGGCGTTTGCCGGGCGCGGCATCCCGTGCGGCGCGGTGCTCGACACCGCCGAGGTGCTGAGCGACGCGCATCTGCGCGAGCGCGGCACGATCGTCGATCTCGACCATCCGACGCGCGGCCGGTTCTCGACGATCATCAGCCCGCTGCGGCTGTCCGACTCGCCGGTCGAGCCGCGCCGCGCGCCGCTCTACGGCGAACACAACGAAGCCGTGCTGCGCGACCTCGCCGGCTACACGCCGCAGGAGATTGCGGTGCTGCGCGAGAAGAGCGTCATCAGCCAGGCCTGAGATGACCCTCTCCCGCAAAGCGAGAGAGGGTGGCCGCGGGCGGATAGCGCGGCCGGGTGAGGGTGATCGCGGCTGAAAGACCCTCACCCAGCGCTTCGCGCCGGGCCCCTCCCTCTCCCGCAATGCGTCGCAATGCGGGAGAGGGGCTTTTCGCATCGGCGCTGCGGTCGATGCGCGCGACTGGCTGCGGGAACAGCGTCGAATGGCTGCCATCGCTTAAACGCGATAACGAATAAAGCCAAGCCTTTCGCATTGCGGGTTATTCTTCGGTCAGGAATGTGCCCCGGTCCGGGCACAGGAGCGGATCGATGAGCACGAGTCTCCCGCGGGAAGGCAGCGCGGCGCGCCGCGGCGCCGACGTCACGACGTTCTCGATCATCCTGGCGCTCAGCTTTTCGCATTTCCTCAACGACATGATCCAGTCGCTGGTGCCGGCGCTCTACCCGATGCTGAAAGATTCGTACGGCCTCAGCTTTGCGCAGATCGGGCTGATCACGCTGACCATGCAGGTGGCCTCCTCGGTGCTGCAGCCGGCGATCGGCCACTTTGCCGATCATCGCCCGCAGCCGTATTCGCTGGCGGTCGGCATGGGGATTACGCTGATCGGCCTACTACTGCTGGCCGGCGCCGGCAGCTATCCGCTGCTGCTGGTCGCGGCGACCCTGGTCGGCACCGGGTCGGCGGTGTTTCACCCGGAAGCCTCGCGGGTCGCGCGGATGGCATCGGGCGGGCGGCATGGCCTGGCGCAATCCCTGTTTCAGGTCGGCGGCAATGTCGGGTCGTCGCTCGGGCCGATCCTGGCAGCCTTTATCGTGATCCCGAAAGGCCAGTCGAGCATCGGCTGGTTTTCCGCCGCCGCCTTGCTCGCGATGGCGGTGCTGTTTCTCGTCGGAAACTGGCACTGGAAAGAGCGCGCCATGCCGCCGCGAGCGCGACCGGCCCACGCCGCCGAACGGCCGTCTCTGCCGCGCGGCAAGGTCGCGTGGTCGCTGGCGATCCTCCTGGCGCTGGTGTTCTCCAAGGCATTCTACCAGACCAGCCTGAGCACCTATTACACGTTCTACCTGATCGATAAATTCGGTCTCTCGATCGAACGGGCGCAGATCTACCTGTTCGTCTTCCTCGCCGCGGTCGCCGCCGGCACCCTGATCGGCGGCCCGCTCGGCGACCGGATCGGGCGCAAATCGGTGATCTGGGGCTCGATCCTCGGCGTCGTGCCGTTTACCCTGGCGTTGCCGCACGCCGATCTCTTATGGACCGCGATCCTCAGCGTCATCATCGGGCTGACCCTCGCTTCGGCCTCCTCGGCGATCATCGTCTACGCATTCGATCTGGTGCCGGGAAAGATCGGGACGGTCGCGGGCCTTTTCTTCGGCCTGTCGTTCGGTCTGGCTGGGGTCGGGGCGGTGGCGCTCGGCTGGCTGGCGGACGCGACCAGCATCGATTTCGTCTACCAGCTCTGCGCTTTCCTGCCGCTGATCGGGCTGTTGACGATATTGCTGCCGGATCTCGGCCGGCCGATCCGCCCGGCGCGGATCGGAAAGCCCGCACTCGAAACCCGGACATGATGCTATAAGGGCAGCACCGTGCCGGAATGGGAGGACATCATGGCCGACAAGATGATCTCGTGCGACGACCACATGGATCTGGGCCAGTTGCCGGCCGATCTGTGGGAAAAGCGCCTGCCCGCGGCACTGCGCGACCGCGCGCCGCGTATCGAGGAGCGCGACGGCCAGGCCGTGTGGATCTGCGACGGCAAGGTGTGGGGACGCTGGGACGGCAAACCCCCGGCGACCGGCGCGGCGCGGCCGGTGAAGCCGATCTACAACGCCTTCGACCGCGCCGGCATCCACGATCACAGCGCACGGCGGCCGGCGAACGCCGAAATGCGCCTGGCCGACATGGACCGCGACGGGGTCGAGACGCAGGTCATCTTCGGCCCGATCTTCCAGATCTCGACCGACGACGAGGCGCTGCGCGTCGCCTGCTACCGGGTCTACAACGATTGGCTGATGGAATTCTGCGCTGCCGCGCCGAATCGGCTGATCGGCGTGCCGATGCTGCCGGAAACCCCGCAAGCGGCGACCGATGAGCTGTTGCGCCTCGCCGCCAAGGGCGGCGTCCGCCAGGTCACGTTGATGATCGCCAACATTAGCCCCAAGCTCGACGACCCGGCCTGGGAGAGCCTGTGGAGCGCGCTCGAAGACACCGGGATCATCCTCTCCTGGCACATCACGGTGTTTGTCGGGAAGCCCGGCGACCGCGTCGCCGGCAAGACCGCCAGCGTCTTCGAGAATACCAAATTCTTTCTGGGAAATTTCCTCGAACCCTTCGTCGATCTGTTCGCCTGGGGCATCCTCGAACGCCACCCGAAATTGAAGATGGTGATGGCCGAGGCCGGCACCGGCTGGCTCCCGTGGCTGGTGCAGGAGCTCGATTACCGCCATTGGCGGCTGTGGGAAGCCAAGGATTTCTGGGCCGACAAAGGCGGCATCCAGCTCGAAACCAAGCCCTCTGAACTCTTCAAGCGGCAGATCTACGCGACCTTCCAGGAAGATTACGCGGCGATGGCGCTGATCCCGTTCTTCGGCGAGGGGCACCTCCTCTGGGCCTCCGACTACCCCCACCCCGACAGCGTCTGGCCCAATTCGCGCGCCGCGATCGAACGCCAGATGCAGAACCTGTCGCCCAAGAAGCTGACCCACGACAACGCCGCAGCGCTTTACGGGCTGGGGTAACCGAACTTTCGCCGTCCGCGTTCTGGCGGCGATGAAGGCGTCGAGGCTACCACGATGGACATCGGAGGCTGGCTGCGGAGCCTTGGCCTCGACCGGTACGAGCAAAGTTTCCGCGACAATGAGATCGACGCGGCGATCCTGCCGAACCTGACCGGCGAGGATTTGAAGGAGCTGGGCGTCGGCGCGCTTGGCCATCGTCGCCGCCTGCTCGATGCCATCGCGGCGCTGCGACCCGGTACCACGCCTGCCGGCGAAGCGGCCGCAACCACGGCAGCCGCCGGCCCCAGGATTGATGAGCGAAAGGCGGTGGGGCCGAGCGCCGAACGTCGGCAGCTTACCGTCATGTTTTGCGATCTGGTTGGCTCGACCGCACTGGCCTCCCGCCTCGATCCGGAAGATCTGCGCGAGGTGCTCGGGGCCTATCACGCCGCCGTCGCCGAGGTGGTTGCCGGGTTCGGCGGCTATGTCGCCAAGTATATGGGCGACGGTGTCCTCGCCTATTTCGGCTACCCGCGGGCGCAGGAGCATGATGCCGAGCAGGCGGTGCGGGCCGGCTTGGCGCTGGTCGACCGCGTCGGCCGGCTGGACAGCAGAGCCGGCGCGCTGGCGAGCCGGGTCGGTCTGTCGCGGTCGGGCGACAGCACGCCCGAGACGATGGCGGTATTTGCCGACCTCCTGGGCTTGCCGACCGAGGGGCGTTACCCGCCTGCGCCGACCGATCCGCGACAAAGGCGGGAACTGACCCTCGCGGCGCTGGTCGGACAGTTGGAGGGGCTGGCGCGGCACCGGCCGGTGCTGTTCGTCGTCGAGGACGCGCACTGGATCGATTCAACCTCGCTCGAACTCTTGGAGCGGGTCGCCGAGCGCGTGCGGCGGTTGCCGGTGTTGATGATCGTCACCCACCGCCCGGAATTCGAGCCGCCCTGGACGGGCCAGGCCCAGGTGACCTCGCTGACCTTGAGCCGGCTCGGCCGGCGCGAGACCACCACGCTGATCGACCGTGTCGCCGGCGGCAAGGCATTGCCGCCAGAGATCCTCAACAGCGTCGTCGAGCGCACCGACGGCATCCCGCTCTTTATCGAGGAGCTGACCAAAACCCTGCTGGAGGGCGGCCTGCTGACGGAAGAGGACGGACGCTATGTTCTCGCCGGTCCGCTGCCGCCGCTGGCGATCCCGTCGAGCTTGCTGGATTCGCTGATGGCGCGCCTCGACCGGCTCGCCCCGGTCAAGGAAGTGGCGCAGATCGGCGCCGCGATCGGTCGCGAATTTTCTTACGAGGTGTTGGAGGCGGTTGCCCACCGGCCAGGCGATCAACTGCGCGACGCGCTCGACCGGCTCACGGATGCCGGATTGATCTCCCGCCGCGGCACGCGGCCCGAAGAAAATTTCATCTTCAAGCACGCCTTCGTCCAGGACGCGGCCTACGGCACGCTGTTGCGCGGCCGGCGCCAGGAACTGCACTCCGCCATTGCCAGGGTTCTCGAAGAGCGGGTTGCCGCGGCGCCCTCGGAGGCAGAGTCCCTTGCCGGGGAACGTGCATCGCTGCTCGCCCATCATTGGCTCAGGGCCGAGAATTGGGAGAAGGCACTCACCTACACGCTCGAAGCCGCCCGACGGGCGGAAACTCTCTATGCCCGCCCGGAAGCAATTAGCCATTACTGGCAAACCCTGGACCTGCTGGAGCGGCTGCCGGGCAATGTCGAGCGCAACCGGGTCCATGCTGACGTCATCCTGTCTCTGAATCGGCTGCCAGGTTGCATGCAGGATGAGGCCGCGAGAGCGCGTATGTTGCGGCATATCGACCAAGCACTCAAAAATGCAACATTAGGCGGCAACGCCGCGGTGGCGGCGAGGCTGCAAGCGATCAAGGGCTCGGTTTGGGACGATGAGGCCCTTCTAGTGGATGCGCTTGCGCGCGCCGAGGCGTCGGGCGATGCCCTGACTGTAGCTCTTGCCGAAAACCGCTACGGGCAATACCTCGGAATACACGGTCGATTCGAGGGGTCGCTTGGCCACGTGGCTCGGGCAATCGACATTTGGGGTGCCCAAGGGGAGCACCTAGAGCAAGCTGTCGCGATGTCGGCAGGCGGGCGGTGTTACAGCGCTCGTGCGGGACAGCTTGAAGACGCACTCCATTATGCCAGCCGCGTGCAAGATGCGGCCGATGCTCTCGATAATCCGCGTTTACGTGCATGGATCGCAATGAACGCCGAACCCCACCTGTACAAAGGGGACTGGAATGCGGTGGTCCGGGTTGCGGAGCAGGCGCTGCCGGCGGCCTGGGAGATTCGAGAATGGAACGTGGTTCTCTTTTCCTCCGCTTGGTTGGCTATTGCCTACCTGAAACTCGGGAAACCCGCTGACGCCAAACGCCTCCTCGATCGGGTGTTCAAGGAGGTTCCCTTGCGCGCAATCGGGCCGCCTGGCGTGCATGCAGTCGCCTTGGTGCAGATCGCCCTGGCTCAACTCCACCTTGCCGCCGGCGACACCGGCCAGGCTTTTAGCGCCGCCGGCGTCGCGCTCGGCGTGGCGGAGCGGTACGGACTGGGTCTCGAACAAGGCGCGGCCCATCGTGTTCTCGGCGAGGTTCATCACGCGATGGGCGACCGGGCCGAGGCCGAAGCTGCGTTCCGAAGCAGCCTCAAAGTTTTGGACGAAATCCAGTCCCGGCCCGAACTGGCCCAGACGCTGCTGGCCTACGGTCGCTTCCGGCGCGGCGACAATACGCTGGAGAACCGCGCGTTGATCGAGCGCGCCCTCCGCCTCTTCGAGGAGATGAACGCCACCGGGTGGATCGCGGAGGCGCGGGCCGCGCTGGCTGCCGCCTGATCAGCCTCGCCTCAGAAAAACGCCAGGGTGCGGATTTCGATGCTCGCGCGCGGGCGGGCGTGGGGTGGCGAGGTCGGGTCGGCGAAGGCGGTGTGGGCGGTCCAGCGGGCGCGGCCGTCCTTTAGCGACTCGTAGACCTTGAAGACCAGCGCCTCGTCGGGGCGCATCTGCGGGAACCAATACCAGCGCTCCGCCGGATCATGGGTGATCGCATAGGTCTGGCCGACCCGGCCGGGGTAGCGCCGTTCGTTGACGACCAGGTTCCCCGGCGACACACTCTGCGCATCGCAGATCGCCAGCGGGAAGCATTCGACCGGCTGGTTGATCGGCCGCCATACCTGGATAATCGCGAAACGGCCGCGCAATGGCGCCTCGGCCTCCTCGCCCATGACATCGCGCACCCGCTGCGGCCCGGACCATTCGGTGTAGTCGTTATGGACGCGGCGGACGATGTCGCGGATCTTCTGGGTTTCGCGCTGTTCATCGCTGGCGGTGCGCAGCGTGTGGTCGAAGACGACGACGCGCCTAGCGCCGCTCACCTCTTTGATCAGCGCCTCGCACTCCTTGTAGTAGACCCGCCTGATCTCCGCCTCGTCGAAGAAATCCGCGACCCTGGTGCGGTGCGGCACAAAGCGGAAGCCCTCGCGCTCGAACACAAAGCGGTCGGCCAGAGGTCGGCCGTTGTGGATCGTGACCCGGTGCGTCTCGCTGTTGTCGCCGCCGATTCGGGTATCGCGGCCGCCCGGCGCCGCGACATAGGTGACGAGCTTATCGGCGTCGCGGGCGAGATAGGAGAGGTTGGCCTCGATCGTTGCCGGCGCGGCATCCAGTTCGGCGATTTCGGCCATCGGCGGCTCCTCGGTAAATCCCAGAGGGATGATAGGGTCGCCCGGCCCCTCGTACAACCACCCGCCTCAGTGGCCGGCGCGCAGCAGCGTGTTGCGGATGCGCAGGCTGGCAAGCCCGTCGCCATAGGGGTTATGGGCGCGGGCAAAGACGGCGTAGCGCGCCGGCGAATCCAGGAGCTCGGCGACCGCGTCATGGATGCGCTCCTGGTCGGTGCCGACGAGCGCCACGGTTCCGGCGGCGAGCGCTTCGGGCCGCTCGGTCACCGCGCGCATCACCAGCACGGGCTTGCCGAGCGCCGGCGCTTCCTCCTGGATCCCGCCGGAATCGGTCAGGATGATATGGCTGCGCATCATCAGATAGACGAACGGAACATAATCGAGCGGCGCCAGCAGATGCACGTTCGGCAACGCCCCGAGGATGCGCCGCACCGGTTCCTGTACCGCGGGGTTGAGGTGAACCGGATAAACAATCTGCACATCATCGCGCTGCGCGATGCGGCGCAGCCCGGCGCAGATCTGCTCGAAGCCGTGGCCGAAGCTTTCGCGGCGATGCCCGGTCACCAGGATCAGGTTTTTGGTCGGATCGAGGAAGCCGAACCCTGCAGCGGCCGATCGTTGCAGCGCCGCGTCACCCTCCAGCGCCGCGCGCACGGCGACAAGCGCGTCGACGACGGTGTTGCCGGTCACCACGATCTTTTCCGCAGCCAGGTTCTCCCGGAGGAGGTTGGCGCGCGCGCTCTCGGTCGGCGCGAACAGGCGATCGGCGAGACGGTCGATCACGCTGCGGTTCATCTCTTCGGGCCAAGGCTGATGCAAATCGCCGGTCCGCAGCCCGGCCTCGACATGGCCGATCCGGCAGCCGGCATAGAAGGCGGCAAGTGCTGCCGCCAGCGCCGTGGTGGTGTCGCCATGCACCAGGACCCAGTCCGGCTTTTCGGCCGCGAGAACCCGCTGGACGCCGGTGAGCACCGCCGCGGTCACATAGACGAGGTCCTGCTCCGGCTGCATGATCGAGAGATCGTGATCCGCGGTCAGACCGAAAAAATCGAGGATGCCTGCCAGCATGTCGCGGTGCTGGCCGGTCAGGCAAATCACCGGGCGTAGCGCCGCGCTGGCCGCCAGCGCCTTGACGACCGGCGCCATCTTGATCGCCTCTGGCCTCGTGCCGAATACGACAAGAACCTTCATCACCGGCCACTGGCGCGGGCCCCTAACGCCAGTCCTCGGGCGCCGAGCGTCCGTTTTCGCGATGCTCACTCGGCCCCGCAAGCCTCCCGGATCAGGGCATCGACCCGCTCGGCCGAATAGTTGGCGGTGATATGGGCCTTGCCGGCCGCGACGATGCGCCGATATTCGGCGGAATCGCGACAGAGCGTCGCGATCCGTTCCGCCAGCGCGTCCGGCTCGTCGGCGACCAGCGATTTCAGCTCCGCCGGCAAGTCGATGCCTTCGGCCGCGATCGTCGTCATGACGCACGGGATCCCGGCCGCCATGCTCTCGAGAACCTTGCCCTTCAGACCGGCGCCATAGCGCAACGGCGCAATTGTCAACCGGATCCGCGCGAACACGCTGTCCAGCGAGGGCACGTAGCCGACCGGCACGATGTCCTTGGCCGCCAGAGAGCTGACCTCTTTCGGCATATGGCTCCCGACCAGCAGCAGTTCGACGCCCGGGACCTTGCCGCGCAACAGCGGCATGATGCTCTGCGCCGCCCATTGCGCGGCATCGACATTGGGCGGATGGCGATAGCCGCCGATGAAGGCGATCCCCGGCTTACGGACGGTTATCTGGGTGATGTCGCGCAGCGGGACGGTCCAGGGGATCACCTGCACCTCGATATCGGGCGCGATTTCCCGCAACAACTCGGCCTCGGCGGCCGAATGCACGATCACGCAATCGACAAAAGACATCGCGCCTAGCTCGATCCGGCGCAGCTGGCCGGCCTTTTCGCGCAGGCTCGGATCGTTCTCCAGCTCGGCTTGCCGCTGCATTCGCAGGAAGTGAAGATCGGCAACGTTGTACAGGATACGCGCCTTGGGCAAATGCTGGCGGATCATCCCGGCATACTTCGAGGCATTAGAGTGGCGATGCAGGTAGACCAGATCAAACATGGTCGCCTGCTTTCTGAAGACGTCCTCGACCGAGAAGTAATAGGGGTGGTACAGGCACTCGATGCCGCGGCGCTGAAGCTCGGTGGTATAGGGATCGATCCTGGCCATGTTGTCGCCGGGGAGGAACGTCACCTTGTACCCCAGGCGCCGCAGCGACAGCATATGCTGGAACGCGGCGTTGGAGCCGGCATCCTTGTCCGGCTCCGGCACCGAATCATCGATGAACAGAGCCCGCTGGCGGACGTCGCGCTCGGCTTCGAGGTCGGGCAACTCGCCGTTGAAGCGATGGCTCGCCAGGGTGTCCTTCCAGCGCTCGAAGAACTTGCGATGGTTGATCGCCTGGAAGCGCTTCATGCCGGTTCCGGTAACGCTGGTTCCGCCGCTGGCACCTTCGAAATGGACAATCTCGGAGGCGGGCTGAACAACAACGCGCTGTCCGTGCTGCCGTACGCGGAAGCACAAATCGGTATCTTCGTAATACATCGGCAGATAATGCTCGTCGAACCTTCCCAGCTCCTTGAAGAGACTCGCTTTGATCATCAGCGCGGCGCCGGACACGTAGTCGGCATCCCGCATGTAGCAAAACCGGGGGTCGTCGGCCGCCTGGCCGCGGCCCCAATTCCACCCGTCGCCAAGACGCCAGACGATTCCGCCGCATTCCTGGAGGCTGCCGTCGGCAAACAGTAATTTCGCGCCGACAACCCCTATGTCGGGATCGCGCTGCATCGTCTCGTACAGCTCATCCAGCCAGCGCGCCCTGACCTCCGTGTCGTTGTTCAGGAAGACGATGTATTCGCCGCGTGCAGCCTCGAACCCACGATTGCACGACCGGATAAAACCGGAATTTTCGGGGTTGCGGATCAACCGAATTCCCGGACCGAATGCGAAGGCGGCGAACATCGTTTCATCCCGAGAGCAATCATCGACAATAATGATTTCAAACGGGATTTGTGCTCCGTGTTCCACGATTGATTTGACACAGTTGTAGGTCAGGTCGAATTTGTTGAATACCGGAATGACGATCGATACGAGCGGCTCGCGCCCGGTATCGACGACGATCGGCGGATAGCTCCGCTTGATCGACTCGATCAGGGTTCGCACCTGCGGCGCTAGTTCCCCGGGGTTGAGCAGCTCGGACGCATGCGCGGCGGCCTCGTCCGCGATATAAAAGTAACGCGACAAGGCCGCGTCGAGAAAGCCGACCATCGCGTTGATGATGGGCGCCAGGTCTTCCGCTTTCTCCGCCCGGTCCGCCTCGGCCATGACATTGCCGAGGATGAATCGAACGGTCGGATCGAGCCCGGCCTGCTCGCGCGTCAGCACGAGCGGGAACGACGGCATCTCGACCCCGGAACCGACCGGGCGCAGATGCAGCACGTGTCGAGCATAGGGCAGCAGCGTCTCGCTGAACGGGATCGAGAAACCATGCCGTCCGTCGCCGAGGCCGGCCTGTTCAAGGTCCGGTCGGTATTCGCTCGCCAGCACCGTCGCCAACGCGGTGTCGCCGTCCAATAACTCGAGCGCAATCCGCTTTTTCGGCTCCTGCGGATCCCAGACCCAACCGCTGATGCCGGTCCAGTCGGCGAAGTCGATATTGCTTTGCAGTGCGGTTTCACTGTCGCGCACGGCGGCAAGTTCGCTGACGAGCCAAGGGGCCACCGGTGCCACGCCATCGGCGTTGCCGAGTCGATCCACCGGCGGTGTGTCGGCAACCGGGTCGGCTTCAGCGGGTTTGTCGACGGAATCAGCGAAGGGTTCATTGGCCGGCGATGCCGGCGCGTACCGCGCGGCGGGCTTGTGAAAGCCCGGGCTTGCGCCGGTCGGCGCCAGTACGCTGCGCTCGATGATGAGCGGTGACCCAGGCATTTCCGCGCCGGTCTCGGTGCAGCGCAGATGCAGGACATTTCGAGCAGCGGACAGCAACCCCTCGCCCACGGGCACCGCGAAAGCGTGCCGCCCGTCGCCGATGCCCGCCTGTCGCAGATCCGACCGGTACTGGTTCGCGGTCACCTTGGCCAAGCGAGTATCGCCGTCCACCAGTTCGAGCACGATCCGGCTTTCAGGCCGCTGCGGGTTCCATACCCAGCCCGTGATGCGGGTAGAATTTGCCCCGTCGATATACCCATGAAGAGGGTGGCCGGACGGGGCTGCCCGATCTTGCCGATCACCATCCTGCTGCGGTATTGGTGCCGTCGCAAGGGCTGCCTTCGCGAGCGTGGGAGCCGCGCTTTTGCCATCCGTGGCCACCACACCCTCGCCACCGAGATCCGTCACCCGGGTTCGTGTCGCTCGCGCCACCCGTTGCCCGGCCTTAGGTTCTGCTGTCCGCGGATCCCCAGCCACCGGCTCGACGACTGCCCGGGGAGCAGGCGCAGATCCTTCATTTTTCTTCCGCGAACCTTTCGCCATGTCGCCCTCAGATCACCCAAGCAAAATGCGCCAGCCGCGCGCGCCCACCGCCTGACCTACATCGGGATTATGATCTCACCTTAGCATGCACAGCCGAGCCGGGGTAGCGGGCGTAACTTAAGGGAGGGCTGCTCCGCTAGACATAGTTCGCGTCTTTAAGTAGTATTTTAAATACGCCAACACGTATATAGACGTATGATACACGCCATGATACTCTGCCGCGTCGCGATGGTTAAGGCCGTCGCTCGACGCAGCGAGCATGGAGGGCGGCGATGCGGACTCTGCAATTGATTGAGCGGCGAGTCGATGCAAATGAGCGTCCCTACATGGCGATCGTGATCTCGGCGTTTTGCGACAGCTGCGCGGCGGCGCATCTTTACGAGTATGTCGGGAGGTCGCCCGACGATGCGGTGCGGGCGGCGGGCTGGAAGCTCTCCCCGACCGGAGTGGCGCATTGCGCGGCGTGCTCGCTGGAAAATCAGGTCCGCCGCCGTAAGACGAGGCGCGCCGCAGACTCGCAATCATCGATATCCGTTGGTCGGCACCGACAGCCGACTCGACTTCTTCACGTTTCACCCTAAACTGCGGTCCCGGCACAGAGCGGGGCCGGGCCATTCAAAGCCGTACCACCAGCGATTATCCGATCGCCGGCCGCGAAGTCGTCGCCGAAGGCGCCGATCTGCGCGTGCAGGTGCTGACGCTCGGCGGCGGCCAGTGCGTTCCCTGGCATTATCACAGCGAGATCACCGACAGCTTTGTCTGCCTCGAAGGCCCGATGGTCGTCGAGACGCGGGCGCCGCGCAACAACTACCGGCTCGAACCGGGCCAGCGCTGCGCGGTGCCGCCCAAGACCGCGCATTACGTGCATGGCGAAGACGACGGCCCCTGCAAGTTCCTGATCATCCAGGGGGTCGGGGTCTACGATTTCGTTCCGGTCGGCTGAGGAACCCCAGCAGCTCGCTGGCGCCGATCACGCCGCGGCCCACAGGGCGAGCGCGACGACCAGGGGCCCGTCGTCTGACCTAACGCGCCGCGCTCGCCAGCGCCGCATCCCGGGCCGGCAGAAAGCGGTCGAGCACCTGTCCCGGCCCGGTGCCGAGCCTGGCGTAGCCCTTGCCGTCGAAGACCTTGACCCCGTTGACGAAGACGCCGTGCACGCCGACGGGATTGCGGATCGTCCGCGGGCCGCCGCCGGGCAGGTCGTTGACCCGGCGCGCCGCCGAGATGCCGACCGTGGCGGGATCGAACAGCAGGAGGTCGGCGAAGGCGCCCGGCGCGATCCGGCCGCGGTCGGGGATGCCATAGAGCCCGGCCTGATGGCTGGTCAGGCGGCGCACGCCTTCCGGCAGATCGAACGCGCCGCGCTCGCGTACCCAATGGCCGAGGAAATAGAGCCCAAACCCGGCATCGCACAGATAGACCAGATGCGCGCCGGCATCGGACAGCGCGATGACCCCGGCCTGGTGCTTGACGAGCGGCTCGACGCCGTCATCGACGGCGTTGAAGAAGCGGCCGATAAATCCGGTGTCGAGGTCTTCCTCGAGGCCGAGGTCGAGCATCAAATCGAGCGGATCGCGGCCGCCGTCGCGGGCGATGTCGGCGATCGTGCGGTCGGTGAGCCCGGCATTCTCTGGCTTCACCGGCGCCGCGACGATGACGCGCTGCCAATTCCCCTGAAACACGGTCCCTGGAAGCGGCGTCTGCAGATCGGTGCGGAAGCGGTCGCGGAAGCTCGCATCGCGGAACACCGCCTTCAGCTGCTCGCGGTCATAGGCCTTGATCGGGTCAAACGCCGGGTGGGCGTAGAACGGATAGGCGCTGGCCAGGGTGAAATCGAACGACAGCGGCTGGCAGGTGATCTGGATGTACAGCTCGTTGCCGCG
>CAYMRQ010000016.1:29187-39973 GCA_964392845.1 uncultured Rhizobium sp.
CGAACATGCCGATCGCGCGCTGCGGGTACGCTTCGTTGTAGAGCGCGAGCGCGGTGCTCATGAAGATGCGCCTGCCGTGCCGGGCGGCGACCGCCTCCATCGTCGCGACCGAACTCGGCCCCGACGAGATCTCGACGACGCCGCGCCCCGGACCGCCCATCGCCCCGACCAGCGCGTCAAACTCCGACAGATCGCTGATCGTCGACGGCATCGGCACCCCGCCCCAGCCCGAATGGTTGAGCGAATAGGAGGCGCCGAGCCCGATCGCACCCTGATCCATCGCCTCGGCGACGAGCCGCTTCATCTCGGCCAACTCGGCTTGAGTCGGCTCTTTGCGGACCGAGGCGTCGCTGCCCATCACCGCGGTGCGCACGGCCGAATGCCCGACCAGCACGGCGAGGTTGGCGTAGGGACCGGAGCGGCGCAGCCGGCTCAGGTATTCGCCGAAGGACTGGAACTGCCAGTCGATCCCGGCGCGCAGCGCGTCGAGATCCATGCCCTCGACGACCGCGAGATTGCGCATGATCATGTCGCGCAGATGCGGCGGGCTCGGCACGATGCCGAAGCCGCAATTGCCCATCACCACCGAGGTGACGCCGAGCGACGGCGAAGGCGACAGCGTCGGGTCCCAGGTCACCTGGGCGTCGTAATGCGTGTGCAGGTCGATGATGCCCGGCATCAGCGCCAGCCCGCCGGCATCGACGATCTCGGATGCATCGGCGCCGACCGAGCCGATCGCCGCGATCCGCCCGCCCTTTACCGCGACATCGGCACGGATCGGGTCACGGCCGAGCCCGTCGACCACGCTCGCCCCGCGGATCACCAGATCGTACATGCCATTTTCTCCTCACCAACAACGGTTATTACGCTAGCGCAAATCCCGGTCATGTGCGGCTCGCGCGGTGCCCGCCCCTCACCCTCCCACGGCTTCGCCGCGGGTCCCTCCCTCTCCCCGCGGCCGCGGGGAGAGGGTTGGGGTGAGGGGCCCGCACCGGCGGATCAACCCGATCGAGCCGGGCGGGTCTCGCCGCGGTGGTCTCGGCCGCCCGCTCAGTCGAGGGCGAGGGGCTGCCCGGCCAGATCCTCGGCGCGCTCGACCGCGATCAGCACCGCGTAGCCCTTTTTCTCCGGGTCGCGATCCTTCTCGGGCTGGACCAGCCGCTTCCAGACCTCGTCATAGACGGTGCCCGATTTGTAGATCTTCGCCGTGCCGTAAAAGCGGGCGATGCCGCCACGCGGCAAAACCCCCTCCTCGCGCAGCGACGGCTTGCGGAAGTAGATCGTCAGCTTGGTGCCGTCCTTCATCGCGTCGGCGGTGCTGCCGGTGCCGCGCTCCCACAGCCCGATATGCTCCTCGTCGAACACCATCGTGCCGCCGCGCGGGGTCACCTGGGCAAAGCCGTTGGGCAATACCGAGCCCAACAGGCAGACATTCGCCGGGAAGGCGGTGTTGATGTGGTCGTGCAGGACTTTCGCGATTTTGGTCATGGCCGGTCGGTTCCTCCTGGTGTGAGCTGGCCGCAAAAATAGCACAGCATCGCCGGATCGCGATGCGCCGCACCGGTACGCCCCCACCCTAACCCTCCCCCGCATGCGGAGGAGGGAATCGGAGGGGGTGAAACCGCTGCCACAACCCGATCACTCGATCACCTCGTCGGCGCGTGCCAGCAACAAAGTCGGGATCGTCAACCCGAGCGCATTCGCCGTCTTAAGATTGACCACCAGCTCGAACCGGTCCGGCTGCTGCACCGGCAGATCGGCGGGCTTGGCGCCCTTGAGGAGCTTGTCGACATATTCGGCGGCCAGTCGGAACACACCGGATTGCTTCGTGCCGTAGTAGATCAGCCCGCCGGCGTCGACCGTCGGGCGCCCCGCGTACATTGCGGGCAAATGATCGCGTAAGCCCAGAGCGGCCAGCCGCCCGGCGTCGCGACCAAAGAATGGCGAACTCATCACCATCAGGCCATCGCCGGGTGACACGCCCACTGCGCTCAGGGCGCGCTCGTAGTCATAGGGCGGCTCACGCAGCTCCACCGGCAGCAGCGGCTGGCCCATAGTCGCCGCGGTCGTCCGCACCGCAGCGAGCTGGTCGGCCGAAAACGCGTCCCAAAACACAACGATTCGCGCCATGTTCGGGACTGCCTCGCGGAACAATTCGAGCCGCTTGGACGCCAATTCGAGCTGACGCAGAAAGATACCAGTAACGTTGCCGCCGGGACGGGCGAGGCCGGCGATGTAGCCCTTCGCCAGCGGGTCGAAGTCGATCGCGATCATCACAATCGGCACGTCGCGGGTTGCCTCCATCGCCGCCTTCAGCATCCGCTCGGGTCCGGCGGCGACGATCACCCCGGCGCCGCGCCGAATGCGCTCGATCAGCGCATTCTTCAGCTCCGGCAGCGTCATCTCGGCATGAACGACGAAGTCGATCGCGACATTGGCGCCGTCGATGTCGCCGAGCTCGCGCAGGCGCCGGTCGAAGGCGACCCATTGGGGCAAGGACCGCGAGTTCCCGGCAAAGATCGCAACCCGCTTCGGCCCGGTGCGCTGCTCGGCCGCGCTGGCCGGTACGATCGCGATCACCGAGGCGGCCAGCAGAACGGCGCGGCGGGTCGGGCGCATGCTCATGACGGCGAGGGTGAGCCGCCGAGCTTGGCGCCGTAATTGGTATTGAGCCACCACACCCGGTACTCGCCATAGGTGATCGGCGGATACTTGGGTGGGTTGTCGGCGCTGCGGCAGGTCGGCAGGCAGGCGATCGGGTGGTCGATATGCGGCGTGTAGAAGAACGGCGTCGAATAGCGGTGCCGGTCGGTCAGGTTGATGGCGAGGTGCTGGGTCGAGAGAAAGCGGTCATTGGTCCAGCGCCTCAACATGTCGCCGGCATTGATCACAAACGAGCCGGGGATGCGCGGCGCCTTGATCCAGTCGCGGCCTTGCGGGCGGATATAGAGCCCTTCGACATTGGCCTGCGGCAGCACCGTGAAAAAATTCGCATCCGTGTGCGGCGCCAAACCGAACTGGTTGTCGCGATAGGCGGTCGGCGGGAAATGCGACAGGCGCAGCACGCATTGCGCATCGACGAAGGCGGCATCGAAATAACCGGGCGGGAGGTCGAGCGCGGTGGCGAACACCGGTAAGAGCTTTTGCGAGAAGGATTCCATCGCCGCCCAGTAGCGCAGCAGGAACGCGCGGAACCCGGGCAGGTCGCCCGGCCATTTGTTGGGTTCGCGGAACAGCTTGCCGGCGAGCATTTCGGGGTCGTCGGGGGCGCGCTCGCGGTCCATGAAGAAGGCTTCGTTGAGGTCGGGCTGGTCGTTGTCGTTGACCTCCGAGGTTTTAACCGAATACGCGCCCGACGGCAGATAGCCGGTAAACCCGGTGCCCTGCCCCCGCCCGGTCGTGAGTTTCAGCTTTTCGTCGAGCGGCAGCGCGTGAAAGCGGCGCGCCTCTTCGACGATGCCGTCGGTCAGCGTGGGCGAGACGCCGTGATTGACGACGATCAGAAAGCCGATGTTTTCCAGCGCATCGCGCAGCTGCGCCGCAACCCGGCGGAGCGCCCCCTCGTCACCACGGATGTTGGCGCCGAGGTCGATCACCGGAAATTCCGCGCTCGACGCGGAGCGAAGCATGTCGAGAGTAATGGCTGCGCTCATTGCTGCTCTCCCGCTCAGGCGACCCGCGATGCGACCTGATCAAGCGTCGAGGCGACATCGCGCGTCGTGACCCGGCGCAGGTCGAGTATAACCCATCCGAGCCCGACCGCGCGCGCCCGGCGTTTCACGGAATAGCGCGACACCGGCATACAACCGTTCGTTGAGAGGCGCTCGGGCGCCCTCCTGAATCTGTAGGACAAGATCAGGCGGGATTCGCGCGTTGGTTGCAGCCTCCGGGAGGTCCGCTCATGCCCGTGGGTAGTGTGTCGGTTGGCGGTTGCATCATCCGACCTGCTCGCCGGCTTGTTCGGCGGCGATATGCGCGACGCACCGGGCATACGCTGCGGCGATCTCCACATGGAGGATGAGCCTATCGATGTCGCACTCCTGCCGATAGCGCTCGATGAGCCTCTGCATCTGCCGGACAATCGGGCCTCGTCTTCGGTCCGCAGCGAGCGGGTGCGCGGCGGTAAAGACCCGGTCGCTGGCCTTTAATGCTTGTGTATCGGGGATCGCGGCAAGCTCGGCGGCGGCCTCCACGCCGAGGCGCACGATCGTCGCGCGCGTCGGGTCTATCTCGGCGACGCCGCGCCCCTCGGAGTCCAGGGCCTCGCGGCACCCCGCGCCGATCGCGGCGCAGGCCCGCAGACCGACGCGGTGCGCCACCGCAGGCGCGTGCCGGCGCGCGAGCCGTCTCTCAATAGCGCGGTGCAGGGGCGGCCTCCACGGCGCGCAGGCGCCGCTCCATGTCGGTCGTCTCGACCGCGCGAATATAGGTCTCGAAGACCTGCGACAGCTGCGCCGCTTCGCCCGGGGTGATCATGCCCTGCGCCGCCGCAAGGGCCAGCGCCGCCATCGCGCCGGCGAGGTCGGCGGCGCCGGTGATCGGCGGCATCGTGAAACTGACCGCCCGCTCGCGGCGCGGCGCGATGATTCGGTCGAGACAGAGGCGCAACGCCGTCCGGTCGCCATCGTGGGCGAGATCGAGCGCCTTGCGAGTCAACGTCCTGGCCTCATCGTCAAGCATCTGCTCGGCCTCGCGCGTCGCCCTATTGCGCAGCCCGGCCGGCCGGCCGGCGGGGTTGCCCGAGCGGCCTCTGACGAACCGGCCGCGCCGGTCGCGGTGGTGCTGTTTCAGCAAAACATCGTGGTGCATGTGGGAGTATCCGGATCGAAATTCAGCGAAGCCGTAATCATACAGCAATTTTAATAAATTGTCAAGAACAAAACGAGACCGGTACCTGAGGTCACCTTTGCAGAGGTCACCTTTGCAGAAGAATGAGCCGTTCCACCCTCGCACAATTCGGCGCTGCCGGCTTGATACGCAGGAATGTATAACGACCTTGATGAACAGCCGCGAACTTCTGCGGAAGCTGCGACGTCTCGGCGCGACGATCGATCCGGACCGCGGCAAAGGCGGCCACGTCCGGGTGGAGCTTGCCGGCCGCAGGTCGATCGTTCCGACCGGCAGCAAAGAAATCCGGCGGGGAACCTTGTTTTCGATCCTTCGGGATCTCGGCGTGAAGCTCGAAGATCTGAGTTGAAAGGACTGAGCTATGGCTCGTTACGATCCAGACGCCTATCCGGTTCACCTCGAGCAGGAGGAGGATGGCGGTTATGTCGTGACTCTTCCCGATATCGGCTACGGCGCGACCCAGGGTGACGATTTGGCCGAGGCCTTGGCTCAGGCCGAAGACATGCTGGAGGAGATAGTTCTTGGCGCGATGGCGCATGATGAGGACGTGCCACTGGCGTCGCCTGCGCTGGGGCGCCCGACAGTTGCGTTGCCGGCGTTGACCGCGGCCAAGCTCGAAGCCTATCGGGCGATGCGGGCTGCCGGGCTCGACAAGAAGCAGCTCGCCGAGCGGCTCGGCTGGCAGCCCTCGCAGGTGACGCGGCTGTTCGATGGCCGCCACGCCTCGCGCCTCGACCAGATCGAGGCCGCGCTGCGCGTCCTCGGCCGACGGCTGGTGATCACCAGCGAGGCGGCGTAGCCGCGCCGCATTCAGGCCAATTCGGCGAGGAGCGCCGCCGCGTCTTTCAGATCGGCGGTGTCGAACCCCTCGGTGAACCAGCCATAGACCGGCGCCAGCAGCTCGCGCGCCTCGGCGCGCCTTCCCTGCTCGCCCCACAGCCGGGCGAGGCTGGTCGCGGCGCGCAATTCCAGCGATTTCGCTTGTTGAGCTTGCGCGATGCCGAGCGCTTGTCGAAGGGCGGCTTGGCCCTCGTCGAGCTTATTTTCAGCGAGCAGCACGGTCCCGGTAAGGCGGTGCAGTTCCGCATCCCACACATGCTCGCCCGTGGCACCCCCTGTTTCCAATCCCTCTCGTAACGCAGCCAGTGCCGCCGTCCGATCGCCATGCCGGGCCAGACCCTCGGCCAGGAACGCCAAACCATAAGGCAAAAAGATCGTGCGTCCGAGCCGGGTCCATTTCGTTGCGCCCTCGCGAATGCGGGCGATGGCTTCGTCGATGGCTCCTTGTCCGAGCAGAGCCGCGCCGCGCAGCATGCCAGGCTCGAAGAGGAACGCGAGCCGTTGCTCCGCGATCAGCGCCTCAGCGGCGTCGAGTTGGCGCAGGGCTTGCTCGGGTTCGCGGCGATTGAGGTAAATCACCGAGGAAAGAGAGAGAGCGACACTCAACGTGAACGGGTGAGCGATCCGCTCCGACAGCGCCAAGGACTCACTGATGCTTGCGAGCGCCTTTTCGGGATATCCGAGCAACCATTCGGCCTGAGCGCCAACGTATCCGGCGCAGGCACCGGGATCATGCCCGCCGTAGACCAGACGATGCGACGCATGCTTCTCCGGATCATAGAGAAGGCGTCCGGCGTCGGCGTGCTCGCGGGCTTTTGCCGGATCGCCCCCATACGCCCACGTCGACCAGACGCTATGATGCGCCTGAAGCCGCAATCCATCATCTCCTTCCGCTTCGGCCATCCGCAGGAGTCTCTGCGAGAACGGGTTGGCGGCGGCTACTCCACCGGACGTCATCGTTGACTGCCACACCCCGTAGAGCGCCTCGAACCGTTGCTGCGGCTCGCCGCTGCTCTCGGCAAGCTCGTGCGCCCGCATGTAAGGTAGCTTTGCTTCGACGGCGCCTTTGGCGGTGAATACGCAGAGCCCCAACGCCAGTTGCAGCTCGATTTCGCGGCCGTACCGGACCGGGCTTTCGGGTAACGTATGCAGCAGGCCGAGACCCCGCTCGAGATGGGCAATCGCTTCGCGGTAAGCCAATCGCGCGGCGGCATGCCGCCCCGCTTTCAGCCATTGCTCGACCGCGCGTTCAGTATCGCCGGCACCGGTGAGATGATGCGCGAGCAACTCCGGTTGACGTTCGACGAGATCGGCAAAATGCTGCTCCAGCACCGCCGCGACGCGCGCGTGCAGTTCCTGCCGACGGCCGCGCAACAAGGTGCCGTAGGCGGCGTCCTGCACCAGCGCGTGCTTGAACAAATATGAGGATTGCGGCGCGACGCCGCGGCAAAACAACAGCCCGGCGTCGGTAAGCCGGTCGAGCCCGGCCCGCAGCCCCGCGGCGGGAAGCTGCGCCACCGGCTCGATCAACTCATAGCTGAACTCGCGGCCGAGCACCGCGCCGATTTGGGCGATCTCCTTGGCCGCAATCCCCAGCCGGTCGAGCCGCGCGATCAGCGAGGCGTGCAGCGTGGCGGGGATCGCCAGGCCGGGCAGCGGGCTTGCCGTCAGCACCGCGGCGACGCGGTTCGCGCGCTCGCCGCTTTCCAGCACCGCCTTCGTCAATTCCTCGACAAACAGTGGCACCCCGTCGGTCCGCTCTACGATCTCGGCGACAATCGCCGGGTCGAGAGCAGCGTTGCCGGCGAGATGTTCAACGAGCGCGGCGCCGTCGCGACCGCCGAGCCGATTGAGTGCCAGCATCGTCACGTGCGCCTGGCCGCCCCAGGCGTGCTGGAACTCCGGCCGGAAGGTGATAACCAGCAGGACCGGGAGCCGCCCGACCCGGTCGAGCGTCAGATCCATCAGTTCGCGCGAGGTCGGGTCGATCCAATGCGCGTCCTCGAACACCATCAAAACGGGGCGGCTTCGCGCCACCGCATCGAGCTGTCCGAGCAGCGCCTCGAACAGCTTCTCGCGTTTGCGCTGCGGGCTGAGATTGAGGCTGGCCACGGAATTCGGCAGCGACAGCAGTTCGGCGAGCAACGCGATGTCGTCGCTGTCTCGGGCGCCCGGCGCCAGCAGGGCTTCGAGCTTTGCCAGCTTTTGCCCGGCCGTGTCGTCGCGGGCGAAACCGGCGGCGCGCTCAAGCTGCACGATGAAGGGATAGAGCGCGCTGTCCTGATGATGCGGCGAGCAGAAATCGCGGATGCGGATATGCGGGTCGCTGGCGATGCGTTCCGACAACGCGGCCGTGAGGCGTGACTTGCCGATCCCGGGCTCTCCGGAGATCAGCACAACCCGCCCCTCGCCGGTCTTCGCCTGATCCCAGCGGCGCAATAGCAGATCAAGTTCCTCGTCGCGCCCGACGAGCGGGGTCGTGCCCGATCGCAAGGCCTCGAAACGGCTGACAACCCCGCTTTCGCGCAACACCCGCCACGCCGGCTGCGGCTCGGCAAAACCGGCGAGACGCTGCACACCCAGCTCGGCGAGGTCGAACAGCCCGCCGACCTGCCGGCGCGTGCTCTCGGCGATGACCAGGGTGCCCGGCTCAGCGAACGCCTGCAACCGCGCCGCCAGGTTTGGCGTCTCGCCGACGACGCCGCGCTCCTGCGCGGCGCCCTCGCCGATCAGGTCGCCAACCACGACGAGCCCGCTGGCAACGCCGAGCCGCACCGCCAGTCGTTCGGCGACGACGAGCCCGGCGACAGCGTCGATGACCGCGAGCCCGGCGCGGACCGCCCGCTCGGCGTCATCCTCATGCGCCTGCGGGTAGCCGAAATAGACCAGGACGCCGTCGCCCATGTATTTGGCGACAAAGCCGTCGAAGCGGCCGACCGTGTCGGCGACGCAGCGGTGATAGGCGCCGATCACCTCGCACAGATCCTCGGGATCGAAGCGCGCCGAGAGCGCGGTCGAGCCGACGAGGTCGCAGAACATCACGGTGAGCTGCCGCCGCTCGGCCTCACCGGGATGGGCGGGAGCGGTGGTTTCGGTCGCAGCCGGCGGTGGACCGGCTTCGCCGAGCGCGGCGATCGCTTCGAGCAATCTGCGGCGGTGGCCGATCGAGGCGATCCCGAGCTCGCGCAGATCCTCGGCGGTCAGCCGGAGCAGGATCTCCCCGTCTATGTCGTTATCGCGGAACGCGGGCGCGTATTGTTCGAGCCCGAGCCCGCGCAGCCATTCGGCCAGATCCATTTGGACCAGATCCATTTGGAATTGCCTGAAAACGGCAAGCCTCGGCGCATCATACAACCCCGGCGCAGCAGGCTGTCCAGGCCGGCTTAGAAATGCGCGCGCACGAACCCGCCGAGCGCTTCGACGAGGCCGGCGAGATCGGCCCGAAGACGCTCGAAGCCGGGCAGTTTCTCCAGCGTCTTCTGGTCCATGTACAGCGAGCGATCGACCTCGATCTGCAGGCTGTGCCGATTGTCGGCGGGGCGGCCCTGGCGGCGCACGATCTCGACGCCCTTGTAGCCCTCGTTGATGCGCACGTCGTAGCCGAGGCCGCGCAGAAAGCGGGCAACGAAATCGGTGAAATCCGCGGCGCAGGTCGTGCCGTCGCGGTCGCCCAGCACGAAATCGCCGTGCTCGCCCCTGTCGCCATGCGACGGCATCGAATGGCAGTTGACGTGCCACACCCCGCCAAATTCGCGATGCAGCCGCTCGCAAGCCTCGTCGAGCACGCGATGATACGGCGTGTGATAGCGCTCGATCCGGGCGAGAATGTCGTTGGCGTGCAGCTTCCTGTCGTAGATCGGCACGCCGGGTTGCGCATGGCGGCGCACCAGGCCGACCCGGGTCATCGGCCGCGGTACCAGAAAGGCCGGCAATGCGCCCGCCACCAACCCCGGATCGAGATCGTCCGCCGCCCGGTTGGCATCGACATAGCTGCGCGGAAACAGCGCCCCGATCAGCGTCGCGCCATGCGACGGCGCCGCCTCGAAGAGTTCGTCGACATAGCAATCCTCGGCGCGGCGCAGCACCGGCAACGGGCAGCAATAGACGAAATCCTCGGGGTAGAGCGCACCGCTATGCGGCGAATCCAGAACGAGCGGCAGGCTGTCGCCATGCGGGTCGCGGCGCCACAGCACACCCGGAATCTCGAAACCCGTTGCGATGCTGCGCATTCCTGTCCACGCCCGCTCTTTATCGGCCGCCGGCACGCCGGCCGTGTCAGCGCCGCGGGCCTCGCCGCGAGATTTTTGTCATCGCATGGCGACAGCGCGGAGGGAAGGGATAACCGGGCGGCTGACTCAATACCGGCGGATTCTTCCGCCGGTCTGTGCCCCCAACCTACCGCCGCACCGCCGGCACGAGACGGGCCAGCATGAGGAATTTCTCGGGATCCTGGGGTTCGCCGTTGACTAGCACCTCGTAATGTACGTGCGGGCCGGTGGCGCGGCCGGTGCTGCCGAGGAACCCGATCTGGCTATGCGCCACAACGCGTTGCCCGACCGACACGGTCGCGCGATGGAGATGCGCGTAGCGCGTCGCGATGCCGTTGCCGTGATCGATCTCGACGACCTTGCCGTAATCGTCGCGATAACCGGAATAGCCCACCACGCCCGGCGCCGTGGCAAAGACCGGCGACATGTAGGGCGCCCGGAAATCGAGCCCGGTATGATACGCCGCACGGCCGTTGACCGGGTCGCCGCGCACCCCGAACGGGCTGCCTATCTCATAGCCCAGCAGCGGCGCCGAGACCGGGAGCACCTTGACCAGGCTGTGCAGGGCAGCGAGCTTTTCCGGGCTCAGCGTGGTGTCGGGGTACTGGCCGCGCGGCGCCGGAATGAACGGGCCGCCTTGGCCGGTGCGAACCCCGTATTGGGCAAACAGATGGGCGACATCGACCCCGGCCGAAGCCAGCACCCGCTCGAATTGCGCGAGCCCGCCGCTTCTCGCGCCGGCGACGGGCGCCGCCAGGGCGGCGGCCTGCGGCGCTGCAGCGGGTGCCGGTGCAGCCGCGGCCGGCGGCGTTGCCGGCGCCAGGGCTGCT
>CAYMRQ010000017.1:0-4041 GCA_964392845.1 uncultured Rhizobium sp.
ATTTCGCCGACGGCATGGTCGAGGAGATCATCACCGCCCTCTCCCGCATTCGCTGGCTCTTTGTCATCGCCCGCAATTCGAGCTTCTCGTACAAAGGCCAGTCGCCGGACGTGAAGCAGGTCGGGCGCGAACTCGGCGTGCGCTATGTGCTCGAAGGCTCGGTGCGCAAGGGCGGCAACCGCGTGCGCATCACCGCGCAGCTGATTGAGGCGGAAACCGGCGCGCATCTGTGGGCCGACCGTTTCGATGGTTTGATCGAAGACGTGTTCGAACTTCAGGATCAGGTCGCCACCAGCGTCGCCGGCGTTATCGAGCCGGCCTTGCAGGTTGCGGAGATCCGCCGCTCGGCGGAGCGCCCGACGAAGGACCTGACCGCCTACGATCTTTACCTGCGCGCCTATTCAATTTTTTGGTCGCGTGGCCAACATGCGGCGATTCACCAGGCGCTCGACCTGCTCGATCAGGCAATCGAGCGCGATCCCAATTACGGCCCTGCGCTGGGCTGGGCGGCGGTTTGCCATTTCCATTTGGCCAGCACCTGGGCGGAAGATCCGGCGACGAACCGTCGCAAGGGCATCGATTACGCTCAACGGGCATTGCACGCGGCCGGCAGCGATCCGGCCGTCATCGTCAATGCCGCGTTGGCCCTGGCCGGATGCGATGAGGACATCGGGACCGCGATAACCCTCCTCGACCGTTCGCTGACCCTCAACCCGAGCTTCGGCCGTGGTTGGTATGTCAGGGGGATACTCAAAACGTGGGCTGGGCAGCCCGATGCCGCGATCGAGGATGTTGAGACCTCGCTCCGGCTCAACCCGCGTGATCGCTTTGGGGTGCCCCACCGCATCCTGGGCATAGCTTTTTTCTTCGACCGCCGGTTCGAGGAAGCGGTGGCTGAGTTGCGAACAGGGATCCAGGAAAATCCCGGCTCTCCGGCGTCCTACCGGTTCCTCGCCGCTTGCTACGCTCATATGGGCCGCCTTGACGACGCGCGAGCCGTCATCGAGCAGTTACGAGGCATCACGCAAAACGTCGTGGAAGGCGCAAGCGGGTACCGCAACCCGGAACACCGTGAACTGCTGCTGTCGGGCCTGCGGCTGGCGGCGGGCGAACAGGCGTGACCGGCCACCCGCCGCAAGGCATCACAGCCCTAACAAGAGGGTTTCGGCACCCGTCGCGGCAAGCAATTCGACCGCTCGGCGATCGAAGCTGGTGAAGACCGCGCCGCCGAGCCGGCGGCCTTCGAAGGCGATGACGCCATCGGCGAAATCGCCGCCCGCTGCCAGCATGGCGAGCCCGGCGTCGACTGCCGGCCGGTCGAGGCGGACATTGGCGCTGTCAGCCAAGTCTCGGATTGACGCGGCGATGTCTCCCGCGCTGCGGCCGTAGCGGCGCAGCAACACCCAGACGAACTCACATAGCACCGGCAGCGGCACCGCGACGACTTCCGCGTGCCCCAGCGTGTCGGTCGCAACCCGCGCCTGAAGCGGATCGTCGCGGACGGCGGCACGCACCAATACGTTGGTATCGGCAGTGATCCTCACCGCCGGCCGGCCCATCCTTGCGCCGCAGCTTCGGAGATCTCGTCGATCGAAAGAGCGTTCGTGCCGGGCCGTTGCAGCGAGCCGATAAATTTTTGGATCGATCCCTCCGGTTTGGCGGCCCGCAGCTCGGCCCGGCCATCCGGCAGGAAATCGACGACGACCTTGTCGCCGGGCGCGACGCCGAGATGTCGCAGCACCTCCTTGCGCAGCGTGACTTGGCCTTTGGCGGTGATCGTCAACGTCGCTCGCATCGGCGCCTCGCAAGATCGATGGCGCCTATGTAAGGCGTCATCGCCCCCTATGCCACCAGCTGCACGACCTCGCCGTCCGGGGTGCGGCCCTGGGCGCGGTACTGGCCGATTTTTTCGAAGAGCGGCCGGTCGGAGCAGAGATAAAGCACCGCGTCGCGCGGGCCGCGGTTGATGTGGCGGCGCCACAGGAAATTCGGGATCACGAAGAGGTCGTTGGTCGCCCAATCGACGCGCTGGCCGGCGATCTCGGTCGTACCCTCGCCGTCGAGCACGATATAGAAGGCGTTGGCGGTCTCGCGCTTCCACCGCGTCCCCTCGCCGGGACGCAACAGCTGGGCCGAGTAGTCGAGCGTCGGGAACACCGGGGCCCCGCTCGCCGGGTTGACGAAGCGCAGCGTTACGCCTTCGTAGGGATCGCCGGCCTCCGCGCGCAGCGCATCGAGCGCGGCCCGGATCTCGGCTCCGCGATAATGAAAGACTGGCGACGTGCCGTGGCCGATGCCGCGGGCATGCGAGACAAAGCCGGGCAGCATCCCGCCCGCACCGTAGAGCCGTGCCGAATAGCCATCGCCATGGACCGGCTTCTGGGCGCGGGCATTGCCCTCGCGCTCGCCGGGGAAATCCTCGTCGATCCAGCTGCAATCGAGAAATTCGAGCAGCGGAAAATCGAGAATGTCGGCCCAGATCACCGGCGTCGCCCCGTCATTGCCGTGATCGTGCCAGGTGCCGTTCGGGGTCAGGATCAGATCGCCCCGCGCCGCCATGCAGCGCTCGCCCTCGATCGTCGTGTAGCCGCCATTCTCGGACAGGATCGTGCGGCTGGCGTTCGGCGAGTGCATGTGCACCGGCGCGACGTCGCCCGGATTGTAGATCGACACCGCGCAGCGGATCGTGCTCGCCACCTGCAGCCGGCCGCCGAGGCCGGGGTTGACCAGGAGGAATTGCTGGCGGTCGGCGAACTCGATCGGCGACACGTCAGCAGTGCGCGCGATGTCGCCGATGCGATCGAGATAGGGGCTGATCTCACGCCATCGCCAGCGATAGGGCGCCGCCTTCATCTGGTTGGCGCCGACCCGTCCCGGAGCGAGGCTGCCGCCGGCTTCGAGCCCGCCGCCCTTGAACCAGGCGCGCTGCGCCGGTGCGTTGGCCTGGGTGCGCAGCCAGATATGCAGCCCCTCGGCCTCGGCGTCGAGCGCCTCCATCGCCGCACGCGCCGCGGACGGCAGTGCCGCGCGTGAATGGGCGGTCGCTTCAGTGACTGCTGCCGACATTCATCCCTCCCTAGCCTTTGGCAGAAAGATAGCACAAGCACGGCATTCGCAGGGTTCTGGAGCCGAAGGTTGTGGCTATACTGGTTCGGGAGGCGAAAGCATGGCGGATCCTTCTCCGGTCCAGCGCCGTCTTGCCGCCATTCTCGCCGCCGATGTGGTCGGCTATTCCCGGCTGATGGGGCCGACGAGGAAGGCACGCTCGCGCGCCTCAAGGCGCTGCGCGCCGAGCTGATCGACTCGACGATCGCCGCGCACCGCGGCCGCATCGTCAAGACCACCGGCGACGGATTGCTCGTCGAGTTCGCCAGCGTCGTCGATGCGATGCGCTGCGCGATCGGCTGGCAGGCGGCGATGGCCGATCGCACCCAGCCGGCGAAAACCCGGATCGAATGGCGCATCGGGGTCAACCTCGGCGACGTGATCATCGACAGCGACGACATTTTTGGCGACGGGGTCAACATCGCGGCGCGGCTGGAGGCCCTGGCCGAGCCCGGCGGCATCTGCATCTCGCGCACTTGACCCAAACGCGGGGAAAACTCGATTTCCCGGTCGCCGATCTCGGCGAGCAGGCCTTGAAGAACATCGCCCAGAAGGTGCATGTGTTTCGCGTGCGGGCGCAGGAAACAGCGATGCCGGAAACCGCGCTGCCACTGCCAGAAAAGCCGTCGATCGCGGTCTTGCCGTTTCAGAACATGAGCGGCGACCCGGAGCAGGAGTATTTCGCCGACGGCATCGCCGAAGACGTGACCACGCTGTTGTCGAAATCGCGCGGGCTGTTCGTCATCGCGCGCAATTCGACGTTCACCTACAAGGGCCGCGCCATCGATGTGAAGGCGGTCGGGCGTGAACTCGGCGTGCGCTATGTGCTCGAAGGCAGCGTGCGCAAGGCCGCCAACCGGGTGCGGGTGACGGCGCAGCTGATCGAGGCGGCAACCGGCGGGCATTTGTGGGCCGAACGCTACGACCGTGACCTCA
>CAYMRQ010000017.1:4051-11034 GCA_964392845.1 uncultured Rhizobium sp.
CTGGCCGCCGGGCAGGACGAGATCACTGCGAGCGTTTCGGCGGCGATTTTACCGACGATGGAACGCAGCGAGCGCGAGCGCGCGTCGCGCAAGCCGCCCGAGAACCTCGACGCCTGGGAATGCTATCACCGCGGGATGTGGCATTTCGCCAAATTTGAGGTCGCGGAAAATGCACTGGCCCGCGGCTTCTTCGAACGCGCCATCGCACTCGACCCCGGGTTCGCCACCGCCTATGCGGCTATCTCACTGACCTATATTACCGAGGCAACACAGTTCCAACTATCGACCATGCGGTCCGAGATAATGCCGCGCGCCATTCGGCACGCCCGCCGAAGTATCGGGATCGATCCGACTGATGTGACGGGCCATTGTGCGCTCTCTTACGCATTGATGCTTTCGGGACAGCACGACGAGAGTCTGGCCGAGGCCGATATTGCCGTCAGCCGCGATCCAAATTCCGCTTTGGCCTATGGCGGCCAAGGTAGCGCGCGCGCCTTTGGAGGTTTGCCTCAAGAGGCCATCCAATCAGTCGAGCTGGCCATCCGCCTCAGCCCCTTCGATCCGCACATGCCCCGTTGGCTGACGCATTTGAGCCGAGCACACTATTTGGTCGGGGATTACGAGATGGCGGTCCGGCTCGGGCGCCAAGTGTGCTCATCTTACCCGAATTTTAGGACCGTCTACCGGACACTCGTTCCCGCACTCGGGCAAACCGGCCAGAGGTTGGAGGCACAGGCTGCGGTCGCAGAAGCATTCGAGCGCTTCGGCGACGATCTTCGCATCGCCATGTTAACGCGCAACCCGGAGCTTCGCCCCGACGATTACAGCCTTTTGCTCGATGGCTATCGCAAGGCCGGGGTGCTCGACTGAGCCGGCCGCGCCAAGCGGTCATTGCGGCAGCATCGCGGCCAGACCCAGTTCGGCCGCGACGGTTTGCAAGCGCCTGTCGCGCGTCCATAATCTGGTGTCCGCCGTCAGCCGGACGGCCGCCAGCAAATGGGCATCGACATAGCCGATGCCGCGCCCGAACAGCGGTTGCCGATCGATGAGGCGGAGCACTTCCTGATCCGAAGCGACGGTCGCCTGAGGCAATCTCCGCAAAGCGCGCAGCACGATATCACGCTGTCGCAGATGGCCGAGCGCGAGTTCACCCATGATAAAGGGATGCCCGAGAACCTCATCGCCGTCGAGCAGCGCGGTCAGCCTCTCATCGTTCGACCGCAGATGGTCGATCCAGACCGAGGCGTCGACCAGGATCACTTGCGGCTCGTCCGCCGCCGCCGAATGGGTTTGAGATCGGGTTCGCTGCCGCCGAGGCGCGCCAGCCGGCGCGCGGCCTCGCGTTGGATCAACGCCGTTAGCGCCGCGCGGATCAGAGCCGATTTCTCGCGTATCCCGGTATAGAACTCGGCCTCGGCCAGCAACTCGTCGTCGAGCGCGATTGTCGTCCGCATGTCTGCCGCTCCCATTACCGTTGGCACGGCTTCTATCATCATTTGATGTCAATTTAAATGCCTACAGAGGGGCCAGCCACGAGGCGGACAGTTCTGTTCGCCCCGAAAATCCGGAGAAGACGGAGAATTCTTTTTTGGCGCGGCCGACGCGGCGGCGACGCAATACACGACGCAACCGGCGGCAGCACCTGCGCGCCGCCGGAACGAGCCGCGATCGTCCGCCTCAGGCGAGGCGGACGGCGGTGGCTTCGGGGCCCTTGTGGCCCTCGGCGATGTCGACGACGACGCGCTGGCCTTCGTCGAGCCCGTTGAGGCCGGCGCGCTGCAGCGCGGAAGCGTGCACGAACACGTCCTTGCCGCCGCCGTCGCGGACGATGAAGCCGAAGCCCTTGGTGGCGTTGTACCACTTGACGGTGCCGGTCTCCTGCATCGTCGCTTCGAGGACCGGCCGATCACCGCTCGGCCGGAACCCGGTTCGCGGCGGTGGCGGCGCGCCCCCGGTGCTGGTATCGACGCTGATCACCTCGGTGACCTGCGGCCCGCGCTGCCCCTGGGCGACCCGCACCTCGAGCGTGTCGCCCGGCTGGACCGCGGCGATCCCGTTGCGTCCGAGCACCGTCGCGTGCAGGAACGCGTCACCGGTGCCGTCCGACAGCTCGACAAAACCGAAGCCCTTTTCGGTTTTGAACCACTTGACGACGGCGCCGACCGGGGGCCCGGAGGGTACCTCGAATTGCGCTGGCCGGGCTCGCGGCGCCGCGCCGAAATCGCGCGGCGGCGGCTCGTATTCCGGTTCGTCAAAGCTGCGGCGGCGGCGAGGCCGAAAACTCCGATCCCTGTCCACGTCCTGTGTCCTGGTCCTGATATCACCCGCTGGCGAATCATCATGCCACAATTCTGCCACCGGTGTGAACGGCGTTCATGCGGCTCTCGCCAGCGCTTTACGCAACCGCGCATTGCGTCGCTGCGATCGTCCGCGGCGGCCCGGCTTTGCCCCGCGCGAACGGCGCATAGGGGCTTGTGTTTGCGCCCGCTCCGCGCGACTCTAACAGCTGATCAGCGATCCTGGTGGATGGGGAGAACAGCCGTGAACGATGTCGTGACGGGGTTCAAATGGGTTGGCACGCGGCCGATACGTCCGGACGGGGTGCCAAAGGTGACCGGCCGCGCGATGTACGGCGCCGATCTCGCGATGGCCGGCGCGCTCGTCGGCCGGATCCTGCGCAGCCCGCACGCGCATGCGCGCATCCGCTCGATCGATACCTCCAAGGCGGCGGCGCTGCCCGGGGTCAAGGCGGTGATGACCGCGGCCGATTTTCCCGAGCAGAAATTCGAGTATGTCGGCCCCGAGCGGGTCGCGGTCAATTTCTGGCATGTGACGCGCAACGTGATGGCGCGCGAGAAGGCGCTCTATGAGGGTCACGCCGTCGCCGCCGTCGCCGCGACCGACGCGGCCACCGCGGAAGAGGCGCTGGCGCTGATCGAGGTCGACTACGAGGTGCTGCCGCATGTCATCGATGTTGACGAGGCGATGGCGCCCGACGCGCCGTTGCTGTTCGAAGACATGCTGACGCGCGGGGTCGAGCCGGCGCCGACCAAACCCTCCAACATCTCGAAGCGGCTCGAATTCGAGATCGGCGACCTTGCAGCCGGGTTTGCCCAGGCCGACGTGATCATCGAGAAGGAGTTCAAGACCGCGGCGGTGCACCAGGCCTATATCGAGCCCCATGCCACGATCGCCCGCGTCGATGCCGACGGCCAGGCCGAGATCTGGGCGTCGAGCCAGGGGCATTTCGTCGTGCGCGCGCTGACCGCCAAGCTGCTCGGCATGAATATCGGCGATTTGCGGGTCACGCCGGCCGAGATCGGTGGCGGGTTCGGCGGCAAAACCGTCGTTTATCTCGAACCGGTCGCCGCCCTTCTGTCGAAGATGACCGGACGCCCGGTCAAGCTGACGATGACCCGCGACGAGGTGTTCAAGGCGACCGGCCCGACCTCGGGCTCGTCGATGTGGGTCAAGATGGGCGTGACGCGCGACGGCAGGATCACCGCGGCGGACGGCATCTTCAGGTTCCAGGCCGGCGCCTTTCCGGGTTCGCCGGTGATGAATGCGTGCCTGTGCGCGTTTGCCCCCTACGCGATCGAGAATGCCCGCTCGGTCGGCTATGACGTGGTGTGCAACCGGCCGAAATCCGCCGCCTACCGCGCGCCCGGCTCGCCGATCTCGGCCTTCGCGGTCGAAAGCGTCATCGACATGCTGGCGAAAAAGATCGGCATGGACCCGCTCGAACTGCGGCGCAAGAACGCGGCGGGAATCGGCACGACGATGATCTATGGGCCAAAGCTCGCCCATGGCGGATACGTCGAGACCCTGGAGGCGTTGCTCAACCATCCCGCCTGGAAGGCGCCGCTGGGCCCGAACCAGGGGCGCGGCGTCGCCTCGGGCTATTGGTTCAACGGCGGCGGCGAGTCGAGCGCCAGCGTGCAGATCAATGCCGACGGCACGGTGCTGGTGGCGACCGGCAGCCCCGATATCGGCGGCTCGCGCGCCTCGATGGCGCTGATGGCGGCCGAGACCTTCGGGGTCGACTACAGCCAAGTGCGCGCGATTGTCGCCGACACCGCCTCGATCGGCTATACCCATGTGACCGGCGGCTCGCGCGTCACCTTCGCGACCGGCATGGCCGTCGTCGACACCTGCAAGAAGCTCGTCAGCGAATTGCGCGCCCGCGCCGCGATGATCTGGGGCGTCGATGTCGAGGGCGTCATCTGGGAGGACGGCTGCGCCAAGCCGGCGAGCAGCAATGTCGGCGATTTCCCGCCGCTGACGCTGAAGGAGATCGCCGGCAAGTCGGCGCTGACCGGCGGTCCCCTGACCGCCGCCGCCTCGGTCAATGCCGGCGGGGTGGCGCCCGGCTTCGCGACCCAGTTCTGCGATGTCGAGGTCGATCCCGAGACCGGCAAGGTCACCGTCTTACGCTTTGTCGCCGCCCAGGATGTCGGCCGCGCGATCCATCCGAGCTATGTCGAGGGGCAGATCCAGGGCGGGGTGACCCAGGGCATCGGCTGGGCGCTCAACGAGGAGTACATCTACGACCGCAAAGGCTGCCTCGATAACGCGGGGTTCCTCGATTACCGGGTGCCGGTCTGCTCCGACGTGCCGATGATCGACGTGGTCCTGGTCGAGGTGCCGAACCCGGCCCATCCGTTCGGCGCCAAGGGGGTGGGCGAGGTCAATATCGTGCCGCCGATGGCGGCGATCGCCAATGCGATCGACAGCGCGATCCACCGGCGCCTGACCGAGCTGCCGATGTCGCCGCCCAAGGTGCGCGCCGCCCTCGACGGCGGTCCGGGAGACTAGCCGGGGCGTGAACGCTGTGGCCGTCACTCCCGCACGTGTCGTTCTGTCGAGCGGCTTCAGCCGGCGCTATACCGGCGGCGTGCGGGAGTTCGAGGTCGAGGCGAAGATCCTTCGCGACGTGATCAAGGAAATGGATCGGCGCTATCCCGGCCTCGGCGAGCACCTCGAAGAGGAAACCACCGTCGCGATCGACGGCGAGATCCACGAGGTCGCCTACTACCAGCCGATCCGCCAGGGCTGCGAGGTCTTCTTTATCCCCAAGCTCGAAGGCGGGTAGTGCGAGGCAGATTCGTCGCCCGTGCAGGATGGGTTGAGCGCAGCGAAACCCATCAGCGGACGCCGTAACCTGTCTAAAATGGGTTTCGCCGGGCTCGACCCATCCTGCGCCGTCGCGCCAGCGCTGGCATGACACCCGACGGGGGCTCGGGAGGAAGGGTTTGTTCCGGCAGCGTCGCAACAACCGCCCGCCGCTCGTCGTCGAGCGCGATGATGCGGCGTTGCAGCGCGTTCGCCTCGTCGAATTTGAACGCCGACATCGCCAGATCGTTCCGCCCGTGCAGGTGGGCCAGTTCGCCTTCGATTTCGGCGAGGCGCGCGCGCTGTGGCGCAGGGTTGTCCATTCCTGTCGCTTCAATCGTCATGCCCGCGAAAGCGGGCATCCAGGGACACAGCCGCCAGTAACCCACTTGTTGCCCCTGGACCCCCGCTTTCGCGGGGGTGACGAATGGAGGGGGAGTGAAGAATGGCGCACCTCATGCCTCCAGCACGATCTTGCCGGCATGGCGGCGCGACAGCAGCGCCTGCATCGCCGCGCCGGCCTCGCCGAGCGGGAAGGTTCTCGCGACGACCGGGCGGAGCAGCCCGGCCTCCCACCAGCGCAGAAGCTCGGCGAGATTGCGGCTGACCAGCACCGGGTCGCGCGCCGCCTGGGCGCCCCACACGACGCCGATCACCGAGATGTTCTTGACCAGGATCAGATTGGCCGGCACCGACTGGATGCGCCCCGCGGCGAAGCCGATGACCAGCATGCGCGCTTCCCAATTGACCGCGCGCAGCGCCTGGTCGAAGGCGTCGCCGCCTACGGGATCGAAGACCACATCGGCGCCAAGCCCGCCGGTCAGTTCGCGCACCCGGTCGCGGATGCTCTCGCGCTGGTAATCGATCGCTTCGTCGGCGCCGTGCCGGCGCGCGATTGCGAGCTTGTCCGGACCGCCGGCGGCAGCGATGACCCGGGCGCCGAGTTCCTTGCCGATCTCGACCGCGGCGAGGCCGACCCCGCCCGCGGCGCCAAGCACCAGCAGGGTCTCGCCGCGTGCCAAGTGGCCGCGATGGGTCAACGCGAAATGCGCGGTGCCGTAGGCCACCGGAAAGGCGGCGGCGGAGACGAAATCCATCGCGTCCGGGATCGGCACGACGGCATCGGCGTCGACGGCGATCTCCTCGGCATAGCCGCCGCCGAAGCGCAATACTGCGAGGACGCGCCGGCCGGGCTCGAGGTGGCGCACTTCGCCGCCGATCTCTGTCACCTCGCCGGCCGCTTCGAGGCCGGGGGTGAACGGGAACTCCGGTCTGACCTGGTATTTGCCGGCGATCATCAGCGTGTCGGCGAAGTTGACGCCAGAGGCACGGACCCGGATGCGCGCCTCATTGGGACGCAATGGCGGGCGCGCCGCCTCGTCGAGCCGCAGCGTCTCGGGGCCGCCCCATTCGCGGCACAGGATTGCTTTCATGGCAAGCGCCTCCGCAATACGGCCATCAGGATAGCCGAAGGTCAGCAAAGTTGCGGACCAACCCGCGAAAATTCTGGTGGCAGAATGTCGCGTGGGTCGCCGCCGACGGCGATCGTACCGCGATCTTCACCTGCGCCGGCCGCGACCGGCCTTTATCGCCCTCATTGCCTCCGGCTATGCGCCGGTCTATCGCTGCCACGTGCCGCCAGCCCAGATGCGCCAGCATCCGATCGGCACCGGCCCCTTCAAGTTCGTCGAATAATTGATTATCCCAGCCGCTACTGCCGCCGCGATCGGCGGCATGCTAACCTCCCGGCTGCAAACGCACCCGCGGGCACCGCGAGGCAGGGGGGACAACGGCATGAAGCGTCATCTACGCGGATTTGCGGCTGCCGCTGTGCTGCTGGACCTGGTTCGTCACCGCCATCCTGGCCCTGC
>CAYMRQ010000017.1:11044-37875 GCA_964392845.1 uncultured Rhizobium sp.
ATCGCGCTGTGTGTCGGCGACCCGGCATGGGCCCAGAAGCGCGGCGGCATCCTGAAGTTCCACAATTTGGACACCCCGGCGAGCATGTCGATCCTCGAGGAGGCGACGCGCGCAGCGCTGGAGCCCGCCATGGGGGTCATGAACAACCTCGTCATGTACAAGCAGGACGCGCCGCAAAACAGCATGAACGTGATCATCCCGGACCTGGCGACCGAATGGAAATGGAGCGAGGACGGCAAGGAACTGACCTTCCCGCTGCGCCGCGGCGTCAAATGGCACGACGGGAAGCCGTTCACGTCGGCCGACGTCAAGTGCACCTTCGACCTGCTGATGGGCAAGGGCAGCGACAAGCTGCGCCTCAATCCCCGCAAGTCCTGGTATAACAACGTGCAGGACGTGACGATTCGCGGTGACTACGAGGTCACTCTTCACCTGAAGCAGCCGCAGCCGGCGTTGCTGGCGTTGCTGGCTTCCGGCTGGTCGCCGGTCTATCCCTGCCATGTGCCGGCACGCGAGATGCGCCTGCATCCGATTGGCACGGGACCGTTCAAATTCGTCGAGTTCAAGCCGAACGAATACTCCAAGGTCACGCGCAACCCCGCTGGAAAAAGGACCGGCCGTATCTCGACGGCGTCGAATACGGGATCATGCGCGAGGTCGGGCCGCGCAATCTGGCGTTCTTCGCCGGCAAGTTCGACGGCTTGCTAGGGGTCAGCCAGCCGACCCTGAAGGATTTCCAGGCGCAGGCGCCGCAGGCGGTCTGCCAGATGACGCCGATCAACGTGCCGCGCACGATGTTGATCAACATGCACAAGCCGCCATTCGACAATATCGAGCTGCGGCGCGCGATGATCCTGGCGATCGACCGGCCGGCCTTCGTCGACATCATCACCCAAGGGGTGGGCCCAATCGGCGCGAACATGTTGCCGGCACCAGAGGGCGTTTGGGGCATGCCGAAGGACATGCTGTATTCACTGCCCGGCTACGGCCCGGATGTCGCCAAGAACCGCGCCGAAGCCCGCAAGATCATGGAAAAGCTGGGCTACGGGCCGGACAAACACCTCGTCACCAAGGTGTCGACGCGCAACATCCCGGCCTGGCGCGATCCGGCGGTGCTGCTCAGCTCGCAATTGAAGGAAATCTACATCGACACCGAGCTCGACGTCGTCGATACGGCGCAGTGGTATCCCAAGGTCATGCGCAAGGATTACACGATCGGCGCGGTGCCGATGGAAACCGGTGTCGACGATCCGGACCAGATGTTCTACGAGAACTTCTATACCGGTGCGGCGCGCAACTACGCCGAGTACAGCGACCCCGAGTTCGACAAGCTCGTCGATCAGCAATCGATGGAGGCCAACCCGGAAAAGCGCAAGCAGCTCGTCTGGCAGGCCGAGCGCAAACTGGCGGAGGCGGCGTTCCGCCCGGTGCTGTTCTTCCCGGCCGCCGCGACCTGCCTGCAGCCCTACGTCAAAGGGTATACGGTCACGGTCAACAGCATCTACAACAACTGGCGCTTCGAGGACATCTGGCTCGACAAATAGACCCGCCGCCCCCGACACAGGCCCTGCCGCGCGGCGCCGGCGCGTGCTAGCCTGATCAGCGCAGCCACCGGCAACAGACCGGGCGATCGGTCCGACGCGAACAGGGTGCCGCCCGTAGGCCGGACCCGCGCGAACAATGGGAGGGCAAATTGATGAAGCGACAGGTTCGCGGGTTCGCAATCGCCGGTTCGCTGCTGCTCGCGCTCGCGGCCGGCGACCCGGCGTTGGCGCAAAAATCCGGCGGCGTCATCAAGATTTCGTTTTTCGACAATCCGGCGAGCATGTCGCTGCACGAGGAAGCGACCGGCGCGGCGTTGCGGCCGGCCATGGGGGTCTTCAACAACCTCGTGATGTACGACCAGCAGGTGGCGCAGAACAGCATGCAATCGATCGTCCCCGATCTGGCGACCGGGTGGTCGTGGAACGAGGAGGGGACCGCGGTGACGTTCCCGCTGCGCCAGGGCGTCAAATGGCATGACGGCAAGCCGTTTACCGCCAAGGACGTCAAGTGTACCTGGGAGCTGTTGCTGGGCACGGCGAGCGAGAAGCTCCGCGTCAATCCGCGCAAGACCTGGTACAACAACCTCGACCGGGTGACGACATCGGGCGATTATGAGGTCACCTTTCACCTGAAGCGGCCGCAGCCGGCGCTGCTGGCGCTGTTGGCCTCCGGATGGTCGCCGGTTTACCCGTGCCACGTCGCGCCCAAAGACATGCGCCTCAATCCGATCGGCACCGGCCCGTTCAAATTCGTCGAGTTCAAGCCGAACGAGGTGGTCAGAACCACGAGAAACCCGGACTATTGGAAGCCGGGCCGGCCCTATCTCGACGGCATCGAGTGGCACATCATGCCGGACGTATCGACGCGAAACCTCGCGTTCATCGCCGGCAAGGTCGACCTCGCCTCGCCTTACGGCACGACGGTCCCGTTGCTGGAGGACGTGAAGAAACAGGCGCCGCAGGCAATCTGTCAATTGACCGCGATCAATGTCAGCCGCAACCTGATCATCAACCCGCAGAAGCCGCCGTTCGACAACCCCGATCTGCGCCGGGCGGTGGCGCTGAGCCTCGACCGGAAGGCCTTTATCGACATCATTCAGCAGGGCCAGGGTGACATCGGCGCGACCCTGCTGCCACCGCCCGAGGGATTGTGGGGGATGCCGCCGGAGATGCTGGCGACCTTGCCAGGCTACGATCCCGATATCGCGAAGAACCGTGCCGAAGCCCGCAAGATAATGGAAAAGCTCGGCTACGGCCCCAACAACCGGCTCTCGGTCACCGTGTCCTCGCGCAACATCGCCGGCTACCGCGTTCCGGCGGTCATCCTGATCGACCATATGAAAGAGATCTACATCGACGGCGTGCTCGAGCCGGTCGAGACCGCCAACTGGTTTCCCAAGGTCATGCGCAAGGATTACACGATCGGCATCAACGGCACGGAGAGCGGCGTCGACGACCCCGACCAGCAATTCTATGAAAACTTCGTGTGCGGGGCGCTGCGCAGCTATACCGGCTATTGCAATCCGGAGGTCGACAAGCTGATCGACCAGCAATCGGCCGAGGCCGACACGGACAAGCGCAAGCAGCTGGTGTGGCAGATCGAACGGCGATTGGCCGAGGATGGCGCCCGGCCGATCATCTTCTACCCGCGCGGCGGGACCTGCCAACAGCCTTATGTCAAGGGGCTGACGATCATGGTCAACAGCATCTACAACGGCTTCCGGATGGAGGACGTCTGGCTCGACAAGTGAACGGGTCGCCCGCCGCGCCGCGTCGCGCTGCGGCGGCAGGCGAGGTAGACCGGAAAGCCCGACAAAGCGGGAAAGCAACCCGTCTGACAGCTGGGCATCGGAGGTGGAAATGATGCGGAGAGGGCGCCGGCTGATCGCCGCCGGCAGTCTGCTGTTCGCGATGCTGGCGGCCGATGCGGCGGTCGCGCAAAAGCCGGGGGGCGTCCTCAAACTCTACGAGTTCGACAGCCCGGCCAGCATGTCGATCCACGAGGAGGCAACCAACGCGGCGGTGCTGCCGGTGATGGGGGTATTCAACAACCTCGTCATGTTCGACCAGCACGTGCCGCAAAACAGCGCCAAGACGATCGTACCCGACCTCGCCACCAGCTGGTTGTGGAACGAGGATGGTACCGAACTCACTTTCAAATTGCGCCAAGGCGTCCAATGGCATGACGGAAAGCCGTTTACCGCCCGCGACGTCAAGTGCACCTGGGATCTGCTGCAAGGCACGGCGAGCGAAAAGCTGCGCCTCAACCCGCGCAAATCCTGGTATCGCAATCTCGAAGCGGTCGTCGTCAACGGTGACAGCGAGGTCAGTTTCCGCTTGAAACGACCGCAGCCCGCCCTGCTGGTCCTCTTGGCGTCGGGGCTGTCGCCGGTTTATCCCTGCCACGTGGCGCCGCGCGACATGCGCACCCATCCGATCGGCACCGGCCCGTTTAAATTCGTCGAGTTCAAGCCCAACGAGACGATCAAGGTAACCAAAAATCCCGGTTACTGGAAAAAGGACCGACCCTATCTCGACGGCATCGATTATACGGTGGTGCCGAGCGTCGCGACCCGCTCGCTCGGGTTCATCGCCGGGAAGTTCGACATGACTTTTCCCTACACGATGAGCGTGGCCGTCATGAAGGACATCAAGCAGCAGGCGCCGAAGGCAACCTGTGAGCTGGTGCCGCATAACATCAGCCGCAATGTTCTGATCAACCGGACGATGCCGCCCTTCGACAACCCGCTGTTGCGGCGGGCGATGACGCTGAGCCTCGACCGGCAGGCCTATATCGACATTCTCGGCGACGGGACCGGTGACATCGGCGGGGCGATGCTGCCGCCGCCCCACGGGGTCTGGGGCATGCCGGCCGAGATCCAGAAGACGCTGCCGGGCTACAATCCCGATGTGGCGACCAGTCGAGCCGAAGCCCAAAGGATCATGCAGGAGCTCGGCTATGGCCCGGCGAAGCGGCTGGCGATCAAGGTGTCGACCCGCAACCTGTCCGGCTACCGCGATGCGGCGGTGATTCTGATCGACCAGTTGAAACACATTTACATCGACGGCGAGCTCGAACCGGTCGAGACCCCCAACTGGTTTCCGAAAGTGAAACGCAAGGATTACACGGTCGGTCTCAACCTATCGATCAGCGGCGTCGACGATCCCGACCAGAATTTCTTCGAGTTCTATGGCTGCGGCTCCGACGGCAATCCGGACGGCTATTGCAATCCCGAGCTCGATGCGTGGTTCGAGCGGCAATCGATCGAGCCCGATCCAGACAAGCGGCGCAAGCTGGTATGGGAGATCGAACGGAAACTGGCCGAGGACGGCGCCCGGCCGATCCTGTTTCATGGCCATGCGGCGACCTGCTGGCATCCGCAGGTCAAAGGCTTCACCAGCACGGTCAACAGCGTTTACAACGCCGCGCGCTTCGAAGATCTCTGGCTCGACAGGTAGCGGGCGCGGCGGGACGCGCCATATCGGCGGGCCTGGTCACGGGAGGAGCAGATGACGGCAACACGGCGGTTCTTCGCGACCTTGGGCTTTCTGCTGGTGATGCTGGCCAGCGCCGGCGCGGCCATCGCGCAAAAGTCCGGCGGCATCCTGCAAATGCCTGGCTTCACCAGCCCGGCGAGCATGTCGATCCACGAGGAATCGACGATCGCCGCCGGCATTCCCATGATGGGCGTGTTCAACAATCTCGTCGTCTTCGACCAGCATGTCGCGCAAAACAGCGTTGGTTCGATCGTGCCCGATCTGGCGACCGGCTGGTCGTGGAACGAGGATGGGACGCAGCTGACCTTCCCGCTGCATCAGGGGGTCAAATGGCATGACGGCAAGCCGTTCACGGCGGCCGACGTCAAATGCACCTGGGATGCGCTGCGCGGCCTCTCGGCCGACAAATTCCGCATCAACCCGCGCAAGGCGTGGTACCGCAACGTCGAAGACATCACCACGAACGGCGACCATGAGGTCACCTTCCACCTGAAGCGACCGCAGCCCTACCTGATCGCGCTGCTCGCTTCGGGCCAGTCTCCGGTCTATCCCTGCCACGTGACGCCGGCGCAGATGCGCCAGCACCCGATCGGCACCGGCCCGTTCAAATTCGTCGAGTACAAGCAGAACGAACATATCCGGGTGACCCGCAACCCGGATTACTGGAAACCCGGGCGGCCCTATCTGGACGGCATCGAAACCACGATCATCCCCAATATGTCGACCCGGATGCTGGCCTTCGTCGCCGGCAAATTCGATATGTTCTGGCCGTCGATCCCGCTGTTGAAGGATGTGCAGAGCCAGGCGCCACAGGCGGTGTGCAACGTGGTGATGGACAACAACAGCCGCGATCTCTTGATCAACCGGGCGGTGCCGCCGTTCGATAATCTCGAATTGCGGCGGGCGATGGCGCTGAGCCTCGATCGCCAGGCGTTTATCGACATCCTCACCGAAGGCCAGGGCGCCGTAGGCGGGTCGATAATGCCGCCGCCGGACGGCGTGTGGGGCATGCCGCCGGATGTCCTGCGCGGCCTGCCGGGCTACGGCGCTGATGTGGCGAAGAACCGCGAGGAAGCCCGCGCCATCATGCACAAGCTTGGCTATGGGCCGGACAAGCGGATCGCAGTCAAGGTGACGACCCGCGACGTCCCTGGCTATCGCGACGCGGCGGTGATCGCGCTGTCGCAGTTGCGCGAGATCTACATCGACGCCGAACTCGAACCGATCGACACCGCGAACTGGTTCCCGCGCGTCATGCGCAAGGATTACAAGGTCGGGGTCACCGTCAGCGAGGGCGGGCTCGACGAACCCGACCAGAAATTCTACGAAACCTACGTTTGCGGCGCCGAGCGCAACTATACCGGCTATTGCAATCCGGAAACCGACAAGCTCATCGACGCGCAATCGATGGAAGCGAATGCGGACAAGCGGCGCAAGCTGGTCTGGGAGATCGAACGCAGGCTGGCGGAGGACGCGTCGCGGCCGGTGCTGTTGTACTCGCGCTTCGGGACCTGCATGCAGCCGCAGCTCAAGGGACTGGTAACAATGACCAACAGCCGCTTCAACGGCTGGCGCATGGAAGACGTCTGGCTCGAGAAATAGAGGCTGCGCTGCGCTTGCGGCGACGGAGGAAAATGCGATGCGCCAATTACAACGGCTGGCGGCTTGAGGACGCCTGGCTCGACAAGTGGAGAATCGAGCCCGGCCGGAAGAGCGCAACGTGCCGCGATTTTGCCTGAGCGGGCGAATCGACCGATGCCGCGGGACGTGCTACGCTGGCGTCGACGAGCCCTCGCCCGCCGGCCGTCGGGGTTGGCAACCCGGCACAGCTGGCGGTTTGACGGACGCTTAGAGGATGCTCGCCGCAACGAACCGCGCGCCGCTCGCGTGACGGGAAATTGGGAGGACGAACGTTGGGAGCCTATATGGTGCGGCGTTTCGGCCTGATGCTGCTGACGCTGTTCGGCATCTCGGTCATCATCTTCATGCTGCTGCGGCTGACGCCGGGCAACATCGCCGACATCCTGTTCGATGCCGGGGGGTTCGTCGATCCGGTCGACAAGAAGAGGATCGAGGCCGATCTTGGGCTCGACAAGCCGATCCCGGTGCAATATGCCGTCTGGATCGGCGGGCTGTTGCGCGGCGATCTAGGCATGTCGTATCAGACGGAGCGGCCGGCCATTAAGGAAATCGCACCGCGGATCCCGATTACGGCACGGCTCGCGGGTCTGGCGCTGGTGTTTTCCGTGCTGCTCGGTGTGCCGATGGGGGTGATCAGCGCGGTCAAGCAGGATTCGCGGCTCGACTACATCTTGCGGGTGGTCAGCCTGTCCGGGCTGTCGATGCCGTCGTTTTGGCTCGGTCTGTTGATCCTGATGGCGTTTGTCCACTTCTTCGGCACAATCCCGATCTACAGCTCCGAGCCCTCCGGGTTCTGGAACGCCATCCTGATGTACAGTGTGCCGGCGGCCGCGGTCGGCTTCCGCAGCTCAGCGCTGCTGATGCGGCTTACCCGCTCCTCGATGCTCGAAGTGATGCGGCAGGATTACATCCGCACCGCCCGCTCGAAGGGTGCCTCTGAGACCAGCATCAATTACTACCACGCGCTGAAGAACGCGATGTTGCCGGTGGTTACCGTGATCGGCATCGAGGCCGCCTTTCTGCTGGGCGGGCTGATCGTGATCGAGACGGTGTTCAACATTCCCGGGGTGGCGCGCTTCCTCGTCGAGGCTGTCCGCTGGCGCGACTATCCGATGGTTCAAAACCTCGTGATGTTCATCGCGGTGGTTGTCGTGACGGTCAATTTCATCGTTGATATGGCATACGCGGCGCTCGACCCGCGGATCAAATACGCCGACTAGCAACATAGGCGACTAGAACGGGGATGCCCGCACACGATCAGGAGAGCGACACGTGAGCACGATCGATTACCATGCCGAACTGAGCGCGGCGGGCGCCAATGTAAACAGCCGCTGGGGCGCCGTCCGCTTCTTCGTGCGGCGCTATCCGCTCGGCGCGGCCGGCGCGGTCATCATCTCAATCCTCGTCCTCGCCGCGCTGTTTGCGCCCTACATCGCGGTTTACGACCCGCTGTCGACCAACGCCGCGGCCTCCTTGGCGCGGCCGAGCGCGGCGCATTGGCTCGGCTGCGACTTCATGGGCCGCGACCTCTTCGCCCGCATCATCTACGGGGCGCGGATCTCGCTGGTAGTGGCCATCTGCTCGGTGACGCTCGGCAGCACGGTCGGGGTCACGATCGGGCTCTTAGGGGGCTATCTGGGCGGCTGGTTCGACCTGATAACCCAGCGCCTTCTCGAAATGATGCAATCCCTGCCGCTGTTGGTCATGGCCATCATCATGGCCGCCGCCCTCGGGCCCTCGATGCAGAACACGATCTTGGCGATCGCCTTCGTGCTGGTGCCCTCGATCGCCCGCGTCATCCGCGCCAACACGCTGAGCCTGCGCGAGCAACCCTTTGTCGAGGCGGCAAAGGCGATCGGCATGTCGGAGTGGCGCATCGCGATCCGCCACGTGTTGCCCAACACGCTAGCCCCGTTGATCGTGCTGGCGACCGCCCAGTTCGGCTCGACGATCCTGATCGAAGCCGCGCTCTCCTTCCTCGGCCTCGGCGTCCCCGAGCCGCACCCGTCCTGGGGCCGGATGCTGTCGGAGTCGGCGGCCGAATACGTGCGGACGGCGCCCTGGCTGGTGATCTTCCCGGGAGCGGCGATCAGCTTCGTCGTGTTCGGCACCAACCTCTTGGGCGACGCGTTGCGCGACCTGCTCGATCCCCGGCAACGCAGCTGACCGCGACGCAGCTGACGACACCACGCAACCGGCGCATCTTGGAGGCCGCTCCCTTGGCGACAGCGACCGAAACAAAACCGGCCGACTACACGGCGCTGACGCGTCCCGGCCACAACGCCGAGACCGTGCTCGAGGTCGAGGGGCTGCAGACCTACCTCTTCACCCGGCTCGGCGTGGTCAAGGCGGTCGACGACGTTTCCTTCGTCGTGCGGCAGGCGGAGACGTTGGCGATCGTCGGCGAGTCCGGCTGCGGCAAGACGATGACAGCGCTGTCGCTCTTACGCCTTGTCCCAAATCCGCCCGGGCGGATTGTCGGTGGCTCGATCAAGATCGACGGCAAAGACCTCGTCACGCTCGACGAAGCCGAGATGCGCGACATCCGCGGCAACGAGATTTCGATGATCTTTCAGGAGCCGATGACGTCGCTGAACCCGGTCATGACGATCGGGGCGCAAGTCAGCGAAACCATCCGGCTCCACGAGGATCTGTCGAAATCCGCGGCGATGGACAAGGCCATCGAGATGCTGCGGCTGGTGAAGATTCCCGAGCCGGTACAGCGGGCCAAGGAATACCCGCATCAATTGTCGGGCGGCATGCGGCAACGCGCGATGATCGCGATGGCGCTTTCCTGCAATCCGCGCGTGCTGATCGCCGACGAACCGAGCACGGCGCTCGATGTGACGATCCAGGCGCAGATCCTCGATCTGATCCTCGACCTGCAGAAAAAACTCGGAACCGCGGTCGTGCTGATCACCCATGACCTCGCGGTCGTCGCCGAGACGGCGCATCGTGTCATCGTCATGTATGCCGGCAAGAAGGTCGAAGAGGCCGATGTCGAGGAGCTGTTCGGCGCGCCGATGCATCCCTACACGCATGGCCTGTTGGCCTCGATCCCGCATCTGGAGGTCATTGCCGGCGAAACCCCCGCCGCGAACGGCAGGCTTCAGGAAATTCCCGGCCTGGTGCCGGCCTTGACGAATCTGCCGCCGGGTTGCTCGTTTGCGCCGCGTTGCCCGTTTGCCGACGAGCGCTGCCGGTCCTTTTTCCCGCCCTACGAACAAAAACGCCCGGGTCACTGGGCCGCCTGCTGGCATTCCGAGAGACTCTATGGTTGACGTCGCCACGCTCGCCGAACCGAGCACGCCTGCCGGCCCCGGTCACAACCGCGCGCCGCTGCTCGAGGTCGTCAACCTGAAAAAGTACTTCCCGGTCAAGAAGGGGCTGTTGCAGCGCACGGTTGGCCAGGTTTATGCGGTCGACGACGTCAGCTTTTCGATCGGCCCGGGTGAGACCCTGGGAATGGTCGGCGAGAGCGGCTGCGGCAAATCGACCGTGGCGCGCACGGTATTGCGCCTGATCGAGCCGACCTCCGGCGAAATCAGGCTCGATGGACACGATGTAACCCGCCTCGGCAAGACCGATCTGCGGCCCTACCGCCGGCAGATGCAGATGATCTTTCAGGACCCGTTCTCCTCGCTCAACCCGCGCATGTCGGCGGGCGACATCGTCGGCGAGCCGTTCTTGGTCCACGGCATCGCGAACGGCGAGGAGAGGCAGGGCCTGGTCGGCGAAATCTTCGATCAGGTCGGTTTGCGGCGCAGCCAGATGAATGCCTTCCCGCACGAATTTTCCGGCGGTCAGCGGCAACGCATCTCGATCGCCCGGGCGCTGGCGCTCAATCCCAAGCTGATCGTCGCCGACGAGCCGGTGTCGGCCCTCGACGTGTCGATCCAGGCGCAGGTCATCAACCTGATGATGGACCTGCAGCGCGAGAAGCGGCTGAGCTATCTGTTCATCGCGCACGATCTGGCGGTCGTCGAGCACATCAGCCACCGCATCGCGGTCATGTATCTCGGCAAGATCGTCGAATACGCCGACAAGAGGACCCTCTTCACCAATCCGCTTCACCCCTACACCGAGGCGCTCCTATCGGCGGTGCCGGTGCCCAATCCGAAATTGAAGCGCGAGAAGCGCATCTTGCAGGGCGATGTGCCGAGCCCGATCAACCCGCCGCCCGGCTGCGCCTTCCACACCCGCTGCCCCTACGCCGAGGCGCGCTGCAAAATCGACGCGCCTCACCTGGTCGAACTGAGCCCCGGGCACGGGGTGTCGTGCCACCTGCGGGTGAACTGAATCTGTAATAAAGACGTAAGGCAGGCGACTGGTGACGCCCTCGTCTCGAGTCGCCCATAGTGCGCCGCCCCTTTATCTTCACAAGACGGATGCACAATGCTCAGGCGAGTGCTCGCGTGGTGGTTGGCATTCAGAGCGGCGCGGTCTTGCAGACCTCCATTGTCGCGGAGCGAGAAACTTCAAAGATGGCTGTTACGGCTGCAATTCTTGACCGCTTGCGTGCTCGCGACGAGATCAATGACGGGTAGGGAACATCGCGCTTATTGGCGGCGATTTTGATGCGTTCCAACAGCGATACCGGCAAGCGCAACGAGATCGACCGCGTCGACGGCTTGAGATTGGGCAGCCGCACGCGCTCGGCCGTGCTCCAGTCGACATAGGGGCTCGAATCGTGGGTCTCCCAGAATTGCCGCTCTTCCGCTTCGTCGCGGAATTGCGGCTGGTGCCTAGCTTTCCTGCTCATAGCGGCGTCTTTCGTTGCGGTGCATCGAGCGGGCCGAGATGACCCGGATCATGGTGCCGACGCGGCGCAAATTAAGAAAGCGGCGGGCTTCCGCCGGCGCGTGTGGGTCCCTGCGCAGGCAGGGACCCATTCCGCTATCTGCGCCAGCCTTACAACATCAGCGACGCCCAAAGATCAAGCCAATGCGGGTTGTCCCGCTCGATAAGGTTGATTTTCCAATCCCGCTTCCACTTCTTGATCTGTCGTTCGCGAATGAGCGCTCCTTCGAGCGTCTCGTGGGCTTCATACCAGACGAGCCGATCGACGCCGTATTTGGCGGTAAAGCCCGGTATGGCCCGCGCCTTATGTTCAAAAATACGTCGCAGCAGGTCGAAGGTGGAGCCGACGTAAAGCGTTCCGTAGGCTTTGCTCGACAGCAGATAGACGAAAGCCATTCGTGCGGCGGAAGAACGGGTCCCTGCCTGCGCAGGGACCCATTGCAGGCGGTCCGCTACGCGTTGATCGTCTGCAATTCCTCGAGGCGCAGTCCGTTCTGCACCCGCTTGACCAGCTCGTCCGGTTCGAAGTCGATGCCGACCGGGTTCTTGTCGGCGGCCGAGCGGCGGCGCATGTAGTTTTGCCCTTCGATGGCGGTCGCGAAATTGTCGACCAACAGCTCTACCTGGTTGTGATCGGGGTCGTAATAGTACATCGAGGTCGTGACGCCGTGGTTGACGCAGCGGTGCGGCTTGATCCCCTGGTCCTTCAGGTGCAGGTATTGGTCGGCCAGATCGTCGAGGCTGCCCATCGTGAAGGCGACGTGATGGAGGCCGACCTCGCCGCCGGCCCGCGCGGTCTTGCCCTCGGCCGGCGCCTTGTCGGCGAGCGGCCCCGGATCGACAAACGCGACCCGGTGATGCTCGTCATCATAGCTGATGAAGGCGATATGCGCGTTTTCGTAGAGCAGCTCGGCCCCGAGCACGGTGCAGTACCACTCGACCATCTGCGGTCGGCGATTGGTCTGCAAGACGAGATGCGACAGCTTTTTCGGCGACGGCATGATTTCCTCCCTGGCGCACGGCGATGGTGCCGGGATCGGTGCATCGGAACGGCGCAGAAGTCAACAGCAATGGTTGTGGCGCGGCCAGGGGCGGTCAGGCGCCGGGCCGCCGCTCGCGCGCCTGTTACCGGCAACGCCTCTCCTGCCGGTGAACCTCGCGCAAACGCTCTTCAAGACGCGCGCGATCCCTGGGGTTCCACTCCCGGTCGAGCCGGGCGCGCAGCTCTTCCGCCTCGCGATGCAGGCCGCGGCACCGCTCCCATCTCTGCGCCGCGTACCCGGGAGGCGGCCCGCCATAAGGTGGCGGCGCGCCATAGCCGGGCGGCGGTCCGGGCGGCGGTCCCGGCGGCCGCCCGGGCTCACCCACCACCAGACCGCGCACCTGAGCACCGCCGGCATAGTTGCATTGCAGCACGCCGTTGTTGTTGCCGATATCGCCGACGCAGCGCCGGACCCCGGGGAGGGCGGTGCGCAGCTCAAAGCCGTCGCCCCGGCGGCAGGTCGCGACCAGCGAGTCGCCCTGCACGACGACAGCGCCACAGCTCCTCAGATAGGAGCCCCCCGGCACGCCTTGCGCCTGCGCCGGCAGCGACCAGCCGATGCCGGCGAGCAAAAACGCGGCCACCGCTCCCGCTGCGATCTTCATGGTTGGTCACCCGCATGTGCCAATTGAGCATCCCCAATTGGGTGTCAACGTGTCAGCAGGGCGAATTGCTCCCGAGAATCGCGCATCGCCCCTCGCATGGATTCCGGCGCCGCCGCAGCCTATGGTGAGCTTGTAGCCGAGTGCGGGGGTTGCCATGAGACAATTCGGCATCGGCCAGCCGGTTCGGCGCGTTGAGGATCGGCGCTTTCTGACCGGTCGCGGCCACTACCTCGACGACATCGTCCGGCCGCGCCAGGCCCATGCGGTGATGCTGCTCGCCGGCCAGGTCAATGGCGGCATCGCCCAGGGGATCGGCCAGGCAATGCCCGAACGCTGCGTCTATGACGAGGGCAGCGGCCAGCTCGTCACCGGCACGCTGACCGATTACGCGTTGCCGCGTGCCGACGACCTGCCGGCGCTCGAATTTTCCTATAATGTCGTGCCGTGCCTGACCAACCCGCTCGGGGTCAAGGGCGCCGGCGAAGCCGGGGCGATCGGCGCCCCGCCGGCACTGGTCAACGCCGTCGTCGACGCGGTCGCCGAGCTCGGCATCGACCATCTCGACATGCCGCTGACCCCCGAGCTTCTGTGGCGGGCCGTGCGCGACGCCGCGGCGGCAAAGGCGGCCTGACCGTGGCCGCTGACCCGCTGCTCGACATTGCCCTGCGCGCCGCGCTCGCCGGCGGCGAGGCGGCCATGCGAGTTTACGCCGACCCGTTCGAGGTCACGCAGAAGACCGATTCGACGCCGGTGACCGAAGCCGATCTTGCCTCCGAGCGAATCATCGTCGCGATGCTGACAGCAGCCTTCCCGGACATCCCGATCGTCTCGGAGGAGACCGTGCCGGAGGCCGGCTTCGAGTCGCCCGCGTCGCGGTTCTGGCTGGTCGATCCGCTCGACGGAACCAAGGAGTTCGTCGCGCGCAACGGCGAATTCTCGGTGCTGATCGGTCTGGTCGAGGACGGCCGCCCGGTGCTTGGGGTGGTGCATGGTCCGGCGGTCGGCGTGACCTACACCGCGCATGGCCCGGGCACCGCGATGCGGCGGCGCGAGGGTGGCGTTTTCGTGCCGATCCGGGCACGCATCCCGGCATCGGACGGGATCGTCGTCGTGCACAGCCGCAGCCACGAAAACAGCCGCCGCCTCGCCGAGTATTTCCAGAACCGGCCGGTGCTGGAGCGGATGAAATGCGGCAGCGCCCTCAAATTCGGCATCCTCGCCGCGGGCGAGGCTGATTTCTACCCGCGCTTCGGCACGACGATGGAATGGGACACCGCCGCCGGCCAGGCGGTGCTCGAAGCCGCCGGCGGCCATGTCCTCAACCTGTCGGGCGAGCCGCTCGGCTACGGCAAGCCCGGCCTCAAGAACGACGGGTTCCTGGCCTGGGGGAAGAAGCGGGCGTGGTAGGGCGGACGGCCCCTCAGCTCTCGCCGGCGATGTTGCGGCGCAGCCGCTCGCGGCTCGCTTCCGGCCAGAACTCGGCGAGCCTGTAGAATGTCGCAAACGCCGGGGTGCCGGCCGGAAGTTCGAGCCACGGCAGCTTGCTGCGGGTGAAGATATGCGCGTCGGGCGTGACCGTTTCCGGGTGGTCGAGCGTGCCGGCGCGTAACAGCACCGTGTCGCCCGGCGCCGCATGGTATTTGCTCCACAGCGCGGTGCCGCAATCGGGGCAGCTGAAGACCTCGTGCGGCTTGCCGCTGCCGGCGGTCAGCATGACCGATCGGGTCCGCGCATGGTCGGCCTCGACAAAGCGCCGCTCGATCCAGATGTTGAGCGCAAACGCGCCGCCGGTCAGGCGCTGGCAGTCGCGGCAGTGGCAGGCGTGGACGATCAGCGGCGGCGCGGTCAGCTTGTACCGCACCGCGCCGCAGGCGCATCCGCCTTCTCGGTCCATCGGTTCCTCCTGCTGCCCTGTATCCGTATTCGCGGTCATATGATCGCAAGCATCGCCGGCGCTCACCGCGCCATCGTCGAGGGCAGCCACAAGGCGATTTCGGGGAACGCGACAAGGATCACGATAAGGGTGATCTGCGCGACGATGAACGGGGTGACGCCGCGGAAAATTGTCTCCAGCGGGACGTCGCGAGCGATCCCCTTGATGACGAAAACGTTCATGCCGATCGGCGGCGTGATCAACCCGAGTTCGACGACCATCACGATGATGATCCCGAACCACACCGGGTCGTAACCGAGGGCGCTGATGATCGGGAACACGATCGGGATGGTTAATAGGATCATCGCCAGCGAGTCGAGCAGGCAGCCCAGAATGAAATACATCCCGATGATGACCATCAGGATGGCGGTCTTGCCGAGCGGCAGCGCGGCGATCCAGCCGCTGATCAGGGTCGGCATCGACGCCAGGATCAGAAAGTTGTTGAACAGGATGGCACCGATCAGGATCGTGAAGATCATCGCGGTGGTCTTCACCGTGTCGAGTAGCGACCTGGCCAGCATCGTCCAGCTGAAGCTGCGGTTGAGAAGGCTGAGCACAACCGCCCCGACAGCGCCGATGCTGGCTGCTTCCGTCGGTGAAAAGATGCCGGCATAAAGTCCGCCGATGACCAGCAGAAACAGCGCCGCAGCGCCCCATACGTCGCGCATCGCCAACAGCTTGGCCCGTGTCGTCGCCCGCTCGGCGGGGGGCCCGAGCTGCGGATTGATCCGGGTCATCACCGCGATCGCCAGCATGAACCCGGCCACCGTCAAGAGGCCCGGCACGAAGCCGGCGAGAAACAGCTTCGATATGCTGGTCTCGGTCAGCAGTCCATAGATCACCATGATCACGCTGGGCGGGATCAGGATGCCGATCGTGCCGCCGGCCGCGACCGCGCCCGTCGCCAGCCGGTCGTCATAGTTGTAGCGGCGCATCTCCGGCAGGGCGATCTGCGCCATTGTCGCCGCCGTCGCTAGGCTCGAGCCGCAGATCGCGGCGAACGCGCCGCAGCCGGCGATCGTGGCCAGCGCCAGACCGCCGCGGCGATGGCCAAGCCAGGCGTTGCAGGCGCGATAGAGCGACTCGCTGAGGCGCGCCTCGCCGGCGATGTAGCCCATCAACACGAACATCGGCAGGACGGACAGGTTATAGGTCAGGGCGATCTCGTAAGCCGTCTGGCCGAGCAATTCGAGCGCCGCCCCGCCATCGATCAACAACAGCGTACCGAGAAATGCCGAGAGCCCCATCGCAAAGCCGATCGGCATCCCGGCCGCCAGCAGCACGAACAACAACCCCAGGATCAACAGCGACAGCAGCGTCGGATCCATTTATCGATTTCGCTCCGCCGTCTATTCCCGGAAAGGCTGTGGCGCGGCCGTTGGCGCCGGCAAGTCTTGTCCGCCTCTGACGCCCCTGAACGCGTCGATCAAGTGGAGAAAAACGCCGGTGAGCAAGAACACGCTGCCGAACGCAATGGCGAAAGCGATCGGCCACAGCGGCATTCCCCAGACCGGAGTGGTGTCGCCTTTGCCCAAGAGAAATACTGCCCGCAGCCACAGCCGCCAGACCATGAATGCGAGAAATCCGAGCGCCAGCAGGTTCGTGACCAGCGCGAACCAGATGCGCCAGCGCAGCGGCAACCGCAACACGACGACATCGGCGTTGATATGCGCACCCTCATGCGTCACGAGGCCGACCCCGAAATACACCACGAGGGCCATCGCTATTTCGGTGAGTTCGACGGTGAAGCTGAACGGTCTGTTGAAGAAATAGCGCGCGACCACATCGCAGAACGTCGCTAACGCGATCACCGCCAGAGCCAGGGCGCCGATGCGGGCGAGCCACTCCGCCAGGCGCGCATTGATGCGCGCAAGCGACCCCGTCATTTGAAGGTCAGCTCAGCCCGGCCTTGATCATCGCCTCGAGATCATCGAGCATCTTTCTGCCATCGAGCCCTTTCTGCTCGGCTTTCTTGACCCATTCGTCGGGAACGAACCGGACCAGCGAGCGCCAGCGATCGAGTTCGGCCGGCGCCAGGGTCTGGATCGCCTGGCTTCGCTCCCTGGCGTCGGCGCGGCCCCTGTCGTCGGCGGCGTCCCAGGCCTTACCGAACAGCATGGCTCCGGCCGCACCGCTGGCCTTCAACAATGCCGCCTTGTTTTCCGGGGTCAGGTTGTCGATCGCCTTCGGGTTGGCGACGATGACAAAGGTTGCCGCCAGAAGGCCGCCGGGGATCTCCAGATGCGACTTCAGCATCTCGTTGAGCCGAAAACTCTGCATCGCCTCCCACGGGAACAGGGTGCCGTCGACCGTGCCGCGCTGTACCGCCTCATAGGTTTCGGTGGCGTTCAGGGTGGCCAGCGAGATCCCGAGGCCCTTGGCGATCGGCACGGCGGATGGTCCGCCGTTGATTTTGAGACCTTTGATGTCTTCGAGCGTCTTGATCGGCTTGCCGGTATGGATCCCGAACGGGCCGGTCGTGAACGTGGTGAGCAAGACGGTATCGGTGAACTCCTTGGCGGCGAGACCGTATTTGGCATACCACTTCCACAGCACCGTGCTGCACACGGCCGAGTTCGGGCACAGAAACGGAATCTCGGCGGCCTGGAGCATATCGAAACGTCCCGGCGTCCTGCTGGGAATCGCCCAGACCAGGTCGCGCACGCCGTTCCTGATCAGGTCGTATTGGCCTTCTGGTTTGCCGAGCGCCGCCTTGTCGACCTCAACGGTGAGGTTGCCGCCTGAGGCTTCCTCGATTGTCTTGATCCATGCCTGCTGGGTTTGGACCATGTGATGGCTCGGCCCCGCCCAATAGGCCATGCGCAATACCTGCTTTTCCGCGGCCGACGCGCCGGCGCCGAACGCAACCACAATTCCGCCGGCAAGCAGCAATCCGATCGCCAACTTTCGCATCGATAGTCTCCCCCCGGCTCGCGTTCCGTTTGGCTGAACAGTCCCGTGATCCGGACACAGCGTCAAGCCGCACGATATTAGATCCGACCGATTTCTCTGAACCGCGCGGAAGGGTAGACTGGCATCGTGCGGGGCTGGGCTCGCAGGAGGATGCGATCATGGCGACGGTGATTGAGATGCGGGAATCCGGGTTCAAGACCAACCCCGACTACAAGGTTACCCTCGAAGCTTCGCCGCGGCGGGTGCGCGTCAAATTCAATGGCGAGACGATCGGCGACAGCGGCAACGCGCACCTGCTGTTCGAGACGCGGCATCTGCCGGTCTATTATTTTCCGCGCGCCGATGTGCGGATGGATCTGCTGGCGCCGACCGACCATCACACCTTCTGTCCCTACAAGGGGACCGCGTCGTACTGGACGATCCGGGTCGGCGACAAGACGTCGGAAAACGCGGCGTGGGGCTATCCCGACCCGTTCGACGAGGTGGCGGCGCTCGGGGATTTCGTCGCGTTCTACTGGGACCGCGTCGACGGGTGGTATGAGGAGGACGAGGAAATCTTTGTCCATCCCCGGGATCCCTACAAACGGGTAGATGTGCTCGCCTCGTCACGCCCTGTGCAGGTGGTGGTCGGCGGCCAGACCGTCGCCGACACGCGGCGCGCGCGGTTCCTGTTCGAGACGCGGCTGCCCGTGCGCTACTACATCCCGCAAGAGGATGTGCGGATGGAACTCCTGGTGCCCAGCGACAAGACGACCGCCTGCCCCTACAAGGGCAAGGCCCGTTACTGGTCGGTCAGGATCGGCCAGGAGCTGTTCCAGGACATCGTGTGGAGCTATCCCGACCCGATCCCGGAATGCCGCAAGATCGAGGGTTATCTGTGCTTCTTCAACGAGCACGTCGACGAGATCCTGGTCGACGGGGTCGCGGTGCCGCGACCACTGACGCCGTGGTCCAAGGACTGGAAGGAAAAGGCCGCGACGGTGCCGGACTCGCGCGGCCCGGTGACCCGGCCCTGAGCAGCGATTCATCTTGCGATGTATCGTCTCGCCCCAACACGCCCCTCACCCCAACCCTCTCCCCGCAGGCGGGGAGAGGGAGTGAACGGCGCATCTTCGAACCCTCGCCCCGCTTGCGGGGAGAGGGTGCCGAGCGCAGCGAGGCGAGTGAGGGGCTGACCGCGGTGGGACCTGATTCCAGGACATTCTATTGGCTAACATGACCACCCGCTCCGGTATCGGCGATGCGCCCAAGCGGCGCGAGGATCTGCGTTTCCTCACCGGCAGCGGCCGATATCTCGATGATCTCGCGTTTGATCGGCTGACCCATGCGGTCGTGCTGCGCTCGCCGTATGCGCATGCGCGGATCGAGGGGATCGACGCGCGGGCGGCGCGCGGTGCGCCCGGCGTGCTGGCGGTGCTGACCGCGGCGGAGGCCGGGGCGGACGGGCTCAAACCGTTGCGTCCCTCCGCCGACGCCAATACCCAGACCGGCGAACCCTTTGCCTTTGCGCCGCAGCCGCTCCTGGCCGAGAGCAAAGCCCGCTATGTCGGCGAGCCGGTGGCGCTCGTCGTCGCCGAAACCCGGGACGAGGCGCTCGACGCCGCCGAGCTTGTCGCCATCGACTATGTGCCGCTGCCCGCGGTGACGACCGCCGCTGCCGCTCGCGCCGCGGGCGCACCGCTTCTGTCGCCCGAGGTGCCGGGCAATCTGTGTTTCGAATGGCTGACCGGCGACAGCGAAGCGGTCTCGGCCGCCTTTGCCGCGGCCGCGCATGTCGTCAGCCTCGCCCTCGACAACCACCGCATCGTTACCAACCCGATCGAGCCGCGCGGCGTGGTCGGGCTCTACGATTCCGATACCGGCCGGTACACCGCCCATGTCTCCAGCCAGAGCATCCACGCGACCCGCGACCAGGCGGCCTGCGCGCTCGGCGTCCCGCCGGCGCAGCTGCACTTTGTCGCGCCCGATGTCGGCGGCGGCTTCGGCGCGAAAAATTTCATCTATCCCGAGCACGTGCTGATCCCGTGGGCGGCGAAACGCGTCGGCCGCCCGGTCAAATGGATCGCGACGCGCGGCGAAGTCTTCCTCGCCGACCACCAGGGGCGCGACCAAAGCGCCGAGGCATCGCTGGCGCTCGACCGCGAGGGCCGCTTTCTCGCGCTGCGCGTCACCAGCGTGGCCAATCTTGGCGCCTATCTGTCGGGCAGCGCGGGCGGCGTGCAGACCTTCCAGTATGCGTTCCTGCCGGGCACCGTCTACCGGATCCCGGCGATCGAGCTGCGTATTGCCGCGGTGTTCACCAACACCGCGCCGATCGGCGTCTTGCGCGGCCCCGGCTATGGCGAGGCCAACAACATCATCGAGCGGCTGATCGACGAAGCGGCGGCCCAAACGGGGCTCGACCGCGCCGAGCTACGGCGCAAGAACCTGGTGCCGGCCGCGGCGATGCCGATGACCAACGCCGTCGGCAACATTGTCGACAGCGGCGCCTTCCCCGAGACCTTCGAGCGCGCGCTCGCCGCCGCCGATGTCGCCGGCTTTGCCGCGCGGCGCCGCGACAGCGCGGCGCGCGGGCAGCTGCGCGGGCTCGGCTTTGCCTATCACATCAAGGGCACCGGCGGCTCGCCCTCGGAGAATGTCGATATCCGCTTCGAAGGGGACGGGACGGTGTCGCTGATCACCGGCACGCAGACGATCGGGCAGGGCCACGAGACGACCTTTCCGCAGATCCTCGCCGACCGAATCGGCGTGCCGAACGAGCTGATCCATCTCGTTCAGGGCGACACGGACGTGATCCCGATCGGTGGCGGGCATGGCAGCTCGCGCGCGACCTATATGGGCGGCACCGCGATCTGGCGCGCCTTGGAGCGGATCATCGAGAAGGGCACCGGCATTGCCGCCGAAGCGCTTGAAGCCGCCGCGGCCGACATCCGCTTCGCCGATGGCGATTTCGTCGTCGCCGGCACCGACCGGCGGATCGGGCTCGTCGACGTGGCGCGGATCGCGCGCGATGCCGGGACGCCGCTCGACACCTATTACGCCTGGACCCGGGAATGGATGACCTTTCCCAATGGCACCCATGTCGCCGAGGTCGAGATCGACCGCGAGACCGGCGACGTGCGGCTGGTTCGCTATGGCGCGGTCGACGATTACGGCGTCCTGGTCAACCCGATGGTCGCCGCCGGCCAGGCGCATGGCGCGATCGCGCAAGGCGTCGGCCAGGCGCTCTTGGAGCACGCTCATTACGACCCGGCATCGGGCCAGCTGATCGCCGGGTCTTTGATGGATTACGCGTTGCCGCGCGCCGACAATCTGCCGCCCTTCGCGCTCGGCTTCAACCCGACGCGCTGCACGACCAACCCGCTCGGCGTCAAGGGCTGCGGCGAAGCCGGCGCGGTCGCCGCGTTTCCGGCCGTCGGCAACGCGATCCGTGACGCGCTTGCGGCCCAGGGCGCCGCCGATTTCGCCGGCCCCGCCACCCCCGAGCGCATCTGGCGGGCGATGCGCGACCGACGATAACAAAAACCTCGCCCGCATCGCGGGAGAGGGGGGGACCCGGCCCGAAGGGCTGGGTGGGTGAGGGTTTTTCGGCCGCCGACTCTCACCCGTCCGCGGGCTGTCGCCCCCGGCCACCCTCTCCCGTAATCCGGGAGAAGCAAATTTGATTGCTACCCCTCGATCCCGAGCAGCCCCGCCGCGGTGCCGCCGAGGATCGCGATCTTGTCGGCATCGCTGAGGCCGGGGATCGACAGGATGTGGTCGACCGGGGCGGTGTTCCACGGGAACGGGTAATCGGTGCCGAGGAGCACGTGGTCGATGCCGGCCTCGGCGATCAGGTGACGCATCCCTTCGCCGGTGAACATGATCGAGTCGAAATAGAGCTGCCCGTCCCGGATGTATGCAGTCGGTGGCTTCTTCGGCAACGGGCCGACCCGGTCCGGGAAGGTCTTGATCACTGCATCCGACCGGTTGGCGTAGGATGGCAGAAAGCCGCCGCCATGCGCGGCGCAGATCTTGAGGCCGGGGAAGCGGTCGAGCGTGCCCTCGAAAATCAGGTGCGACAGCGCGATCGTGGTTTCGAGCGGGTTGCCGATCGTGTTGGTGAGGAGGCCGCTGCCGGCGAGCCGGCCCGATGGCTCCAGTTCGCGGGTGCCTAGCGGGTGCATGAAGACCAGCACCCCCAATTCCTCGCACTTGGCCCAGAACGGGTGGAATTTGGGATTGGCCAATTCCTCGCCGGCGACGCTGCCGGCGACGCCGACGCCGCGGAAGCCAAGATTCTTGACCGCGTGTTCGACCTGCTGCGCGGCGAGATCGGGATGTTGGATCGCCGCGGTCGCGAAGGCGACGAAGCGGTCCGGGTGACCGGCGCAAAATTGCGCCAGCGCCTCGTTGTTGAGGCGGATCAGCTCGGCGGCGGCATCGCGCTCGGCGCGGTACCAGTAGGGGTTGATGCTGAGCGCCTCATAATCGACGCCCGACTTGTCCATGTGGGCGAGGCGGTCGCCGACATTCGACCACAACAGCCCCGGCGCCTCGAGCGGGTGATTGATCACCTTCGCCGCATCCGGCACGATGCAATGGGCATGCACGTCAACGGTCTTGACCCGCTTGCCGGCGACCACGACCTCCCAGCGATGCTGAGCATGCGCGTGTCCACCCGAGGATGCTGACCCGCCGCCCCCACCTGAAGCGGCGCTGGCGCCAGCGCTGATGCCGGCGGTGAACCCGCAGTCGGTAAAGACGATTCCGTCCCCTCGGCCGGCACCGGCGCCGGCCAGATGGTCCCCGCTTACAGGCATGTCATCCTCCCCCATCCCTTGGTCTCGCCCGGACCTTCCGGGCGGCGCGAGACTACACCGGGCGGCGGGCAGCCGTCAGCGGGGGAAATCGGCGCCGCACGGGAGCGTCGCGCCGGGGCCAGGCTTCCAGCCGATCGCGCCGGCGATCGGCGAATTCCTACCCCTGACTCAGATAGCGGTCGATCTAGAACACGACGACGCTGCGGATCGTTTCGCCGCGCTGCAACGCGGCGAAGCCGTCATTGATCTCGTCGAGCGGGATGTGGCGCGAGATCAGCTCGTCGAGCTTGAGCCTGCCGTCGAGATAGGCGCGGGCCAGGAGCGGGAAGTCGCGCGCCGGCCGCGCCCCGCCATAGCTCGACCGCCGGATGCGTTTTTCGCCCATCAGGCTGCCCCAGCGAAATGCGACGTCGGAGGCGACATCGGTCTTGCCGAGCCAGATCACCTCGCCGCCGGGACGCACCGCCTCGAGGCTGGCGCGGAACGAAGCGGGGCGGCCGGCGGCTTCGAAGACGACATCGGCGCCGCGTCCGGCGGTCTTCACCTTGGCGATTGCGGCGGGATCGTCGCTGCGTGCATCGACAAGGGAGGTCGCGCCGACCCGCTCAGCGAGCGCGAGCTTTGCCGGGTCGAGATCGACCGCGATGATCTCGCCCGCCCCGGCGAGCCGCGCGCCTTGCACCGCGGAAAGCCCAACCGCGCCGCAGCCGATCACCATGACCGTGTCGCCATAGAACATCGTCGCGATATTGAGCGCGGCGCCGACCCCGGTCATCACGGCGCAGCCGATCAGGCAGGCGCGATCGAACGGCAGCTCGTCGGGCACGACGACCGCCTGGTGGTCGGCGACGATCGCGTATTCGGCGAAAGCGCCGATGAACATCAGCTGCTTCAGCTCGCGCCCATCGCTGAGCCTGGTGCGGCTGGTCCCATCGAAGGCGAGCGCCTGCGGCCCGTGCGCGAGGTAGGTCTCGCACAGGATCGGCAGATCGCGGTCGCAGTAGAAGCAATGGCCGCAATGCGGGTTCCACGACAAGACGACGTGGTCGCCGACGCTGAGGCCGTGCGCCCCATGGCCATGCGCATCCGGGCCGAGCGCTTCGACGACCCCGGCCGCCTCGTGCCCGAGCACGATCGGCAAGGGATAGCGCAGCGACCCGGTGATGACTTCGAGATCGGTGTGGCACAGCCCGGCAGCCTTGATCCGCACCAGCACCTCATTGCCGCCGAGCCCGCTCGCGACCACGGGTTCGACCGCCATCGGCGCCCCTACCGCGTGCAGCACCGCCGCGCGATATTCGATCGTCATCGGCTGCCCCTTCATTCTCCGCTTCGACCGCGACCGCCGCCCGCTCCCGGCGTCCGGTGCAGCGGCGCGCTACGGCGCGCCGGGGGCGCGTCGTCCCGCACCTGGAAGGCGCCTTCAACGGCCTCGGCTTGGTAGCCCCGGCACCAGCGCGCAACAAACCCGCTGGCGAGTGTCGCATCGGAAAAATAGACCGCGACCGCATCATTCAGCACGCCGCGCAGCCCGGACGGGGCCATCGCCCAGCCCTCGGCGCCGCAATTGTCGTCGAGCCACGCCGTGATCTCGTCGAGCCGCTTGCCAAGCCCGTCTGGCGGCACCCCGATGCGGATCCGCACCGGAAAGCGGCGCTCGGCCTCGCCGATCATCAGCCTGGAGCTGGCCGCCATCTCTCGTTCCTTGTTTGTTCTATCATGCGAGGATGTCACGCTTCACCGCCTGCTGTCCAGCGCGTGGGGGAAACCCAGCTTGGACCGCAGGCGTCCCGCCTGCACGCGGCCGAGACGGCCGCGCTCCAGTTCACCTTACGACCCCGGCACCATCCCCTTGGGCAGGCTCTCGCAATAGCGGGCGATTTCGCCGGGGGTGGTGAGCCACAGCGCGTCCTTGTGCGCCATGATGTGGCGCAGCGCGCCGCGCAATGCGCGCAGCCGGAACGGCTGGCCGATGATGAACGGGTGCAGCGCGATGCTGAACACCAGCGGGTATTTCCTCGACTGTTCGAGCATCTCGTCGAACTGGTCGACGATCATCTCGGCGAATTGCCGGCCGGTATGGTGGCGGATGGCGAGGGCCGGCAGATCGTTGAGCTCGATCGGGTAGGGCACCGACAGGATCGGCCCCGAGCGCGTCCGCAGCCAAACCGGCTGGTCGTCGAGCGGCCAATCCATCACATAGCGGTAGCCGGCCTCCTTTAAGAGGTCTGGCGTGAGCCGGCTCTCGGCGAGGCCCGGGCCGAGCCAGCCCTCGGGCCGCGTGCCGGTCAGCCGGGCGATGGTGTCGGTGGCTTCGGCGATGAGCCGCGCCTCGTCCTCCTCCCACAGCGCGTCCTGGCGCTCGGAATTGCTGCGGCCGTGGCCGACATATTCGTCACCGCGGCCATTGAGACGCTCAACGATGTCGGGGCAATACTCCAGTGCCGCCGCGTTGACGTTGTGTGCGCCGGGCAGGCCGAATTCGTCGAGCAGGTCGAGGTAGTGCCAGATCCCTACTCGATTGCCGTAATCGCGCCAGGCGTAATTCTGCTGGCTTTGCGGCCGGTCGGCCCCGCTCGCGTCGACGCCGAGCCCGGCGCGGTAGGCGAAATGCTCGATATTGCTGCACAAAAAGACAGCGAGCCGCTTGCCCTCCGGCCAGTCATAGACCGGCCGCCTGGTGATCGGCAGGTAATCGTAGCGGCCGTGGCCGGGGAGTTTCACGGTTACCGTCCGGTGAACACCGGGCGGCGCTTTTCCATGAAGGCGGTGCGGCCCTCGGTGTAATCCGCGCTGGCAAAGCACTCATCGACGACGCGCTGGCACAGCGCCATGTCGCGCTTGCCCGAATCCTTCAGTGCCTCGCGGACGATCTGCTTGGCGGCGCGGATCGTTAAGGGCGCATTCGCCGCGATCATGTCGCAATAGTTTTTGACGTAGCTTTCCAGCTCGCCCTCCGGCACCAGCCGGTTGATCAGCCCCATGCCCAGCGCTTCCTCGGCGCTGAACTGGCGCGCGGTGTAGAAGATCTCGCGGGCATAGGCCGGGCCCACCAGGTCGATCAGCTTCTTGATGCCGTCATAGGCATAGCCGAGCCCGAGCTTGGCCGCGGGAACGCCGAAACGCGATCCCTCGGCGGCGATCCGGATGTCACAGCCGATCGCCGTCGCCAGCCCGCCGCCGATGCAGTAGCCGCGGATCATCGCGATTGTCGGCTTCAGCGTCTCGTGCAATTTGACCCGGGCCGCCTCGGAGACCTTGCTGTAGGCGGCCGCCGCTTCCTCGTTCGCGCGCTTTTCCTTGAACTCCGAGATGTCGGCGCCCGAGACAAAGGCCTTGCCGCCGGCGCCGGTGACGACGATGACGCGGATCGCATCATCCTTCTCGAAATCCTCCATGATCTGCGCCACCGCCTGCCACATCTCGAGCGAGACGGCGTTGTGGCGCGCCGGGTTGTTGAAGATGATGCGGCCGACCGCACCCTCTTTCTCGGCGATCATCTTGGTGGTGATGGGTTGATCGAGCATGTCCTGAGCCTTTCCGATATTTGTAGGATGGGTTGAGCGCAGCGAAACCCATCATCAATTTGATTTCATCCACAATGAGGCGGCGAGGCAATGAGCGAGGCCGCCGTGCGAACCTCTGCGCCTCGCTGCCTCATTGTGGATGTTGGTGGGTTTTCCCCGGCTTTCGCCGGGGTCAACCCACCCTACGACTCCTAAACCACATCCCGCGCGCGCAGATCGGCAATCGCCGCCTCGTTGTAGCCGATCTCGCGCAGCACCTCGTCGGTGTGCTGGCCGAGATCGGGGGTCGGGAGGCGCATCCGCGCTGGCTCGGGTGTCCTCGTCATGTTGATCGCCTGACCGACGACCTTGAGTTCGCCCAGTCGGCGGTGATCCATCGGCCGCGCCATTTCGAGATGCTGCACCTGCGGATCGGCGAAGGTCTGGTCGATCGTGTAAAGCGGGCCGCACGGCACCCCGACCTCGTTCATCAGCTCGACCCAATAGGCGCTCGGCCGCTTTTTGGTGATCTCGGCGATCTTCTCGT
>CAYMRQ010000018.1:0-1197 GCA_964392845.1 uncultured Rhizobium sp.
CGCCTGGGCAAAGTCGTGGGCGGCGATGCCGATCGCGCGCTCGGGCAGGGCGATGCCGAATTCCCGGCGCATCTGGCGCGACATCCACGGGTCGAAGGCCGCCGGCCCCGGCCAGGTGCCCTCGTTGAGGCCGCCGAGGACCAGGAGGTCGGCCTGTTGCAGCCGCGCCTCGACAAGCCCCCAGATCGCCAGCCGCGGATGGCGCCCATAGGCCGGGCGCACCACGCCGGCGGCGAGCGCCTCGAACAGCGCCGGGTAGTGCCGCCCCGGCAGCGCCGGAAAATCGGCCGCCGCGTCAATGAGCTCGTGGCAGAACCGCGCCGCCGCTTCGCCCGCCGCCTCGCGCCACAGCCGCGCGATCCCGGTTTCATCGTCGGTCGCGGCGAGCAGCTCGGCCGCCCTGATATGCGCGCCGGCCAGCTCGTCGAGCGCCACGCTGCCCTGGTCGAGGCGCTCAAGAAGCCCGCCGAGACAGCGTTCGAGGCGGTCGACAAAGCCGCGCAGCATCCCATCGCTTCCGGCCAGCGCCGCCCGCAACCCGGCAAAGCCCGGCGCCGGGCGCGGCCCGCGGATCGCGGCTTCGAGACGGCGGGCATGATCGCGAAACACCGCCGGCGCCAGCCCCCCGGCGGCCAGCGGATGCTTCAGCGCGGCGAGCAGCGCAACCGGCGCCAGCGCGCTGTCGGCGAGGTCGAGGACGAGGCGCAGAAACGCACCGGGCGGCGTCCGATTGAGCGGCAGGCCGGCCGAATCGTCGATGTCGATGTCCCAGCGCCGCAACTCGGCGGCGACGCGGCGGGCCAGCTCGCGATCGGGGGTGACGAGGGCGGCGGTCGCTGCCGGGGTTTCGAGCGCGCGGCGCAGCAAGAGGGCGATGGTGACCGCCTCGTCCTGCGGGCTGGCGCAGTCATATCGGTGAAGCCCGGCGAGCGCCTCGGCCGGCTCGGGCGCGAGGCCGCGCCAGGCATCGGTCAGCGTCGCCGGGCGCAACGCCTGGGCCACCAGCCGGAGCCGCGGTTCGCGCCCGCTCGCCCCGGCCGGCTGACGGCGCACCGGCCACTCGCGAACCTGCTCGGAGGCGATGTCGAATGCAAGCAGCAACAGCGCCATCAGGTGCTGCGGGTGCGCCGGCTCTTGCGCGATCAGCTCCCACTCGCCGCTATCGCAGGAGCGGTCGAGCCCCGGCAGGATCACCGC
>CAYMRQ010000018.1:1207-36456 GCA_964392845.1 uncultured Rhizobium sp.
CGCGCCCCGGTCGAGCCAGACGACCACCGAAAGCAGCTCGACCAGCGCCGGCAGGCCGCCGGTCAGACCGGCGGCGATGACCGGGCCGGCCGGCGGGGCGCGTCGCCACAGCTCGGCCTGGCGCCGCAACAGCAGGTTGCGCCGCTCGGCCGGATCGAGCGCGCCTTCGGCGTCGAGGAGCGGCGGCCAGGCGCGCGGCAGAATGTCGAGAAAGCGCAGCACCTGCTGCCAATGCTCGGCGAACTCGTCAGGGGCCAGCTCGCGCAGCTTGTCGAAATCAGCCTCTTCGCTTTGCGCCGTGTCGAGCAGGCGGGCGAGCGCCGCCGCGAGCGCCGCCGCCTGGCCGGGCAGCAGCGGTGTCTCGCCGCTCGCCCGGCTCCAGCGCAGCACCAGCTGGGTCAGCAGCAGCCGACGCCGCAGCTCGGGGATTGCCGGCGGGATCGCGAGGGTCGGATCGTCGGCATTCTCCGCGCTCCCGAAGCCGAGCGCGATCTCGTCATCGTCGAGGTCGCCGATCGGACGCAGCCGCGGCAGCAGCAGCGGCGCTCCGGGATCGCTGCCCTCGGCAGTGAGGCGCAGGAACGCCTCGCGCAGCGAGCGCGCCGCGCGCCGGGTCGGCAACAATACGGTCATGCGCGGCAAGCTCAGCGGGTCGCCGCCGGACAGCCCAAGGAGCCCTTTCGCGAGGGTCGCGAGAAACGGCCGGTCCGGCGCGATCGTGTAGATGTGCGGCGCCACCGGGGCCTCGCGCGCTATCGCTCGATGCGGTGCGAGTTGAGGCGGGCGCGGGTCGCTTCCAGGCCCTGCGGGGTGCCGATGTGATACCACTCGCCGTCATGCACGATGGCGTAGAGGCGGCCGGCGCGTTCGGCGCGGTCATAAAGCAGGTTCAGCGAGAAACGCCGCTCGGCGATGCCGTCGAACAGCCTGCGGTGGAGCAGCTGCACGCCGCTGAAGATGAAGGGCGCGACCTCGCGCTCGCCGCGCCGCCGCGGGACCCCCAGGGAATCGAGGAAATAATCGCCGCTGCCGTCATAGCCGACCGCGGTGACGGCGCGCTGCAACAGCAGCACCGCATCCATCCGGGCCGGGTCGAACGCGCCGGCGAGGCGCGCCAGCGCATGATCCGTGCCGTCGAGCCATAAGACATCGCCATTGACGACAAAAAAGCATTCGCCGAGCAGCGGCAGCGCGCGGAGGACCCCGCCGCCGGTTTCGAGCAGTTCCTCTTCCTGCGAGATCTCGATGCGCGGGTGCATTCGCGTGGCGAGCCGCGCGGCGATCATGTCCGCCTTGTAATGCAAATTGACGACGACAAGCTCGACCCCGACCAGGGCCAGCCGATCGATCGCGTGGTCGAGCAGCGTCCGACCGCCGATTTCGACGAGCGGCTTCGGCACGGTGTCGCTGATCGGACGCATCCTGGTGCCGAGCCCGGCGGCAAGAACCATCGCCGATCTGGGCAATTCGGTCATGCCGCGCCGATCTCGCGCCGATCTCGCGTCGGTCTCGCGCCACGGGGGGCCAGCGGGGCGCGCCGGACGCCGCGCGGCAGGTGGCGATCGAGCCAGTCGGCGATCGGTCCGAGCGCCGGCTCGCGCCGCAGATCCTCGTCGAGCAGCCGCCAGATCCGCGGGATATGGGCGAGATAGGCGGGCTTGCCGTCGCGCCGCCACAGCCGGGTGAAGATGCCGAGGATCTTGCAGTTGCGCTGCGCGGCGAGGATCGCGCCGGAGCGCAGGAAGGTGGTCCGGTCGAGGCCGGGAAACGCGGCGAGATAGCGCTCGGTCATCGCGGCGCGCAGGGTGGCCGGGACATCGCGGCGCGCATCCTCCAGGAGCGAAACCAGATCATAGCTCGCCGCGCCGCACACGGCGTCCTGGAAATCGAGCAGCCCGCACGCCTCGACACCCGGTCGGCCGGGCAGCAGCATCAGATTGTCGACGTGATAGTCGCGCAGCACCAGCGTCGTTGCCGGGAGCGCTGCAAGCGGCAGGATATCCCGCCACCGCGCGAGATAGTCGTCCCGCGGCGCCGGTGGCAGCGCTACCCCGAGCACGCTCGGCGCATACCACTCGACGAAGAGCGCCGCCTCGGCCAGCAGCCGCGCCTCGTCATAGGACGGCAGCGCGGGCAGCCCGCGCGCAGCAACCGCCCGGTGCAGCGCGATCAGCGTGTCGATGGCGAGCGCATAAAGCGCGGCCTCGTCGGCTCCCCCGGCGAGCAGCCTTGTATAGCTGTCGTCGCCGAAATCCTCGATCAGCAGAAACCCGCGCTCGCTGTCCTCGGCATAGATGTGCGGCGCGCTGAGCCCGAACCCGCGCAGAATGGCGGCCACCGCCACATAGGGCCGCACATCCTCGACGGGCGGCGGCGCGTCCATCAACACGACCCGCCGGGCGCCGTCAGTGAGCCGATAATAGCGCCGGAACGAGGCATCGCCCGCGAGGCTTGCCGGGGCGATGCCGCCCCAGCCCGCAACCGCGAGAAAATCGCCGATCGCGGCATCGCGTGCGACGGCGGCAGGCTTCGAGCTGGCAAGTGCCATCTCAGCGCCCGGGTTCATAATAAACGGCGGGATCCGCCTGGTGCGTCCTTCGAGACGGCCGCTTCGCGGCCTCCTCAGGATAAGGGTATTTTCTTAATGCCATCAACAAAGTTACCTCATGCTGAGGAGCGCCCGGAGGGCGCGTCTCGAAGCACGCGCGATGAACAAGCAGCCCCGTCATGCGCTCTCCGCGGCGAGGCCGGCCAGGCGCGAGGCCCACTCCGCCCCGGGATCGATCGCCGCCCGGCGCGACGCGGGCGTTGGGCCGGGCGAGAGGGTGATTTCCAGCCGCCGGGCCGGGACGAGGGGACCCAGCCGCTCGGGCCATTCGATCAGCGAGATCCCCTCGGTAAATGCGTCCTCGATGTCGAGCTCCCAGGCTTCTTCCGGGTCGCGCAGCCGATAGCCATCGATATGCCAGATCGCCCCCTCGTCGAGTTCGTAGACCTGCACCAGCGTGAAGGTCGGGCTCGGCACCGCCTCGACGCCGCCGCGGGCGCGGATGAAGGCGCGGGCAAAGCTGGTCTTGCCGGCGCCCAGCTCGCCTTTGAGGGCGATCACATCGCCGGGCCGGGCGAGCGCCGCGATGCGGGCGGCGAGCGCCGCCGTGGCGGCTTCATCGGGCAGCTCGATGACGATCATTGACTATGCCTTGTATATCTCCGAGGCGCGCGGTCGCAATATCTGCTTGCGCATGATGCGGGGCCCGCCGCCGCGCGCGACGCGCGAACCGCGGCCGGTGGCTGTGGCAAGTTCCGCTCTGCCTCAATCGCATTCCTCCCTCGTCATGGCCCGGCTTGACCCGTGGGCCTTCAGCCCACGGACTTGATCCGTGGGCATCCACGTGGATCCCCGGGTCAAGCCCGGGGATGACGGGTTTAGAGGGTGATGCAATTCACCTGGAATTCGCCCTAAGGTGGGCGCGATGCAGAATACGTTCGACAGCTGCGATGTCGCGATCATCGGCGCCGGGCCGGTCGGGCTGTTTGCCGTGTTCGAATGCGGCATGCTCGAGATGGGCTGCCAGGTTTTCGACGCCTTGCCGGCACAAGGCGGGCAATGTGCCGCGCTCTATCCGGAAAAGCCGATCTACGACATTCCGGGGTATCCGCGAATCGGTGCCGCCGAGCTGGTCGAGCGCCTGATCGAGCAGGCCGCCCCGTTCGCGCCGGTTTTCCATCTCGGCCAGGCCGTCTCGCGGCTTACCGCGACGGCGGACGGCTTTGTCGTCGAGAACGCGGCCGGGCGGCGGGTCGCCGCCCGCGCGGTGGTGATCGCGGCAGGGGCCGGCGCGTTCGGGCCCAACCGCCCGCCGCTCGCCGGCATCGAGGCGTTCGAGGAGCGCAGCGTCTTCTATCTCGTCCGGCGGCGCGAGGATTTCCGCGGCCGCCGCGTGGTCATCGCCGGCGGCGGCGATTCGGCGGTGGATTGGGCTTTGTCGCTCGCCGAAATTGCCGAGCGGGTGATGGTCGTGCATCGCCGCGCCAAATTCCGCGCGGCGCCGCAATCCGCCGCCCGGCTGCAATCTCTCGCCGAGGAGGGGCGGATCGAGCTGGTCATTCCCTATCAGCTGCACGCGCTCGAAGGGGCGGGCGGGCAGCTCTCGGCGGTGATCGTCGCCGATCTCGCCGGGCATACCCGCCGGCTCGCGGCCGATTGCCTCCTGCCGTTTTTCGGGCTTGCCACCGATCTCGGCCCGCTGGCGGCCTGGCGGCTCGATCTCGATCGCAACCGGATCAGCGTCGATCCGGCCACCTGCGCCACCTCGCGGCCGGGGATCTTCGCGATCGGCGACATCGCCGCCTATCCCGGCAAGCTCAAGCTGATCCTGTCGGGCTTCGCCGAGGCGGCGCTGGCGGCGCATGCGATCCATCCGCTCGTCCATCCGGGCGAGGCGCTGCATTTCGAGTATTCGACAATGAAAGGCGTGCCCGGAAGCTGACCCCGCCTCGCCGTGCGCCCCATTTTTGCAACGGCTGCACAGCCATCCGGCGTCCTTCGAGACGCGCCCCTCCGGGGCGCTCCTCAGGATGAGGTATACTTTTGATGGCATTAAGAAAAAGCCTCATCCTGAGGAGGCCGCGCGGCGGCCGTCTCGAAGGACGCACTACCCCTGACCGGGACGGCGGGGCGTACAGCTCAAACGGCAGGGCGGTCGGCGGCGGGCTCCGGGGCCGTGAAACGGAGGCTGGCCGGCAAACGGCACAGAATAGTGGTCCCCGCGTCCGGCTGGGAGTCGATCGTGACCGAGCCGCCATGCAGCTCTATCAGGCTCTTGACCAGCGAGAGGCCAAGCCCGGCGCCGGAGTCGCGAGAGTGCGGATTGCCGCGCTCGAATTTTTCGAAGACGCGCTCCTGGTCGGCCGCCGGGATCCCAACCCCGGTATCGCTGACTGCAAAGATCAGATCGCCGTCCTCGAGCCGCGCTTCAAGCCGCACCGACCCGCCGGCGGGGGTGAATTTCATCGCGTTCGAAATCAGGTTGAACAGCGCCTGTTTGAGCCGCCGTTCATCCGCCTCGATCGCATCGATCCCGGGCGGGCAGCTCAGCGTCAGCGACAAATCCTGGCTGCGGGCGCGCTCGCGAGTCAGGGTCATTACCGCATCGAGCATGTCGCGCACCTCGATCCGCCCGGTCTCGAGCGCCATGTAGCCGGCCTCGATCGTGGCCAGATCGAGGATGTCGTTGATCAGCGACATCAACCGGAGCGAGCTCTCGATAATGCCCCGGCTGTAGTCGAGCTGACGCTCCGACAGCGGCCCGAAATACTGGTTCGCGAGGATCTCGGCGAAGCCGAGGATCGCGTTCAACGGCGTGCGCAACTCGTAGGAAACATTGGCGATGAATTCGCTTTTCAGCCGCCCGGCGGTTTCCAGCGCCTCGTTGCGCTCGCGCAGCGCGCGCTCGACGCGAGCGGTGTCGGTGACATCGAGGTAAGTTGCCAACACGTTGCCGTCGGGCAGGAGGACCGTCGCCAGCTGCAGCACCGACCCGTCCCGCCGGTCGAGCGGGCCGTTCGAATAAGCCTGCGCGGTGACCTCGGCGATGATCTGCTCGCGCGTCGCCGGCCAGTCGCCGCCATCCTCGTAAAAATCGCGGGTCTTCTCGACGATGTCGCCGACATGCGGCTCGCCTTCGAGGTCGGTTTCGGCCAACCCCCAGATCTTGCGATAGGCAGGGTTGTGAAGTTTGAGCCGGCCATCGCTGCCGAACACGGCGATGCCCTCGAACAGATTGTCGAGCGTCTCGCGCTGAACCTCGATCAAGGTGTTGTACGAGCGTTCGAGCGCCAGGCGGTCGGTGACATCCTCGTAGACAAAGATTAGGCCGCCCAACGGATGCGGCGATACCGACACGCTCAGCGTGCGATCGTCGGGCCGGTGCATCAGCTCGCTCTGCGGCTCGATCAGCGAGGTGAACATGTCGAGCTGCTGGCGCTTGAAGGCGCGAAAATCGGCGTATTCCGGGACGCGGCGGCGCTCGCGCAGGCGCTCCAGCAGCTCGTCGAGCGACGGCTCGCCGACCAGCCATTCCTCCTCGATTCCCCACAGCCGGGCAAACGCCGTGTTGAAAAAGCTGAGCCGCTTGTCGGCGCCGTAGATCGCGACGGCGGCCTGAATGCTTTCGAGGACCTGGCCATGCGCATTGACGTGGCGCGCCAATTCGCCCTCGGCGCTTTCAAGATCGGTCTGGTCGAGGGCGCAGCCGATCGTGCCGCCCCTGATCGTACTACCCCCTGTCGTGCCGCCCCCTGTCGTACCAAGCACCCGGAAGGGCGCTTCGCTGAGTTCCAACAATCGGCGCGAGCCGGCGATGATGACATGACACCGCTCGCTTTGAACGATCCCGGCGGCGGCGGCCCGGGCCAGCGCCAGCGTCCGCTCCCGTCCGGTCTCGGGCGCGAGCTCCAGGGCCTGCGCCAGCACCGCCTCGCGCGGCAAATCGAGCGCTGCGGCGTAAGCTTCATTGCAATCGATGACGCGCAGGTCAGCGTCGCGGCGCCACACCGGCATCGGCAGCGCGTCGAACATCGCGCGCAAGGCAGCCGCTTCGGCGACCGCCGTGCCGCGCGCCGCCTCGGCGCGCCGGATCGCCGACGCGTCGGCCAGCCACATCACGCTATCGCCGCTCAGGGTCCGGCGGCCCTCGATTTCGTAGGCCGCGCCGCCGGGCGCGGCAACCGCCGCCGTGAAAGCGGTGCCGCTCCGCTTCAGATCCTCGACCGCGGCAGCGATGCGCGCCGCATCTGCGGTCTCGATCCCGGCAAGAAAACCCGCATAGGACAAGCCCGCCTCACCGCCCGGCAGCCTGCCGAGCGCGATTTCCTTGGACCCGTCTGCTTCGGCTCCCGGGTGCGGCCAGCGAAACGCGGCGAGCGGCAGCGTGCCGAGCACCGCCGCCATCCTGGCGCGGCCGTGCTCCGCCGCGGCGCGCCCCAGGATCGCCTCGCGCCACCCGGCCCGCGCGCGCCACCACAGGACGGCGCACACCGCCGCGGCGAGGAAACAGATTCCGGCAGCGAACTCGATCACGATGTGCCGCCTCTCGGCGCGGCGCGCTCAATTGCTGGTCGCCGCCCTGCGATCGGCGCGATCATCGGGGGTTCTGCCGGGAAAGAAAAGGGGCCAGCAGCTTTGCCCGCCGTTGCCCTCTCGCCGCCGAGAAGCGATATCTCGATCAGTATCGATAGTAATCCGGCTTGAACGGACCGGCGCCGGGAACCCCGAGATATTCGGCCTGGGCCGGGCTCAGTTGGGTCAGCCTGGCGCCAAGCTTGTCAAGGTGCAGCTTGGCAACTTTCTCGTCCAAATGCTTCGGCAAGACATAGACCTTGTTGTCGTACTTGCCGTGGTTGTTCCACAGCTCGATCTGCGCCAATACCTGGTTGGTGAACGAGGCGCTCATCACAAAGCTCGGATGGCCGGTCGCGCAGCCGAGATTGACCAGCCGCCCCTTGGCCAGCACGATCAGCCGCTTGCCGTCGGGGAACACCACCTCGTCGACCTGCGGCTTGACTTCTTCCCAGGGATAGTTGCGCAGCGCCTCGATCTGGATCTCGCTGTCGAAATGGCCGATGTTGCAGACGATCGCGCGGTCCTTCATGCGGCGCATGTGGTCGATCGTGATGACGTCGACATTGCCGGTCGCGGTGACGAAGATGTCGGCCCGCGACGCGGCCTCGTCCATCGTCGTCACCTCATAGCCCTCCATCGCCGCCTGCAACGCGCAGATCGGGTCGATCTCGGTCACCAGGACCCGTGCGCCCTGGCTCCGGAGGCTCGCCGCCGAGCCCTTGCCGACATTGCCGAAGCCGCAGACGACCCCGATCTTGCCGGCCACCATGACGTCGGTGGCGCGCTTGATCCCGTCGACGAGGCTCTCGCGCACGCCATAGAGATTGTCGAATTTCGATTTGGTGACGCTGTCGTTGACGTTGAACGCCGGCGCCTTGAGCGTGCCCTCGCGCATCATTTCGTAGAGGCGGTTGACCCCGGTCGTGGTCTCTTCCGAGATGCCGCGGATCTCGCCGAGCAGGTGGGGATGGCGGTCGTGGATGATCTTGGTCGCGTCCCCGCCGTCGTCGAGCACCATGTTCGGCGTCCACCCGGCAAAGGGTCCATCGGGCGGCCCGCGCAAGGTCTGCTCGATGCACCAATCGTATTCCTCCTCGGTCTCGCCCTTCCAGGCAAAGACCGGGATGCCGGCGGCGGCCATGGCGGACGCGGCATGGTCTTGCGTTGAAAAGATGTTGCACGAGCTCCAGCGCACGCTTGCGCCAAGCTCAACCAGCGTCTCGATCAGGACCGCGGTCTGGATCGTCATGTGCAGGCAGCCGACGATGCGCGCGCCGGCGAGCGGCTTCTTGGCGCCGAACTCGTCGCGCAGCGCCATCAGCCCGGGCATCTCGGTCTCGGCGATGGCGATCTCGCGCCGGCCCCAGCCGGCAAGCTCGATATCGGCAACCTTGTAATCGGTGAACTCGGGCATGCTTGTGTCTCCTTTGGCGCAACGCGGCGCTCCCCGCCACAATCATGCCCGGACTCGTTCCCGGCATCCCCATGGATGGCCGGCTCAAGCCCCGGCCATGACGATCAACGAGTGAGCGCCGACCAAACTCAAATTCAAAGATATAAAGATATGTTTAAGTCGTCAAGCCGGCGCAGCTTGTGTGCCTCAGTTTGAATTTCCGGTTCGGATCGCGTCCGTTGTGGGTGGGAAGCCGCCGTTCCCGATCTTTGGGGGCCATGCGGCTCGTGCTTGAGCGGCAACGGCTGTTCGACAGGCTCTTTCGATGGTGCTGAACGATACAGCCCGGCGAAGGTCCGCGTTCGCCCTATTGGGGCAGCCGGCTTCGGAACCGCGTCATCCGACGATCGGCACCAGCGCTCTGTGGCCACCGCTCGAAGCAGTAGATCGCATTCGACATAAGGGAGCAATATAAGGGAGCAATGTTCTCACTGCTGAACGGGCTGGTGGACCCCATCTACGGCCGCGGTTTTGCCTCCCCAGATCGAGCGTGCTGACAAGGCCGTTTCAAATGTCAGAAAACTGGCGCACAGGCGTCCTGCAGCCTGGGCAACATATGAAAGCCCGCGCTCAATCCTTATGCGGGACGAACATGTAGCCGACGCCGCGCACCGTGCGGATCGTCTCGGGATGGGCGGGATTGACCTCGATCTTGCGCCGCAGCCGAGTGATGCGCAGGTCGATGGCCCGGTCGAACGCGGCCATGTCGCGGTGAGCTGTCACCTCCAAGAGCCAATCGCGCATCAGCGGACGGTTGGGGTTTTCGGCGAAAACCTTCAACAGGTCGAACTCGCTAGCCGCCAGTGCTTCCTCAGTCCCGTCGGCCTGGTCGACCAGAACTCGCTTGACGAGATCGAGGACGCGCCGCCCCATGCGCACCCGCGACCCGCCGGGCGGCGGCGTGGCGGCGCCGGTAGCGCGCCGCAGGACGCTCTTGACCCGGGCCAGCAGCTCGCGCGGCTCAAACGGCTTGGCGATGTAATCGTCAGCGCCGGTCTCAAGCCCAACGACGCGGTCAACGGTGTCCGAGGCGGCGGTCACCATGATGATGCCGACGCGACCGCTCTTCTCGCGCAGCCAGCGCGCCAGGCTAAACCCGTCCTCGCCCGGCAAGCCGACATCGAGGAGCACCAGCGCCGGCACTTCGCGTTCGACGAGCCGTCGCAGCGCCGCCCCGCCCTCGACGCCGGCGACCCGAAAGTTTTGCCGCGCGAGGTAGTCGACGAGAAGCTCCCTCTGGGTTGCCTCGTCTTCGACCACGACGATGTGCTGGCGCTCGTCCATTCCCGATCTCGGCCGGTTGCATCCGCCCATCCCGGCGGCAGCGCCGACGATGCCGCAGGCGGCGCCGCTTCACAAGCGCGGCTTCAGCGGCCGCACCCGCGGATGGGATTGCGCCGGGCGGCTCGACTCGTGGACGGCAGCACTCTGTGCCCCTCGGCCTCGATCGAGGTCGTGACATCGAGGATACAAAGCTGAAACGGGCGATACCAGAAACCCCTCGGCGCGACATCGCGGCGATACGCACGGCGCGTAGGGTTCCCCCGTCGGCAGTTGAGAATCCCGCCGCTGCCGAGAGCGAGGAGAGTTAGAGATGAACCGCCAGCCGCAGACCGACAGCACCCTTTGTGTCGCAACCGCAGTTTACTGGGACGCTGCACGCTATGAGGCTGCGATCGCCCGCCTGCGAGCCAAACAAGCGGCAAATGAGCCGTGTCCCGAAATCGAGCGCGCAACCATGCGGCCTTATCGCCGTTAGCAGAGCTGGGCGAGTTTTGTCGACCGCAGGATGGCAGGCGTTTGCCCACTGCGGCAAACCAACAACCGGCGAGCGCTGATCGCCGCGGACGGAGGATCAACAGATGGCAAGACACATGATCGTGGCGCAGTTCGATGATTACGCCGCCGCACACCGCAGCCTCTGTGAACTGATCCGGATTGGCATCCTGTCGAACCACATCAGCATCGTCGCCGGCGACAGAAGCTTCAGCCACCCCGCAAACCGCGATTTCGGGATCCTGGAGGAGGATGCCGGGAGCTACCTCGCGGCGGTGCGCCGCGGCAAGACTCTCCTCGCCGTCCAAGCGGATGGGGCGGAGCGAGCCCGGGTCGCCGAGATCATCGAGCACCATGCCCCGATCGACATCGAGGAAGGCCAGCACATCGGCGCGATGCATCTGCCGCCGCGGCGATAACCCTCGGCAGCACGCCGGCTGACCTCCTGGAGGCATGCCGCGAGGGTCCAACGGATGGCTAAATCGCATCGGACATCCACGGCGAGAGGCGATACAGACGATACCAAAGAGCAATCATTCGACACATCGACGATACGAAGCTCGGCTAGCGTGGTTAGTTGAATTCGGAACCGAGCCGCACATGACCGATACATTGGTTGCGGCGCCACCGGCGCCAAACGAGCAGCGTTACGCGAAGCTCTTCGACGAGTTGCAGCAGCGTACGCGGGATCTAGAGGAGGCACTCGATCAGCAGGCCGCGACGAGCGACGTGCTGAAGGTGATCAGCCAATCGGGCGCGGACGTCGACCCCGTGCTGCAGATGCTGGTCGAAACCGTCGCCCGCATCTGCGAGGCGGATCACGCCGCCATTTCTCGCCTCTACGGCGGTCGCAACCGGACCGCGGCCACGATCGGCTATTCCGCGGAATTCAAGGAATACGTCACCCGCAACCCCAGCGTGCTCCAGCGCAGCACGGTAAGCGGGCGAGCCAGGCTTGAACGCCGAATCGTGCATATCGAGGACGCTTGGAGCGACCCTGAATATTCGGCCGAGATGGCGCGACTCGGTCCGATCCGCACCGCTCTCGGGGTTCCGCTGTTTCGCGACGACATGCTGATCGGTGTCATCACGCTGACTCGTGCGCACGTCGAGCCTTTTACCGAAAAGCAAATCGCGATGGTCAAGACCTTTGCCGATCAAGCCGTGATCGCGATGGAGAATGCCCGGCTGATCGCCGAACAGCGCGAGCGCACGAACGATCTGCAAGAGGCGCTGCAGTTCCAGACCGCAACCGCAGAAGTCGTGCAGGCGATCAACAGTTGCGGCGGGAATGTCTCGCCGGTGTTCGAGGTGATCTGCGCGAAGACGATTCAGCTGTGCGACGCCGCCTGCGGCGGCATAGGGTTATGGGAGGGCGATCGATACAAGACTGTCGCCTCACGGCATCTGCCGACAGCGTTCGCCGACTTCGTGGTTCGAGGCCCGTTAATGCCGGGCCCGCGCGACGCGTACCTCCGGGTCGCGCGCGACGCAGGCTATGTCCATTTCGACGACATTGCCGCCACGAAGCTTTACCGGTCGGGGGATCCGCTGACCCGCGCAATTGTCGATCTTGGCGGCGCGCATACGGTCCTTACGGTGCCACTCGTCAAGGACGATACCGTGCTTGGACTGATCGCGGTATACCGCCAGGAAGTCAGGCCGTTTGCCGACAAGCAGATCCAGGTGGTACGGAACTTTGCGCATCAGGCGCTGGTCGCGCTCGAAAACGTGCGGCTGTTCAAGGAACTGGCGGAACGCACCGGCGAACTGACGCGCGCCTCGCACATGCTGCGGTACGTTAAGGACTGGATCGGGCTGATGGACGCGGACGGCGTGATCCTCGAGAACTCTGACCGCTCCGGGCGGCTGCTCGACCTGCCCCCGGAGTTGGTTGCGCCCGGCGCGACCCACCAGGACATCCTGCGCTACATGTACCGGCGCGGCGATTACGGCTTCGACATCCCGGAGGATGAGTTCGTCGCCCAGCGGCGGGCGCAGATCCTGGCGGCCGGCGACCTCACATTCACCGCTTCCATGCCAAATGGGCTGTGGGCCGAATACAACTTCCACCCGCTACCCGATGGCCACCTGCTGGTCATCGTGCGCGACGTCAGCGCGCTGAAGGAAAGCGAGCAGGTGGCGCTGGCGGCGAAGGCGGAGGCCGAGCAACGGACCCTCATCGCCGAGGCGGCACGCGCCGAGGCGGAAGCGGCCAACGAGGCCAAATCGACCTTTCTTGCGACGATGAGCCATGAGATCCGCACGCCGATGAACGGCGTGCTCGGCATGATGGAGGTGCTGGAGTACCAGGGGCTCGACGATGAACAGCGCCGCACCGTCGCGACGATGCGCGATTCGGCCCAGGCGCTGCTGCGGATCATCGACGACGTGCTCGATTTTTCAAAGATCGAGGCCGGCCGGCTGGAATTGGAAACCACCGCCTTCACGCTCTCCGGACTGATCGAGAGCGCCGCCGACACCTTGCGCGCGCAGGCCGTCGCCAAGGGCCTTACGCTCGATACCGAGATGGAGCCGGGATCGGATGACGCTTTCGTTGGGGACCCGACCCGGGTGCGCCAGATCCTGTTCAACCTGCTCAGCAATGCGGTCAAGTTTACTGAAACGGGCGCCATCCGGGTGAGGAGCGCCACCGCTCCGCTCGGCGGCGGCGAGACGCGGGTGACCATCGCCGTCTCCGATACCGGCATCGGGCTCGACGACGTAGCTCAGGCGCGCCTCTTCCAGCCGTTCACCCAAGCGGACAGCTCGACCACAAGGCGCTACGGCGGTACCGGGCTCGGGCTGTCGATCGTGCGCCGCCTGGCGCAACTGATGGCGGGCGACATCAGGGCCGAGAGCGCGCCGGGCATCGGCTCTACCTTTACCGTCACGCTGGTGTTGCAGGCGGCGCCGGCCGATTCGCCGCTCAACACACTGCTGAAGCGCGCAGCCAAGGCAACGGCGGCGATCGGCAAGGCACCGGCTGGTGGTCCGCGCCTGCTGGTCGTTGAAGACCATCCGGTCAACCGCGAGGTGCTGGTGCGTCAGCTCGATCTCCTTGGCCTCTCCGCCGATACCACCGAGGATGGCAGCCAGGCGCTGGCGGCCACGGCCGAGCGGGATTATGCGGTGATCCTCGCCGATATCCACATGCCGCAGATGGACGGCTATGAGTTTGTCGAAAAGCTTCGCGCGCGCGAGGCCGAACGCGGCACGACCCGCACGCCGGTCGTCGCGGTTACGGCCAATGCGATGCGCGGCGAGGAAGAGCGCTGCCTTGCTGCCGGGATGGATGCGTATCTGGCCAAGCCGGTCGCGATCGACCGGTTGTGCGCGATCCTCCAGCGCTGGCTCCCGCTCGACGACGATGCCGCTGCCGCTGCCGCGGCGGGTGCCCCGGCGCCGGGGCAAGCGATCGATCGCGACGTGCTCGCCAGCTGGATCGGCGATGATCGCGCCGGCATCGACCTGTTGCTGGCAAAGTTTCGCGACAGCGCGATCGAGTCCGAGCGAGCGATCGACGCGGCTTGGCGTGTCGGCGACCTTGCCACGCTCGCCGCAGCGGCGCACCGGCTCAGGGGCGCGGCACAGGCGATCGGCGCCAACGGGGTCGGCCGTGCCGCGGCGGCATTGGAACAGGCGGGAAAGGTCGGCGACCGCGCCGGCTGCCGCGATGGGCTCGGGCAGCTCGCGGTCGAACTGCGCCGCGCAATGGCCGAGATTACCGACTGATCAGCAATCGGTCTGTGATGCGTCGCGCCGCTGCGTGCGGTGCTCGCCGGACCCTCAGCAGACGGATCGATCCCGCAATCCCACGCGCTGCAACTGTTCGGCAGCCCCGAGCCAGGGACCGCTCTGGGTCAACGAGCGGTCGACAGTCGCCACGTGCAACGAATGGCCGCTTCGGGTCGAAAGACCCGGGCTGGGGGCCGTAACGCCCACGGAGGCGGGATTGCGGGTTGTGCCCGAGCGGCCTCGTCCCCATCTTTGGCGCGACCGGAGAGGACGGCCATACAACTTTGATATCGTTTGCAAATTCCCTGCTGTTTCCCTGCGCACCGCAAAAAATTCCCTGCGGGGCCGCAAAAAATTCCCTGCTCGCGGCGCGGGAATTTGGGGCGTAACCCGCGGTAATGCAAGGCAGAATTGGCTCGACACAACGGCCGTTTCGGCGATTTTCCCTGCCGGCAGGGAATTAGGCCGGCTCGGCCATTGCGTTGAAATCGTCGAGGAGGGCGGCGATCCGGCCGGAATCGGCCTGGTCCATGATCGCCCGGGCGCGCCGGGTCGCGGCGACCATGTCGAGCGCGCGGATGCGCTGCTTGACCCGCGGGATGCTTTGCGGCGCCATCGACAATTCGCGCAAGCCCAGCCCCAGGAGCAGCGCGGCATAGCGCGGGTCGCCGGCGATCTCGCCGCAGACGCTGATCGGGATATGGCGGCGCGTCGCGGCCTCGACGGCAAACTGGATGAGGCGCAGCACCGCCGGGTGCAGCGGATTGTAGAGATGGGCGACCTGCTCGTCGGTGCGGTCGATCGCCAGGGTGTACTGGATCAAATCATTGGTGCCGACGGCAAAAAAATCTGCCTCGCCAGCGAGCGCGTCGGCCGCCAGCGCCGCGCCCGGCACCTCGATCATCGCGCCGAGCGGCGGCAGCGAGGTCGGCAGCCTGACGCCGCGGCGCCGCAGCCGGCGGGCCACCTGCTCCATCGCCTCGCGGGTGCGGCGCAGCTCGTCGATCGTCGAGATCATCGGCAGGAGGATCCGCACCGGCCCAAGGCTGGCGGCGCGCAGCATCGCGGCGAGCTGGGTGTCGAGGAGCCGGCGTTCCTTCAGCGACAGGCGGATCGCGCGCAGCCCGAGCGCCGGGTTCGCCGTGTCGGCGGCGGCGTATTGGGCGAGCGCCTCGGGCAGCTTGTCGCCGCCGACATCGAGGGTGCGCAGGGTCACCGGGCGCCCCTCCATCCCCGCCACCAGGGCCGCGAAGAACTCGTATTGCTCGTCCTCGCCCGGCAGATCCTCGCGGTTCATGTAGAGGAACTCGGTACGCACGAGGCCGAGCCCCATGGCGCCGTTGGCCAGCGCCTGTTCGAGCTCGACCGGCAGTTCGAGATTGGCTTCGAGGCGGATCTCGACCCCGTCGCGGGTGACCGCCGGAAGCCGCCGCAGCCGGCCGAACTGGCGCCGCTCGCGCGCGAACTCTTCGTGGCGCTCCTGATAATCCTGAACGGTCTCGGGCGACGGGTCGATGATGACGGTCCCGGCCGAACCATCGATCACCAGCTGGGCGTCGGCGCGCGCCCGCTCCAACAGGCCGGGAACGCCGAGAACCGCGGGCAGGCCGAGCGCCCGCGCCATGATCGCGGTATGGCCTTCCGGTCCGCCGAATTCGGTGGCGAAGCCGCCGATCCGGCGAGGGTCCATCAGGGCGGTGTCGGCCGGGGTGACCTCCTCGGCCAGGATGATGGCGCCGCCGCTCAAGCCGGAATAGGCGATGTAGGGTTTTTTCAGCAGATTGCGGATGAGCCGCGCGCCAACCACCCGGATGTCGTCGATGCGCGCCGCGAGATAGGGATCCTTCATCGCCGCGAAGGTCTTGCCGATCTCCTCGATCTCCAGCTGGATCGCGCGCTCGGCATTGATCCGCTGGCGGGCGACGCGCTGGTGAACGCCGCGGACCAGGCGCGAATTCGCCAGCATCGCGAGATGGGCATCGAGCACGTAGCCGATCTCGTCGGCGGCCGATCCGGGAAGCGCGGTGGCGCGCGACTTCAGCTTGCGCAACTGCTTGGCCGACGCCCCGACCGCCTCGGCAAAGCGGGCGCGCTCGGCTTCGATGTCGGGTTCGGCGATCCGGCTCTCGCTGACCGGCAGCTCGCCGCGATCGCCGATATAGGCCGGGCCGATCGCGATCCCCCGCGAAACGCCGATCCCCGATAGCCTCTGCTCCTGGCGTTCCGTGCCTGCTTGGGTCTCGTCAAGCCTCATCGAACTTGCATTCGATCAGGCGGGCGAGCGTCTCGACCGCGGTCGCTGCGTCGCGCCCGGTCGCGCTGATTTCGATGACCGCGCCCGAGGCGGCGGCGAGCATCATCAGCCCCATGATCGAGCGGCCGGACACCGCAGTGCCGTTCTTGCGCACCTGGATATCGGCATCGAACTGCGCGGCGGTCTTGACAAAGCGGGCGGCAGCGCGCGCGTGCAGCCCTTTCTGATTGCAGATCGTGCAGGTAAGCCGCGCCGTCACGGGGGTCTCTGCGGCAGCGCCGGCAAGCGGTTCGGGGTTGCCGTCGGGCTCATCGGCGCGCGTCGGCGAGCAGCTGAGAGGCGACGTTGATGTATTTGCGCCCGGCCTCCTGGGCCCCGAGCGCGGCACGTCCGAGACTTTCGGTCTGGCGCAGGCTGGCCAGCTTGATCAGCATCGGCAGGTTGACCCCGGCGATCACTTCGATCTTGCCGCGGTCCATTACCGAAATCGCCAGGTTCGAGGGCGTGCCGCCGAACATATCGGTCAGCAGCACCGCGCCATCGCCGGTATCGACATCGGCGATCGAGCGAAGGATGTCCTGGCGGCGCTGTTCCATATCGTCGTCCGGCCCGATGCAGATGGCGGCGATCTGGATCTGCGCGCCGACGACGTGCTCGAGGGCGGCGACGAATTCGGTTGCCAGCCGCCCGTGGGTGACCAGGACCATGCCGATCATCGAGATCTCTTCGCTCGGCGCCGTGGCAGCCGCTCCACCCGATAGCCCCCGACCGAACCCGTTGCCTCGGGCCGGACGCGCAGGCGCGGATCGGTGCACGGCCGTCCGGCTGTGCCGTCGGCGCCGCAGATCAAGGTCGCTCTCAGGAAATCGGTGCTGTTACGCAGGGCGGATGCCACTTGCCGCTCGCGCCGGAGGCCGTTGGGGAGCCGCCCCGGCGGGAGTATGGGGGTATGCCGGCTCGATATAGCGCGGCGCGAGGCGTTCGTCATCATGCTTGATGAACGGCGGCCCCGGCGTCCGATCACGCGGCTTGGCCCCCGGTTGACCATCGGTTGCGGTGCCGTCGACACCGTCGCTCGTCATGTGCTCATGATAGCGGGAAGTCCCGGCTCGGTAAACGCGCGCAGCGCGAGGCGCAGTTTGGCCGCCGCCGATGCCTCGAACGGCATCACCGCAATGCGCGGGAGCGCAAGCCCAAGGATCGTCTCGGTGAACCGCGCCGGCAGCCGCTCGATTTTTTCCGCCGGAACCAGATCGACGATCAGCGCGACCGGCGCCTCGGCCAGCGCGTCGAGCCGCAAGATGCCGATGCCGCGCACTTCGAGGAGCCCGGTGATCGTCACCGGTGCGCGCACGATGACCCTGTCGCCCTGGCGGTACAGCTCGCTCTGGTCGTCGGCGACGAGGCGGGCACCGGCGTCAATCAGTCGCAGCGCCAGATCGGACTTACCCGACCCGGAGGGGCCGCGCAGCAGCAGGGCACGGCCGTCGATCGCAACCGCGGTGGCATGAACGAGCACCCGATCGGTCATCGCTCGGCGCTCACGATCCAACCGGCAGGCGGATCAGGAAGCGCGCCCCGCAGACCGCGCCGCCATTGGTGCCCTGGGCATCGGTCCGGTTCTCGGCCCAGATGCGGCCGCGATGCGCTTCGACGATCTGCTTCGAGATCGACAGCCCGAGCCCCGAATGGGTGCCGAATTTCTCGCCGGCCGGCCGCTCGCTGTAGAACCGGTCGAAGATCGCGGTCAGCTTGTCCGGCGGGATGCCGGAGCCCTGGTCTTCCACGGCGACCAGAACGGCCCGGCCGTCGAGGGCGGCGCGGATGCGGATCTCGCCGTCCGGCGGGCTGAACGAGACCGCATTGGCGATGAGGTTGAGAAAAATCTGCGACAAACGGCTCTCGATGCCGGGCACGACGAGGGCGCGGCCGCGGCCGGGCGGGCCTGCCGGCAGGTCGAGGACCAGGCGCGGCGAACCGTCCGACCTGGTTGTCTCGTGCATGTCGACGAGCGCGCGCAGCATCGCTCCGATATCGGTAGGCGTCATTTCGAGGCGGCTCAATTCGGCGTCGAGCCGCGAGGCATCGGAGATGTCGGTGATCAGCCGGTCGAGGCGCTCGACATCGTCCAGGATGATCGCCATCAACCGGCGCTGCTTTTCGGGATCGTCGAGGCGGGCGGCGGTCTCGACCGCGCTGCGCAGCGAGGAAAGCGGGTTCTTGATCTCGTGCGCGACATCCGCGGCAAAGCTTTCGATCGCGCTCATCCGCTGCCACAGCGCATCGGTCATCTCGCGCAAGGAGCCCGCCAGCTCGCCGATTTCATCGCTGCGCCCGGTGACATCGGGGATTTCGATGCGGGCGCCGCGGCCGCGGGCGCGCTGCGCCGCCACCGCCAGCCGGCGGATCGGCCGGGCAATCGTGCTCGCCAGATAGAGCGACAGCAACACGGTAACCAGGAGCGTGACGCCAAAGATGCGCAGGAGTTCGAGCCGCACGGTGCGCAACTCTTCCTCGATCTCGCGGCTGCTGGTCGACAGCATGACCGCGCCGAGCACCTGCTTGTAGCGCTGCAGCGGGACCGCGACGCTGATCACCAGACCGCCGGTCTGCGGGTCGCTCTGCACCGCGGATCCGCTCTCGCCGCGCAAGGCCTGCAAGGCCTCGCGATAATCCTGGGCGGTTTGGCCCTCGCGATACACCGGGTGCTCGTGGCGGCTTGGCAATAGATCGGCGATCCAGTCGTATATCCCGTCGGCCAGCCGCATCAGCAGGCCCTTGTGCTCGACCGGCGGCAACTCGGCGACCTGCACGGCATCGCCCGGCCCGCGCAACAGACGGCTATCGGCGATCGGCTTGCCGGCGGTATCGAACAGGCGTGCGCGGGTGCGCGTCGGCTCGACCAGCCGGCGCATCATTTGGCGCGCCAGATCGGGCAGCAGCACTTCGCCTTCGTCGGCCGAGTCGAGCACCGCCCCCTCGCTGAGCGCGGCGGCGAAGATCTCGCCCTGGGTGTGCAGCGACTCGATCTGCTGCCCGATCAGCGTCGCCTCGAATTTGCCGAGATAGAGAAACCCGACAGCGAGAAGCGCCAGCGGCAGGACGTTGACGGCGACGATGCGCCGCGTCAGCGGCGACACCCTGGGCCAGCGCAACCGGCGCGGCCGGGCCCCACCGGCCCGGACATCGATCCTCGGCTCGCCCCGGGCTTCGCCTTCCGAGGACCATTCCCCGTCTGCTCCCGGGCGCGGAGATGGCGGTTCGGACGGTTGGGTCCGCGGCGCTGTCGCTTCAGCGGTCGCGATATCGATAACCGACGCCATAGAGGGTTTCGATCTGCGCAAATTCCGTATCGATCGCCTTGAACTTCTTGCGCAGCCGCTTGATGTGGCTGTCGATCGTGCGGTCATCGACATAGACGTGCTCGCCATAGGCCGAGTCCATCAGCTGGTCGCGGTTTTTGACGTGCCCCGGGCGCTGGGCCAGCGATTTGAGGATCAGGAACTCGGTGACGGTCAGCTCGACCTGCTCGCCGCGCCAGGTGCACAGGTGGCGGGCCGGATCGAGCGTCATCTGACCGCGGACGACGACCGGCTCGCCCTGGCCCTCCTCGCGCTCGCGCGCCAATTCGCCGCGGCGGATCAGCGCGCGAATGCGCTCGATCAACAGGCGCTGCGAAAACGGCTTCTTGATGTAGTCGTCGGCGCCCATGCGCAGGCCGATCAGTTCATCGACCTCGTCGTCTTTCGATGTCAGGAAGATCACCGGGATGTGGCTGTGGCGGCGCAGGTGGCCGAGCAGTGCCATCCCGTCCATCCGCGGCATCTTGATGTCGAGCACGGCGAGATCAACCGGTTGCGCGGTCATTCCCCTGAGCGCCTCGGCCCCGTCGCTGTAGCAGCGCACCGCAAAACCCTCGGCCTCCAGCGCCATCGACACCGAAATCAGGATGTTGCGGTCGTCATCGACGAGAGCAATCGTGCTGGTCACGGATGCGTCCCCCAAAAACCGCGCCGCCCCCGCAGCGCATCACCGGCGCGGATTGTCTCGCGCCTAAATATGGCCGCTCGGCGGCAAACACAAAGGGCGCCGGCGACGCTATTCGGCGCGGCGGTCCGGCACCTACTCGTGTAAACTGCATACACCATGCCGAGAATCAAGCTCAGTATCGTCTTTGAATCCGGCGCTCGGATCGGACCAGGCAAGGCGGCACTACTGGAAAGTATTCGCGATACCGGCTCGATCTCAGCCTCCGCCCGCGACATGGGAATGCCCTACAAGCGCGCTTGGCTGCTGCTCGACAGCATGAACAGAGCCTTCAAGGAACCGGTCGTCGAGGCCGTTACCGGCGGCGCCCACGGCGGCGGCGCCAGATTGACGCCGTTCGGCGCCGACGTGCTTAACCGCTATCGGCGAATGCTCGCGGCCGCTGAGGCCGCGTCGACCGAAGACCTTTCCGTCCTCGCACAGGCCGCTCTGCCCGACGCTGGCCCAAAGATCTAATTCGGCAACATTCCTCCTTGCCGAAGCGGGGCGGCACCCGTTATGTCCGAAGCGACATAGCGCTCTGCACATGTTCACGATCGACTCATTGGCGCTCGCCGCCCTGATCCTCCTGGCCGCGATCCTATATTCCTCGGTCGGGCATGCCGGCGCGTCGGGCTACCTCGCGGCAATGGCGCTGGTCGGCATGGCACCCGAAACGATGAAGCCAACTGCTCTGGCGCTCAATGTCTTGGTCGCGGCTCTCGGCTCGGTACGCTACATCCGGGCCGGCCATTTTGATTGGCGGACGTTCTATCCGTTTGCCATCCTATCGGTACCCTGCGCCTTCCTTGGTGGAATGATCCCCTTACCGCCAATCTTCTATCGGCCCGCTGTAGGGGTTTTATTGCTGATCGCCGCCGCCCACCTTGTCCGCTCGGTTCACCGGGCCGCCCAGACCGAAAACCGAAATCGGGCGGTTCCGGTCATCCCGGCCCTGGCGATCGGTGGGGCGATCGGACTGATTTCCGGGCTGACCGGAACCGGCGGGGGTATCTTTTTGTCGCCCGTGCTGTTGTTCACGGGATGGGCGCAGATCCGGCTCACGTCGGGTATTTCCGCTGCCTTTATTTTGGTCAATTCGCTGGCCGGGCTCGCCGGCACGACGGTCACGCTCCGAACATTCCCAGCGGCTTTGCCGTTGTGGGCGGTTGCAGCGCTCACGGGCGGATTTATCGGCACTCAGCTTGGCAGCCGATGGCTTCCGGTGCCCGTGTTGCGGTATGTGTTGGCAGCGGTGCTGGTGATCGCCGGGTTGAAACTGGTCTTTACCTAATCGGGCGGATACGGGGCAGATCCCACCGGGCTCAGACGCATGCAAACCGCTGGAGAGGATTCGGATCGCGGCGCCGCGGCGCGGCGCGCGATGCGCAGCCGCGACCACGCCGCGCTCGCCACCAGTCTTGCCGGCCGGCCCTATGTCTCGCTCGTCGCGAGCGCCTGCGACCTCGATGCGAGCCCGCTCCTCTTACTGTCCGATCTCGCCCAGCATACCCAGAACCTGCTTGCCGACCCGCTTGTCTCGCTCTTGTTCGAGGACACCGGCTTGCATCCCGACCGGCTCGCCGGACCGCGGCTGACGGTCTTGGGCCATGCCGAGCGCTGCGACGATCCCCGCGCCGCCGCCCGCTTCGCCGCGCGCCATCCGGCGAGCGCGTTCTATGCCGGCTTTGCCGATTTTCACCTCTACCGGGTCACGATCGAGCGCGGCCATCTGGTTGCCGGCTTTGGCCGGATCGCCTGGATCGAGGCCGCGGATCTGCGCTTCGCCGCCGAGACGTCGGCGCTGGCCGCGGCCGAAGCGGCAATCGTCGCGCAGATGAATGAGGGTCATGCCGACGCGATTGCGCTCTATGCCGAGCGCCTCTTGCGACAGCAGGGTGACGGCTGGCGGATCACCGGGATCGACCCCGAAGGGCTGGATCTGCGCCGGCCCATGGAAGCGGGCGGTGAAACCGCGCGGCTCGATTTTGCCGAGCCGGTGCTGACCCCGCAAGCGGCGCGGCGCGCGCTTGTCGCGCTCACCCGGCAGGCGCGGAACGCCGTGCCGGCCGTTTAGCCGGTCCGCTGGCGCTACCGGCGGCCTCGCCGCAATCGGTTTGCTTGCCGAGGCAATCCGCCGGGTTTATCGTGCGACCCAATCTTTAGGCTAGCGCAAGGGCGTGCGCGCAGGCATGCCGCGCGACGATGGAGGAAGGCTTGGACCAGGCGGAAAAATGGTCGGCGACGCACACCCCCCGCTTCGGCCTCGGCGAGCAGGGAATGCACCATCTCGGCACCGTGCACTGGAACCTGACCGCGCCCTATCTTTATGAGCATGCGGTGCGGCGGCGCGAGGGCCAGCTCGGGTTTGGCGGCAGCTTTGTCGTGGATACCGGGCAGCACACCGGCCGCTCGCCCAAGGACAAATACATCGTCAACGAGCCGGGGACCAAAGACACGGTCGCGTGGGGCGCCATCAACCAGCCGATCGAGGCGGCGCGCTTCGCCAGCCTGCAGCAGCGGATGCTGGCCTATCTGCAGGGTAAGGAGCTGTTCGTCCAGGATCTCTATGCCGGCGCCGACCCGGAATACCGGCTGCCGGTTCGGGTGATCACCAACGGCGCCTGGCACAGCCTGTTTTCGCGCAACATGTTCATCCGGCCGGCGTCGGCCGAGCTGCCGGATTTCGAGCCGGCCTTCACGATCCTGCATGCGCCGGACTTCCGCGCGATACCGGAGCTCGACGGGATCCGCTCGGAGACCTTCATCCTGGTCAACTTCGCCGCCGGCTTTGTCCTGATCGGCGGCACCCGCTATGCCGGCGAGATCAAGAAGTCGGTGTTCGGCTATCTCAACTTTGTGTTGCCGACGCGCGATGTGTTGCCGATGCATTGCTCGGCCAATGTCGGGCCCAAGGGCGACGGCGCGATCTTCTTCGGCCTCTCCGGCACCGGCAAGACGACCCTGTCGGCCGACCATTCGCGCACCCTCATCGGCGATGACGAGCATGGCTGGAGCCCCAAGGGGATCTTCAATTTCGAGGGCGGCTGCTACGCCAAGGTGATCAACCTGTCGCCGACCGCGGAACCCGAGATCTATGCGACGATCACCCGCTTCGGGACGGTGCTCGAAAACGTCGTGCTCGACCGGGCCCGGATGCCCGATGTCGATGACGACAGCCTCACTGAAAACACAAGGGCCTGCTACCCGCTCGACTTCATCCCCAACGCCGACCCGCATGGCATGGCGCCGCATCCGAAAAACGTCATCATGCTGACCTGCGATGCGTTCGGGGTCATGCCGCCGATCGCCAAGCTCTCGGCCGAGCAGGCGATGTACCATTTCCTGTCGGGCTATACCGCGCAGGTCGCCGGCACCGAGGTCGGCCTCGGCAAGGAGCCGCGGGCGGTATTCTCGACCTGCTTCGGCGCCCCGTTCATGCCGCGCCACCCGTCGGAATACGCCAGGATGCTCGGCGATCGGATCGCCCGCTACGGCGCCGATTGCTGGCTCGTCAACACCGGCTGGTCGGGCGGCGCCTATGGGGTCGGCAAGCGCATGGCGATCGCCCATACCCGCGCCCTGTTGCGCGCCGCGCTCGACGGCAGCCTCGCCGGGGCGCCGATGCGCCAGGACCCCAATTTCGGGTTCCTGGTCCCCGAGAGCTGCGCCAACCTGCCGACCAACGTGCTCGACCCGCGCGGCACCTGGCCTGACAAGCATGCCTATGACGAGGTCGCGCGCAGCCTGCGCGGCCGGTTCGAGCACAATTTCACCGAGTTCGAGCCATTCGTTGGCAACGAAGTGAAGCGCGCCGCGATAAGGGCGGCGGCGTAAAATTGAGCGAACCCTCTCCCCCACCGGGGGAGATGGAGGGTGAGAGGGCGTCGCGCCGGATTTCCCGTCTGACGTGATGAGTCGTAGGGTGGGTGAGCGAAGCGTAACCCACCGTGTCCGCGACGAGATGGTGGGTTTCGCTGCGCTCTACCCACCCTACGGCGCCCTGCGCGGTTCAGTGCCGCATGAAATAGATCCGGCGGAGCTGCTCGCGGAAGCTCGCGCTCGCATCGATCGCGGCGCGGAATTCCGCCTCGCCGAGGACATAGGCCTCGAGCGGATCGGCGGCGGTCACCGTCGCATTGCGCCGCTCGCCGCTCATCAGTGCCAACTCGCCGAAAAACTCGCCGGGACCGAGCCGGGCGACCTCGCCGCCGGAGCGCTCGACCTTGACCTCGCCTTCGGAAACCAGGAACAGCTCGTGGCCGACATCGCCCTCGCGAACGATGATTTCGCCGGGCATGTAATGGCGCTTGGTCATGTGTTCGGCGATGTGGGTCAGTTCGGTCGGGGTCAGGTTCTTGAACGCCTCGACCCCTTTGAGGAACTCGCAGATGCGCAGCGCGTCGTTGAGCATGATGTTCGAGACGATCCGGCCGTCGACCATGTGAACCAGCCGGTCGGCCAGCTCGATGATGCGATGGTCGTGCGTCACCATGACGATCGCGGCGCCATCCTCGACGGTCAAATCCTTGAACAGGCGCACGACATTGCGGGCCGATTCCGGATCGAGGGCGGCGGTCGGCTCGTCGGCCAGGACCAGCTTGGGGCGGTTGGCGAGCGCGCGGGCGATCGCCACCCGCTGGCGCTGTCCACCCGACAGCGAGCGCGGCTTATATTCGGTGCGCGCGCCGAGCCCCAGGCTCTCCAGCATGGCGACGCCGCGCTGGCGCATCGCCGCGGCCGAATGGCCGCCGACCAGCTGCAACGCCATCTTGACGTTCTCGTAGGCGGTCAACGACTCGAACAGGTTGTGCATCTGGAAGATGAAGCCGATGTCGCGGCGCATGCGCACCAGCCCGCCCGCCCCGACCCGGGAGAGATCGTGGCCGAGCACGACGATCCGGCCCTCCTGCTGCGAGCGCAGCGCGCCGATCAAGGTCAGTAATGTGGTTTTCCCCGAGCCCGACGGGCCGGTCATCACCACCAGCTCGCCGGGCATGACCGCGAGCCCGATGTCGAACAGCACCTGGTTGCGCGCGTCGCCTTCGCCATAGAAGAAATTGACGCCGTCGACCCGCACGACCGGGTTCGGCTCGAGGTCAGGCTCGATCAGCGGCGAGGCCGGCATCAGAAGACCTCCGCCGGGTCTGCCGCGAGCACCCGGCGGATCGCCAGAATGGCGGACAGCAGGCACATGCCCAGCGTCAACCCAAGGCTGAGCAGGGTCAGCGGCACGGTCATCTGCAGCGGCAGCAGCGCCACCTCGCCGATCGCGCGGTAGACGACGAGACACAAGAGCCAGGCCGGTACGTACCCGGCCAGCGCCGACAGCGCCGCCTGCTCGATCACCACCCGCACCAGATATCCGTTCTCATAGCCCATGCCCTTCAGGGTCGCGTATTGCGGCAGCTGGTCGGACAGATCGGTATAGATGATCTGGTAGGAGATCAGCATGCCTACGACAAAGCCGACCACCGTCCCCATCCAGAAGATCGGCCCGGCGGACGACAGATCGGCCTGGAAATCGCGCTCGAAGGCGACGAGCTGCGCCTTGGTCAGCACCCGCACATCATCGGGCAGCGCCGAGCGCAGCGCCTGTTGCACGCGCGCGGCATCCTCGCCCGGGCCGATCTTGACAATGCCAAGTTCGACCGGCAACGCGGCAGCGCTCTCGGGGCTGCGCGGCAAGAGCCGGGCAAAGGTGGCTTGGCTCATCATCACCGTGCCGTCGCTCATGAAATCGGGGCCGAGCGCGAAACTGCCGATGATATGCACCGGGCGGCCGTTGAGCTCGGTGTACCCGATCTCGCGCGCCATGCCGAGAAAGCCCCGGGCGCGCCGGTCGACGATCACCGAGTCCTCCTCTTTCAGCCACGCGGCTAGCGCCTTCACCTCGGGCAGCAGGAACACCGGGCGATCGGGATCGAAGGCGAAGGCCTGGACCAGGTAGACCTGGTTGCCCGCGGGGTCCTTCCAGAAAAAATCCTGCCACGCCGCATAGAGCGGCGTCACCGAAGCGACACCGGCAATCTTGGCCGCGCTGTCGAGGTGGCGGGAGGGAAACGGGTTGGCGCTGTGGAACTGATATTTGCTCGCGCTGATGATGACGAGATCGCCGTCGAGCTGACGGACCATCGCCAGCGAGGCGTCGAAAAATCCGCGCTCGAAGCCTAGTTGCACGAGCATCAGCAGCACGGCAAAGCCGATCCCGGCGCTCGACCGCAGGAGGCGCCGCTTGCTGGCCAGGAGGTTGCGCAGGGCTAGCGGCACGAACCGGGTGCCGGCAAAACGCGCGCTCGCCTCGGCTGCGGTCACGGTGCGGTTCCCTCAGAAGACTTCAGCGGGATCGGCTCGCCGCAAGCCGCCGAGCGAGAGGAACGCCGAAGCCGCCGCCATCACAAGGGTGATCGCGAACACCGATCCAAGCTCCGCCGCGGTGAGGCTCAGCGGCAGCAAAGTCTGGCTGCGGACCAGCGCATAGACGGCGAGCGCGGCGCCGAGGGCGGGCACAAACGCGACGGCCATGATCAGGAACGATTCAATGAGGACGATCGCGTCGAGATAGCGATCGGTGTAGCCGATCGCCTTGAGGGTGGCGAATTGTGGCAGCTGCCGGGTGATCTGGGTCGCCAGCGTCTGGTACAGCACCATGATCCCGACGACGAACGAGACCGCCAGCCCCGATCCGAAGATCAGGCCGGTGGCGGTCCGCGTGGTCCAATAGGCGACCTCGTGGGCGACGAGCTCGGCGCGCGTGAAGACCTGCGTGTCCGCTGGTAGCACCGCGCGCAAGGCGCGCGCAGTGCCGTCCGGGTCGGCACCCGGCTTCAAGGTGACGAGACCGAGATTGACCGTATCCGGCGGGCGGCCGGGGAACATCGCGAAAAAATTCGCCTCGCTAACGAGCGCGACGCCGAGCCCGAGAAACCCGGTGCCGAGCTTGTATTGTCCGCCGATCGTCATCCGCCGCCCGGCGATGTCGACGACACGCCCCGCCTCGAGCGGGCCAAACAGCGGCCGCGTCGCGCTGTCGACGAGCACGGTGTCGGGGCGGTCGAGCACCGCGCTCTGGCGCTCGATGTCGGGAACGGCGAACACCGAGGCCAGCGGGTCAAGGCCGATCACCGCGACGTCGAGTTTGAGGCCGCCGTTCGTATCCTGCCACTTGCCGCCGCCGAGATAGATGGGGCTCGCCTGCGCCACCTGAGGGACCGTCATCGCCGCCGTCAGCCGGGCGCGGGCAAACTGCCCGGACTGCGCCTGGAACAGGTATTTGTCTGAGCATACGAGCAGGTCGAAGCGCATATGGTCATAGATCAAGAGGCCGCCTTGCGGCACCGCGACGAAAAACCCGAGCTCGATGAACACCAGCAGGATCGCGACGAAGATGCCGCCGGTGGCAAGCGCGGTGCGCCCCTTCTGGTCAACCAGTATGCGCCAGGCGATCTGCAGCGGCACTAGCCTGCGATCCTCAAGCTGTAAATCAATGGCTCAGTCGTCATTCCCGCGAACGCGCGCGAACGCGGGAATCCAGGGCTTCCACTTCTTGACGGTTGCCCTGGACCCCCGCCTTCGCGGGGGTGACGGTTAACACAATGATATTGCACCGATCCATCTCCATCCAGCCGTAGGGCGGAAAAGCGCAGCGCATTCCGCCAATGATCGCGATATCGCGCAAGCCCCCTCGGGTCCGGATCCGCTTGCGAAGCGACGCGGCCGGCGATGCGAGGCGGCGGAATACGCGTCGCTATTCCGCCCTACGCCGGCTCGGTCATATAACCTACGCTACGGAAGGCTCGAAGAGCGGCGGCCTGCGGCTATGGATTTCACGCTGATCGGGAGAGGGCAATGAAGGTCACCGGGATCGAGGTGCTGCGCTGCGATGCCGGCTGGCGCAATTATTATTTCCTCAAGCTGTCGACCGATGACGGCATCGTCGGCTGGAGCGAGTTCGACGAGGGCTTCGGCTCGCCCGGCATCACCGCGGTCATCGAGCGGCTCAGCCCCCGAATCGTCGGCCAGCCGGTCTTCGACCACGAACGCATCTATGCCGAGCTCTATTGCCTGATCCGCCCGGCCGCGGGCGGGGTTGTCGCCGAGGCGCTCGGCGCGATCGAGAACGCGCTGTTGGATGCCAAGGCCAAGGCGCTGGGCGTGCCGTGCCACGTGCTGCTCGGCGGCAAGATCCGCGACCGGGTCAGGGTCTACTGGTCGCATTGCGCGACCTGGCGGATCAACCACCCGAGCTTCTTCCCGCCGGCGATCACCGACCTCGACGGCGTCCGGAAGATCGGCGCCGAGGCGAAGGAGCGCGGCTTCACCGCACTGAAGACCAACATCTTCCTCCATGACGAGGGCGCGCCGCGCGGCTGGCGCCCGGGGTTCGGCGTGCCGTTCCTGCCCGAGCTCAACATCGAGAAACGGGTGCTGCGCAATCTGCGCACCCATCTCGAAGCGATCCGCGACGGCGCCGGCCCCGACATGGATCTGCTGCTCGACCTCAACTTCAACGCCAAGACCGAGGGCTATCTGAAGATCCTGCGGGTGATCGCCGATATCGAAATGTTCTGGGTCGAGATCGACAGCTACGACGCGGAAGCGCTCGGCTACATTAGGCGGCAAAGCCCGCATCCGATCAGCTCGTGCGAGACCCTCTTGGGCTTGCGCGAGTTCCTGCCCTATTTCCGCGCCCAGGCGATGGACGTCGCGATCGTCGACGCGGTGTGGAACGGGGTGTGGCAATCGATGAAGATCGCCAACGCCGCCGAGGCGCATGAAGTCAACATCGCGCCGCATAATTTCTACGGCCACCTCGCCTCGTTCATGAATGTGCATTTCGCGGCAGCGGTGCCCAATTTGCGGATCATGGAGATCGATGTCGACCGGCTGGCCTGGGATGGCGAGCTGTTCACCCATGCGCCGGATTTCGTCGACGGGCATTTCGCGGTGCCTGACCGGCCCGGCTGGGGCACCGAGCCGCGCGAGGAGGCGCTGCGCGCCCACCCGCCGAAATCGACCGGTGGGCTGATGAGCTATCGGCAAAGGAACTGAGGGGAGCGATCAGCAGCTAAGGGGATCAGACGAAAGCTTTAATCACCAACGATGCGACACCGGCGATTACGACCCCAAGCATCCACTTGAGCACCGCCAGATCCGTCTCGATTTTAGCGAAGCGAGTCTCGTATCCGGCCAATTCCTCCGCCGCGGCGCGAGCTTTCTCCTCGGGCGCGCCGGCGGCGACCAGCGCGTCATAGGTTTTGGAAAGCATCACGGCCATTGAGTGAGTCTCCGAGGATGGGCCACGTCAAATGTGGGCCGCAACGCCGATGCAGGCAAGCGCTGCGACTCGGTCGGCTAGACTAGATCCCCACTTCGCGCCGCACGCGGGCGCTGATCGACTGGCGCAGCTTGGGCATCTCGGCCCATGGGTCGGAGTTGAGGCCGGCGAGGCGGGCGGGCACGCTCTCCACGGTGAAGGCGTCGGGCGTGACGCCCCGCTCGACCTCTTCCCAGAAGAGCGGGGTCGCCACCGTCGCGCCCTCTCGCGCCCGCGCCGAATAGGCGCCGATCGCCGTCGCGCCGCGGGCGTTGCGCAGGTAATCGATGAAGATCCGTCCCTCCCGGGCGCGCTTTGCCATGTTCGCGGTATAGCGGTCGGGGTAGGCGGCGACAAAGCGCTGCGCCACCCATCGCGAGAATTCCTTGACCTGGTCCCAGCCGAGCTTCGGCGCGACCGGCACGACGACATGGAGGCCCTTGCCGCCGGTCGTCTTGGCAAAGCTCTGGAGGCCGATGCCGGCGAGCGCCTCGCGCATCTCGATGGCCGCCGCGGTCACCTGCTGCCACGGCAGCCCGACATCGGGGTCGAAATCGAAGGTGATCCGGTCGGGGGTTTCGAGCCGCTTGGCGGTCGAGCCCCAGGGATGGATCTCCAGCACCCCCATCTGCACCACCGCGACGAGCCCGGCCAGATTCTCGATGACGAGGTAGGTCCGGGTAACGGATTTATCGGTGATCGCGACCCGCCCGACCGCGTCCGGCACGCCGCTGCTGATATGCTTCTGGTAGAAGCATTCCTTGTCGTAGCCCTCCGGGCAGCGCACCAGGCTCAGCGGGCGGTTGGCCAGGTGCGGCAAGGCCCAGTCCCTGACCGCAGCGTAATATTGCGCCAGCGCGAGCTTGGTGATGCCGCGATCGGGGTAGAGCACGCGATCGGGGTTGGTGAGGCGCACGCCCTCGAAGCTGATGCTGCCGTCCCGGGCGCGGGCGGGCGCGAGCTGATCTAGCCCCTCACCCTCCCGCGCCTGACGGCTCGGGTCCCTCCCTCTCCCCGCATGCGGGGAGAGGGTTGGGGTGAGGGGCGCTTCGGTCGGCTCATCACCGGCCCCCGGTGGATCGTACACCACGTCTGCCGCGCTCTTGTCCTCGCGCAGGCCCTGGAAGACCGGGTGGCGCAGCATCGCATCGGCGGTCCAGCCGGCGTAGCGCAGCTCGGCGACGAGGCGCGGCTCGGTCCAATGCACGCCTTTGGTCGACACGCCTTGGGGGAGGACGGCGGGCGGGTCGGGGCGCGCCAACCCATCGAGCCGATGCCGCAGATCGCTTAGTTGCGCGTCATTGAACCCGGTGCCGACGCGCCCGGCATAGCGCAGCCCGCCCTCTCGGTCGTAATAGCCGAGGACCAGCGCGCCAAAGCCGTGTCTGGTACCGCTCGGCGCGGTAAAGCCGATCACCACGAACTCGTCGCGCTTCACGCATTTGATCTTGCGCCAATCGGTGCTGCGCCCGGGCCGGTAGGGCCGGTCGCGGCGCTTGGCGATCGTGCCTTCGAGGCCATAGCGGCAGGCATGGCGGAAGAAATCCGGGCCGCGCCCCTCTTGGTGGTCGCTGTAGCGTACCGTCTCGCCCGCCTCGCGCTGCACGATCTGGGCTAGCGCCGCCTTGCGGTCGTCGAGCGTCGCGCCGGTCAGATCGTAGCCGTCGCGATAGAGCAGGTCGAAGGCGAAGAAGACGAGGCCCGAGGTGTCGCCGCCCGCGATACCGTCCTGCAACTCGCCAAAGCTCGTGGTGCCGTCGGCGGCGAGCGCGACCAGCTCGCCATCGATCAGCGCGCTGGCGACCGGGAGCGCGGCGAGGCTCCGCGCCAGCACCGGGAATTTCGGGGTCCAGTCGAGCCCGTTGCGGGTGCTCAGCCGGACTTCGCCGCGCTCGATCCGGGCCAGCAGCCGATAGCCATCATATTTGATCTCGTGCAGCCATTCCGGCCCGTCGGGCGCGGTGTCCGCCGGGGTGGCGAGCTGTGGGACGAGCCTTTCGGGCATCGCCCGCCTGCGCGCGCCCGCGGGCTTTTTCGCTCGGTTCGGCTTCGTTGGAGACACCGGATCGCCGGCGATCTCGCCGCCGTTCTGCGAATCCCAGACCCGGTCGCGATCGGCGGCGATCGCGTCCATCGAGCGCCCGGTGGCGACGCTGAGCGGTTGGTCCGCGACGAGCGCGTTGCCGCTATCCGGCGCGGCGGCCGCGTCGCGCTCCTTGATCAGCAGCCAGTTCTCGTGGCCTTCACTTGCCGCCTTCCCGCCCATCCGCACCAGCGCCCATTTGCCGTGCAGTTTCTTGCCCTCAAGGGTGAATTTGAGCGCCCCCTTCTTGTACGCGGCTTCCGGGTCCGGCTCCTCCGGAATCCAGGTGCCGCGGTCCCACAGCAGCACCGTGCCGCCGCCATACTGGCCCTTTGGGATGACGCCCTCGAAACCGCCATACTCGATCGGGTGGTCCTCGACATGGACGGCGAGGCGCTTCTCGCCGGGATCGAGGCTCGGCCCTCTGGGTATCGCCCAACTCTTCAGCACGCCGCCGAGTTCCAGGCGAAAATCATAATGCAGCCGGCGCGCCGCGTGTTTCTGCACGACAAAGGAGAGCGCGGCCGCTTGCCCCTTGTTGCGGCGCGGTCCGGTGCCGGCGGGCTCCGGCGTCTTCCGGAAGTCGCGTTTCTTCTGGTATTGCTCAAGCGCCATGGCGGGTTGCTTCGCTGCGCTCGCAATGACAGTTGGTCAAGTCCCGAGTTGTTGCGCCAGATCCTCGAAGCTGGTGGCAACATAGGTGAAATCGTGCTCGGCCTTGAAGTCGCGCGCCTGTTTCGTCCCGTGCTCGTAGGGCCGGCCGATATAGGCGGTCTTCATGCCGTGCGAGGCGGCGCGCACGAGGTCGTTGTTATGCGCCGCCACCATCATCACCGCGCCCGGATCGCCCGAGCCGAGGAATTCGATCGCCGACAGGTACATCTCGGCATCGGGCTTGTAGTGGCGGACGAGATCCGAGCCAAGCACCGTGTCCCACGGCAGCCCGCAATGCTTCGCCATGTCGGTCAACAGCCGCACCGTGCCGTTCGACAAGGTCGCGATGATGTATTTCGTCTTGATCCGGGTCAGGCCCGGCACCGAATCCGGCCACGGCTTCAGCCGGTGCCAGGTCAGGTTGAACCATTGCTTGTCGGCCTCGTCGAGGCCGGTAATGCCGAATTTCTCGATGAGAGTGTCGAGCCCCATGCGGTGGAGCGCATCGAGGTTGGTCCATGGAAGCTCACCGGTGCGCACCCGGTTCATCGACGGGGCATAGGCGCCGCGCCATTCGTCGGCGAATTGCTGCCAATCGACGCCGGTAATGCCCTTGCGCGCGCCGAGGGCCTGGCCATCGGCCGTGACGGCCGAGCGCCAATCGACGACGGTGCCGAACACGTCATGGACCAGCGCTGCTATTTCGCTCATGGTGGCTCCTTCAGGTTAATGGCCCCCACCCCAACCCTCCCCCGCATGCCGGGGAGGGAGGGACCCGCGCCGCAGGCGTGGGCGGGTGGGGGCTTTTCATCATAATCGGGCGACGCTCCGCGCCTTGTCGGCCAATCCCAGGACGCGGCGCCAGTAGAAGCGAAAGCGCTGGTCCTGGGTCTGGCCGCGGACGTAGCGGATATAGATCTGCTGGATGATGACCGCGAGCTTGAAGGCGGCAAAAACTTGGTGCCAGCCGATCGCGGCGACATCGAACCCGGTGCGCGCGGCATAGCGCGCGATCGCTTGCGTGCGGGAGGGGAACCCCTCGCGCCAGGTCGGCATCGCGGCGATCTCGCGCCACGCCGGGTCGTCGCCCGGCTCGACCCAGTAATTGAGCACATAGCCCAGATCGGCGAGCGGATCGCCCTGGGTGCACATGTCCCAATCGAGCACCGCCGCGATATGCCCGGGGTCGGCGCTGTCGAGCAGGCAATTGTCGAGGCGGTAGTCGTTGTGCAACAGCGCGGCTCCGCCCGAATTCGGCAGATGCCGCCCAAGCCAGTCGAGCACCGGCGCCATCGCGGCGGCGGCGCGCTCCGCCTCCTCGCCGCCCTGCGCCGCCTGCCAGCGCCGCATCCAGCCGGCGAGCTGGCGTTCCACATAGCCCTCCGGGCGGCCGAGGTCAGCGAGCCCGATTTCGGCCGGCGGCACGAGATGGAGGTCGGCGAGCGCGTCGACGAGCGCGTCGCCGATGCGCCGGTTGAGCTGCGGCCGGCCGGCGAATTCCGGCGGGATGTCGTCGCGGATCACAAAACCGTGGCGCCGCTCCTCGACGATGAAGACCGCGCCGATGACGCTGTCGTCCTCGCATAAGAGGAGGCTGCGCGGCGCCGGCTTGTAGCGCCGGTAGAGCACCGACAGCACGCGGTGCTCGCGGCGCATGTCGTGGGCGCCCGGCGGGATCGGGCCGAGCGGCGGCCGGCGCAACACGAATTCGCGGGCAGCTCCCGGGGCGCCAAAGCGCAGGAGATAGGTCAGATTGGCCTTGCCGCCGCCGAACTGGCGCACCGCAAGCGGCCCCTCGGTACCCTCTAGATGGGCGTGCAGATAGGGTTCGAGCCGCGCGGTATTGAGGCGCTCGTCCGGCCGCTCGTCGATCAGCTCGGCCGCTTCGAGCGATGGCTGCATCAGCATCTTGCGTGCTTCGAGACGGCGCGCTGCGCACGCCTCCTCAGCATGACGGCTGTTATTGCCGGCATAACCAAACCGCCGTCATCCTGAGGAGCGCCTGAAGGGCGCGTCTCGAAGGACGCACTGAGATGATCCGGTCACTTCCGCAATTCCACCCGCGCGACCGCCCGTTTGTGGACCTCGTCGGGGCCATCGACGATGCGCATCACGCGCGAGCGCGCCCAGGCATAGGCGAGGCCGAAATCCTGGCTGACGCCGGCCCCGCCATGCGCCTGGATCGCGCGGTCGATGACGGCGAGCAGCATCTTCGGCGCCACCACCTTGATCATCGCGATCTCGGCCTGCGCCGCCTTGTTGCCGACCGTGTCCATCATGTGGGCCGCCTTCAGGGTCAAGAGGCGTGCCTGCTCGATCTCCATGCGGGAATCGGCGATCCATTCGCGGATGACGCCCTGGTCGGCCAGCGGCCGGCCGAAGGCGACGCGGCTCTTGACCCGGGCGCACATCGCTTCCAGTGAGCGCTCGGCCAGCCCGATCATGCGCATGCAATGATGGATTCGCCCGGGACCAAGCCTTCCCTGGGCAATCTCGAAGCCGCGCCCCTCGCCGAGCAGGATGTTTTCGACCGGCACGCGCACGTCCTTGAACTCGACCTCGGCGTGACCGTGCGGCGCGTCGTCGTAGCCGAACACGGTGAGGGCGCGGACCACGGTAACGCCGGGCGTGTCACGCGGCACCAATATCATCGATTGCTGCTGGTGGCGCGGCGCGTCGGGGTCGGTCTTGCCCATCAGGATGAAGATCTTGCAGCGCGGGTCCATCGCGCCCGATGTCCACCATTTGCGCGCGTTGACGACGTAGGTGCTGTTGCCCTCGCGGCGGATCGACGCTTCGATGTTGGGGGCGTCCGAGGACGCGACG
>CAYMRQ010000019.1:0-34339 GCA_964392845.1 uncultured Rhizobium sp.
TGAAGATCGATCCCTATCCGTGGTCGGCGCCGCTGGAGGATGTGCGGTTGAAGCGACCGTAAGGCTGCCGATCGTCAAGGCTGGCCACACCGTTAAGGGGATAAAACATGGCTGACAGAGCGCCGTTTCTGAATACCGCCTACAGCGCCTATCACCATCGCAACCGGCCGGCGGAAGATGAAGAGCTGACCCGGGTCGGGCCGGGCACGCCGTGCGGCGAATATCTGCGGCGCTTCTGGCAGCCGATCATCCTTTCCAGCGAGTTGGCCGAGCTGCCGCGGCACGTCCGCATCCTCGGCGAGGACCTCGTCGCGTTCCGCGACAAATCCGGCGCCATCGGCCTCCTCGAGTTGCATTGCCCGCATCGCGGCACCTCGCTCGAGTTCGGGCTGATCGGCGACACCGGGATAAGGTGCTGCTATCACGGCTGGCTGTTCGGCTGCGACGGCACGATCCTCGAAACCCCGGGCGAGCCGGCCGACAGCACCCTCAAAGACCGCCTCTTTCACGGCGCCTATCCGGTGCACGAATACGCTGGGCTGGTCTTCGCCTATATGGGGCCGCCCGATAAAGAGCCGGCGTTTCCGGTCCTCGATACCTACGACTTGCCGGGCTACCGCCTCATCGCCCGCGCCCCGACCGTGTGGGAGTGCAACTGGCTGCAGGTCAAGGAAAACAGCATGGACCCGGCGCATCTGGCGTTTCTGCACACGCTGCCGGGCAGCGAGGGGTTCACCGAGGATTTCAAGGAACAGCCCGAGTGGGACTGGATGGAGACCCCGGTCGGCATGGTCTACATCGACACGCGGCGGCAGGGCGATCGGGTGTGGGTGCGCGTCGCCGATTTCATCCTCCCCAACATCCACCAGTTCCCGCCGAATGCCGACCCGATGGCATTGCGCAACTCGATCAACCGGCCGATGGCGACGACCTGGGCGGTGCCGCTTGACGACACGCACACGATGCAGATCGGCTATTACCGTGCGCCCGAGGGCAAGGAGCCGCGGCGCGGCGGCGGTTTCGGCCAGGATGCCAGCCGCTCCTATGACGAGCGCCAACGGATTCCCGGCGATTATGACGCCCAGGTCAGCATTCACGGCGGCGTCGCGCGCCATGGGCTCGAGCATCTCGCCGCCACCGACCGCGGCATCATCATGATGCGCAACATGATCCGGCAGGGTATTCGCGCGGTCCACAGAGGCTCGGAGCTCGGCTACCCCATCCTCGCGAACGGCGCGCCGGTGCCGACCTACAGCCACGACCGGGTGGTGTCGGGCATCGCCCCGGCGCCGACGCCGGAGGCGGACCGGCTGCTATTGCGCGAGGTCGCGCGGGGCGTGGTCGCCGAGACGGTGAAGAGCGGGTTGGCGAGCGCCTGAAGACCGCAGTGAGATTATTGAATTTCACCTTGATAGTTGTCACCCCCGCGCAAGCGGGGGGCCAGTGCAACCGTGGAAGTCTGGCCTCTGGATTCCCGCTTTCGCGGGAATGAAGAACACTAGTGAAATGACGACAGGCCGGCGCGAGAGCGGGGAGGGCTCCCGCGAGACAGCAACGAACTACGGCTCGATCGATGCAAGAAAAAAGATGCCAGCGGCGCCAACCCCCAAACCGCTGCCTTGCCAAAGGATTTCGAGGTTCCATCGAAAGCACCCTGGCTTGGCTTATGATCGCCAGCGTCAAGCTCCTCGCCCGCCGCCTCGCTCGCGCATGACACCACGCGAATTACCAGTCAGACTCTTGAGGCGCCGAGTGCCAGCTGAACAGATTGGCTCCGCCAAGGTTTCGTTACGCCACATCAGGAGGCCCCGGTTTTGGCAGCCGCAAGGGCTGGCGACACCACAATCAGACCACGGATGAGCATCCTGTCTAGAAGCTTGCGGGTAGACATTCCCGGCGAACCTGTTACGTTCTTGCGGTGAGTGTCGAATACGACGTATTCGAGGAGTTGCGTGAGGCACATCGTCAAGTTGATTGCGAATGCAGCCGCAGCCACTCGTAACCGTCATCATTCCGGCCTATAACGCGGCGGCGACAGTTGCGCGCGCGCTGGATTCGGCGCTGGCGCAGACCTACCGGCCGATCGAGGTGATCGTTGTCGACGATTGCAGCAAAGATGCGACCTCGGCGATCGTAGCGGCCTATCGCGACGAGCGGATCCGGCTGCTCCGCCTGCCTCGCAATTACGGGGCGGGCGGGGTTCTGAACCCGGCGATCGCCATTGCCAGAGGCGAATATATCGCGTTCCTCGATGCCGACGACGAGTGGCTGCCGACGAAGCTCGCCAAGCAGGTTCCGGTTCTGCGCGAAAATCCCCGAGCGACGATGGTCAACTGCGCGTGCCGCTGTGTCGATCAATCCGGCAACGTGGCGCTCGACTGGGGAACGCCGCCGCCGGGGCTGGACAAAGGAGATCTCTGGCGCGCGTTGCTCGCGGAGACTCACATCGCCAAGCCGAGCGTGGTGGCGCGGGCTTCGGCGTTGCGCGAGGTCGGGCCGTTCGACTCGACCCTTCGCACCGGCGAAGACCAGGATATGTGGATCCGACTGGCGATGGCGGGCGATGTCGAATTCGTGCCCGATGTGCTGACGGTCATTTACGACATGCCCGGCAGCGCGACGAAAACCTACGCGACCCAGACTGACCGATACCTCCTGCCGATGGTGCGCCGGCACATCGAGCGGCGCCGGCACGACCTCTCCAAAGACGAGATCCGCCATATTCTCGGCGTTCGCTACACCTCGGTCGGCCGCACCCTCTATCGTAACGGGGGCGTCATCCGTGGCGCGGTCCTCCTGGCAAAGGCGATCCTGCTCCGCCACCGGATCGGCGAAAACCTCTGGTATTTGATCGTCGCATCGCCAACCGCGCAGGGTGTGAAGAAGCTGGTCCATGACTGGACCGCGATGCTGTCGACGTCGCTCTCTCGCCGGCGGCCAAACACCAGCCGATGATCGCCATGAAGCGCCTACGCCGGCTGTTGCGCACCGCTTCCTATCGTTCCGGGGCGCTCAGCCTGGCGCGAACACGGCTGCGCCGCGCCCTTACGGTGGTGATGCTCCATCGGGTCATGGACCCGGCCGACCCGGATTTCGCACAGGCCGACCCCGAATTTACCCTCTCCACGCCCCTGTTTGATCAGCTCCTGGGTTTTTTTGTCAGCCATTACGCGGTGGTCAGCCTTGATGACGTGATGCGCGCTCGGGAGGGTGTGCGGCCGCTGCCGGATCACGCGCTGCTGATCACCTTTGACGACGGCTGGGCCGACAACCTTCGATACGCGGCGCCGCTATTGAAGGAGCGCGGTCTGCCCGCGGTCATTTTTGCCGCGGCGGAGCCGATCCTCTCCGCGAGCAAGGCGTGGTGGCAGGAGGAGGTTTTTGCCGCCGCCCGTGCCGGGCTACTCGATGACTGGCTTGCCAAGCAGGCCGACCGCGGCAGGCTGGCGATGACGGGCAACAATTCGGCCGGCGCCCTTGCCCTGGTGGTTCGGCTCGGCCGGATGGCGGAGCAGGAACGCTCGGCAATGCTCGCGAGGTTGCCGGTCGCGCCATGCCAGGCACGCATGATGCTCGAGCCGAAAGAACTGCCGCGATTGGCCGAATCCGGCATCGCCCTCGGCATTCATGGGTTCACCCATCTGCCGTTGACCGAGATCGCCGATGTCGAGGGGGAGCTAGGCCGGGCCCGAGCGGCGATTGCGGCGATTTCCGAGGGTACCGCGGTCACTGAGGTGCTTGCCCTGCCGCACAGCCGCTACAATGACGCAGTCATAGCGGGGGCGAGCGCGGCGGGCATCAAGCTCATCCTCACCGGCGATCCGCATCTTGAGCGAACCAGCGGGGGAATGCTTCCGCCGCGAGCGACGCTCGGCCGCATCCACATCAAGGGCGGTTACATCGCCCGGGGCCGCGACCGCCTCGACCCCGCCGCGGCGGCGAGGTGGCTGTGGGATAGGTCCCTTCCACATGCATAATTTAAGACGCTTGGTGAAATGCATGAAGTCGCGGGTTTAGCAATCAGCGTAAATATGGTCTGCCATTATGACGGGTAAATGGATCCTAACGGGCGGCTGCATCAAGAGCTTTATTACAATGGGATCTTGCCGCTACCAACTCGTGCATAAGGTCAAACATCTTCTGTGCTGCTCGTCGCCGCTCTGGTAACGACCTCCTAAGTATTTTGATATATTCATCACGTGATTCCTCGAGACCCAGCACCGCGTCCTTGAGCGACATATCGGAAAGTGACTCGAACGGGATCACGTACTCTTGTAGCCCAAAGTCATGTGCAGCGTTTGTCACCTTCGGATCAGGGCTGATTGCGATGGCTGGTGTCTCCATCGCCATCGAGAACAAAAATGCGTGCAACCGCATAGTAATATTGGCCCGGAACTGGCCAGCTAGCCAGACCATCTCATCAGGAGCTAACGTCTGCTCAATGAGGTGCGTAAAATCGCGATGTGCCATTCGCTGCACAACCTCCCGCGCGATCAGCCGGTCATCGTCGCCTTGCTCGCTCATCATTGGAACGAATACGAAACTGACGCCGATCAGGTCGTGGAGAGCGTCGAATGCTTTAGCCAGAAAAGTAACAATCTTTAATTTATGGCTTGAATCGATTCCCAAGTCGTCAATCAAAAAAACTCCTATTGCATTATCTTTGAATTTTTGCAAATCATCGGGTGATGCATGCAATCGTGATGCAACAACAGCTTGTGGAATGAGAAGCAGAGCCGGATCTGCTACGATTTCAATTTTATTTTCGGGAACCCCAATAGCGATGAGAAGATTCTTACTACCGTTGTCACGTACTGCGATCAGATCACATTTGCGGACTGTCATTGCCACAAGCCAGCGCGCCGAACGGCGCCTAAGTGGTCCGACCCCGATCGCGTACAGTGCCACTTTACGCCCGAATAGCTTTGCAATCCAGATTTCATCAAGGTTGCGGATCAGGGTTCGCAGGCTGGAACGGTCGTGCAGCAAGCTGCCGCCGCCAAGGATGAACAAATCGGCCGACCTGACGGCGCGCGCTAAACGGGAAGTCCGGCCGCGTATCAGGTTAACCAGCCCACCCCTTCCAATGAGAACGGGGTGTTCAATGACAGAGATGTTGTTCCGCGCGTAAAGCGCGTAGGCTCGCCGAGCGTCGGTAGGAAGAATGGTTAATGTAACGTGGGGGCCTGATACGATTTCTCGGATAAATTGAGTTAATATGGCTTCGTCTCCAGTATTGCCGCTGCCGTACCAACCGGATATACAAATCGAGTAGGGTCTACCTGTCGTCTCCTGCATGCTGGTATACCTTCCCCTCCTCATTTTTCAGAGAATCATCGCATCGCTCAGTCGCCACGCCAACCGTCCCCCAAGACCAGCTCGCATCGAGGCGCACGCCCGGTGATCGTTGGGCGATGAGAGCGGGCGTGTTCGGGCCGGCAATCACTTCTATTTGAGTACATCCAAGGATTACGTCAAGGTCGTGAAGATTCGCGGAACGGAAGCCGATATCCAAATTGTAGAGATCCGGCCCCAGCGGCAAAGGATCGATCGCCAGATCGACGGAATATTCGCCCGGGGAAACGATGTCGCGACGTGCCCCGCTATGGAGCCCCATGTGGTAGGTCAATACGCGCGCGCCCTCGATGCTGTTGAACCCGACGACGGTCGACACGCCCGATACCGGGGCGCGGGTGGCGAAGTGAAGGCGGGCTCTGACCGGCTCACCATGCTGCAACGGCAGCGGCGAAAGCCACTCCAGAGCCGAGAACCGAAGGCGGTCGTCGCGGACAAAGGACGGCCTTTGACGGGAACCGAGCCGGATGATCCGCTCCTCACTCTGCGCCGACTGGGCCAGATAAGCGCCGACGACGGCCTGCGGTGTCCCTTGTTCATGGACGGCGCCGCGGTCGAGCCACAGCGCTTTGGCGCACAGGTTGGTAATGACCCCCATGTTATGGCTGACGACCAGCACGGTGCGGCCGTCGCGGCGCGAGACGTCGTTCATCTTGCCGAGGCATTTCTTTTGGAACTCGGCGTCGCCGACAGCGAGCACCTCGTCGACGATCAGGATCTCGGGTTCGAGATGGGCGGCGACGGCGAAGGCGAGCCGCACATACATGCCCGACGAATAACGCTTGACCGGGGTGTCGAGGAACCGCTCGACCTCGGCGAAGGCGACGATCTCGTCGAATTTCTGGCGGATCTCGGCGCGGCTCATGCCGAGGATCGCGCCATTGAGATAGATGTTCTCGCGCCCGCTGAGTTCGGGGTGAAAGCCGGTGCCGACCTCGAGGAGGCTGGCGACGCGGCCGCGCAAGGTGACCCGCCCGGCGGTCGGCTCGGTGATGCGGGAGAGGATCTTCAGAAGGGTGCTCTTGCCGGCGCCGTTGCGGCCGATGATGCCGAGAACCTCGCCCTCCTGCACCTCGAAGCTGACATCCTTGAGCGCCCAGAACTCCTCGACCGCATCGCCCTGCACGACCTGCCGGCCGCGCATGACATCGAGCGCCTTGCGCCCGGCATTGCGCAGCTCGCGCCCGATGACATCGCGCAACGCCGTATAGCTGTGGTATCCGCCGGGCTCGGCGCGATGGCCGACGAGGTAGCGCTTCGACAAATTCTCGACGGAAATGATTGGTGCCGGCATGGAGTTTGCGCCATCGCCCTCAGATCAGATCCGCAAAGCTCGCTTCGGTCTTGCGGAAGCGGCGGATGCCGAACCACAGGAAGAATGCCGCAACGGCAAGGCTCGCCGCGAAGCCCGGCAGATAGAGCTGGCTCTGCCCGCCGAGGATGCACCAGCGAAACCCGTCGATGACCCCGACCATCGGGTTGAGAGAATAAATGAGGCGCCACTCCTCCGGCACGATGCTGGAGCTGAACCCGACCGGCGAGACATAGAGGCCGAACTGCACGATGAAGGGGATGACATAGCGGAAATCACGGTACTTGACGTTGAGCGCGGTGACCCACAGGGCCGGGCCGATGCTGGCGACGAAGGCGAGGAGAACGAAGGCGGGCAGGACCATGATCTGCCAGCCCGGCGCGAACTGATACCATGCCATCATCGCGACGAGGATCAAAAACGTGATCAGGAAATCGGCGAATGCGACGACCAGCGTCGCCGTCGGCACGATCAGCCTGGGGAAGTACACCTTGCTGATCAGGTTGGCGTTGCCGATCAGGCTGTTGGACGCCTCGCTGAGGCCGGTCGAGAAAAACGTCCAGGGCAGCATCCCGGCAAACACCATCAGCGCATAGGGCGCGGTGCCGTCGGAGGGCAATTTGGCGATCCGCCCGAAGATGATTGTGAAGACCACCATCGTCAGCACCGGCCGGATCAATGCCCAGGCCGCGCCGATCACCGTCTGCTTGTAGCGCACCGCGAGGTCGCGCCACGCGAGCACGTAGAACAGCTCGCGATAGCGCCACAGATCGCGCCAGTAATTGCGCGCCTGTCGGCCAGGCTCAATAATGATGACGTCCGACATTAACTATATTTCAGCGCTGCAATGTTCGAGTGGGGCGAATGTAGGTCAGACGCGCCCGGGAAGTCAAGATTGGCCGCGGCGATCGAGAGCTGGACCCTAATTAAGAGACTGCCTCGTATAATAAGCTGGGGTTATAGGCGAGCAAGGCAACGAGTGAGGCGCTTGACACTGGCGATCAACGACCATAAGAGCGCTGGCTTATGATCGTCGACGCGCGTTCTCTACCGGCCGGAACAGTCGTCGAAACCGAGGTGTGTATCGTCGGCGCCGGCGCCGCCGGCATCACGCTCGCGCGCGGATTCAGCGATGCGCGTTTTCGGGTGGCGCTCCTCGAAAGCGGCGGCATGGACTATGAGCCGGAAACCCAGGAACTCTATCAGGGCCAGAGCATCGGTCGCCCGTTTCTCGACTTGATGGCGTGTCGGTTGCGTTTTTTTGGGGGAACGACGAACCATTGGGGCGGCTGGTGTCTTCCCTATGATGCGATCGATTTCGCGGCGCGCGACGATCTGCCCTACCACGGTTGGCCTTTCCCCAAATCGCACCTCGATCCGTGGTACCGGCGGGCCCAGGAAGTCTGCAAACTCGGGCCTTACGATTATCGGCCGTCAAGCTGGGGCGTTGCCGCAAGGACGATCACACCGCCGTTCTCCGGTCCTCACTTCGAGTGTAAGATTTTGCAGGAGAGCCCGGTCCATTTCGGGCCGGTCTATGCCGAAGAACTTCGCCGCGCGCCGCGCGTCACCGTGTATCTCCACGCCAACGCGTTCCATCTTGACGGCGGCGAAACCGACGCCGAGGTCAAGGAATTATCTGTCAAGACTCTGTCCGGAAACCATTTCTCCGTTCGCGCCCGCATCTATATCTTGGCCGCGGGCGGGATCGAGAACGCTCGACTATTGTTGGCCTCCGGCACAGAAGGCGGCAACGGCCTGGGCAATGCGCACGATCTCGTCGGGCGTTTCTTCATGGTGCATCTCGCCTACTCGGGAGGGCTTATCGTCCCCGCCGATCCCTATCTCGATCTTGGGTTTTATAGGGGCCGGGACGGAGAGGACTATGCCGGACCCGGCGGCAAGCATCGGTTTGTATCGGTGGTGGGCTTGTCCGCGGCAAGCATGCGCCGCTTGCAGCTTGCGAGCATCCAGATCTTCTGGACCTACCGGTTTCGCCCGGTCGTTACGGCAGTCCAGGCGCTGAAGCGACTGTTGGGCGGCGGGGGCTCGGGTGGAAGCTTGATGGCGGACCTCTCCGAGATCATCGGCAATCTCGACGGGGTCACGAGTTTCGCGGTGCGCAAGGCGCTCTTTGGCGACGGGATACCGATCGAGGCGCTGGAATTGGCCTGCGCCTCAGAGCAGCAGCCGAACCCGCAAAGCCGGGTGCTGCTCGGATCGGAACGCGATCGTCTCGGCATGCGGGAGGTCGTCGTTGACTGGCAACCCACGGCCGAAGACAAACGCAAAGCCGCCGCGACCCTTCGCCTTCTCGGGACGGAGATCGGACGGGCAGGGGTTGGCCGACTGCGCTCCTCATTGAGCGACGATGATGCCTGGCCGGACGATTTTTACGGCGACCAGCACCATTTGGGCACCACGCGCATGCACCCTGACCCGGCGCTGGGCGTCGTCGACGAGAATTGCCGGGTGCACACTCTGGCAAACCTTTACGTCGCCGGCAGTTCGGTGTTCCCGAGCGGCAGTGCGAACAATTCCACCTTGACAATCGTTGCCCTGGCGCTGCGCCTGGCCGATCATCTCAAGAAGCAGCTCGGTTGATGCTCCAGGCCATGCTGTCGCGACGCAACCTGATCACGGCCGCCATCGGTACCGGCGCGACCTGGCTCGGCGGGCGCGCATCGTCCCTGGCCGCCTGCGGCGATCGCGCTCGTTCGATGTCCTTGTATGGCGCTCTCGCCGCGTTGTCCTCGGATTTGCGCTGTCCGGGGACGATCGGCCGGGCGTGCCTGCAAGCTTTGCCGGCGAATGAGGCGTCGCCGGAGGATCTGGCGCGGCTGATCCTCGCCGACCTGTCATCAGCCGGCAGGGATTGCAATTCGGCAATTGCGCTGCGGCGTTCCGTCAGCGAGCGCAGCCGCGATGACTTTCGCGACGGCAGGATTGTAACCGTCGATGGCTGGATGCTGTCCCTGACCGAAACGCGCGTTTATGCGCTCGCGGGGCTGAGTGCGACACAGAATCCGAGGCCGCTCGATCGCCAAAGCCAGTCTTGACTTGTAACGGTACTTTCCATAAATCGCTTCACTGGCATTTCTTCCAATATCGGCGTTGAGCAGACGGCTTTGTTGATAAAAACATGGGGACGGTGTTGGATCAGAATTATTTCAACCTGGAACGGCAAGAAATGCTCCCCTTCGTGCCTGCCCGGCGCATGCGTGTGCTGGAAATCGGATGTGGTGAAGGCCGCTTCATCGGCGCGCTGACCGGGGTTGAGGAAAGCTGGGGGATCGAGCCATCGCCTGCGGCCGAGGTCGCGAAGGGCCGTCTGAGCCGGGTGTTTCAGGCAACCTTCGACGAGGCGGAGCCTAAATTGCCGATCAGCTATTTTGATCTTGTAATCTGCAATGATGTAATCGAGCACATGCCGGACCCTTCGCGATTCTTTTCCCGCATCGGAAACTACATAGCGCCAGGCGGCATGATAATTGGGTCAATCCCGAATGTTCGATTCTATAATAATATGTTCGAATACCTATTAGAGAAGGATTGGCACTATACCGACAGTGGCATTCTCGACAGAACCCACTTAGCGTTCTTCACCCAAAAGAGTCTTTATAAAACGTTAGAGCGGCACGGGTTCAAAGTCTTGCAGGTCACAGGCATCAACACTGCATTTCGCTTCTCAAACTCGGCACGGACATGGGCATATATGATTGTGGCATACGGCCTAGTGGCCGTGACGTTCGGATACTTCTCGGACATCCGGCACCTACAGTTCGCATTCCAGGCGACACCCACAAAAGCCTAGGCCCGATGGGCCCGCCGTGCGGCCTCAGTCTATGTGATCCTCCGATTCAAGGTGATTTTGCACTAAAGGCGTAGCAGGATGGAAAGTAGCGGGCGCGTCGCCATTTTGCTCGCCACCTATAATGGCGAGCGATACGTGGACGAGCAGATCCGCTCGCTCCTTGCCCAGACCTACCGCGATTTCGTCGTTATTGTTCGGGACGACAATTCCAGCGATCGGACCCCGGAAATCCTCGCCCGATGGGCAACCGCACAGCCCGACAAAATCAGAATTGTGTCCGACGACCGCGGCAACCTTCGCCTGGCAGGAAACTTCTCACGTCTGATGGAGATCTGCGACGCCCCTTATTTCGCCTTCTGCGATCAGGACGATGTCTGGTTACCGAACAAGGTTGAACTCATGCTCGATGAGGTCCGGGAGCTGGAAAACCAATTCGGCAAGACAATGCCCATCATGGTACACTCTGACTTGCGAGTCGTAGGTGAAGATTTACAGGAACTTTTTCCATCACTGTTCCAATACCGACAAGTAAATTTGCGTAATGGCCAACGCCTTGACCATTTGATAATCAACAACATCGTGCTCGGTTGCGCGCTGATGGGCAATCGAGCACTCTTGGAGGCGGCGCGGCCGATCCCGGACGGGATTGCCTTCCATGATTGGTGGCTGGCGCTGATCGCCGCGAGTTGTGGCGTCTTGCGGACCATGGCCGAACCGACAATTCTTTATCGACTGCATGACCGGAATGTGGTTGGCGCGGGCGCGCGGCAGGGACGAAGCACTCTCTGGAACGCCCGCTACATTCTGCAGCAGCCCAGGAAGCTCAGGGTGAGGCTGGGGAGGGCCATGCTGACCGTTCAGTCTCAGGCGGGTGTGCTGCTGCGTGTTGCGGGCGATAAGATGCCGCGGCGCAACCGGGAATTTCTCCGCGCGTTTTGCCTGCCGCAAAGACGGGACGAGGCAGCCCATTTGCCCTGGGCGCAACGGACATGGCTTTTCGCCCGGTTCTTGATAGTCTACGCGCGCGCGTTGCCTCTTGCCTTGCGCTGGGTGTACTAGCGTTGGCGACTGCCGCAGAACGCCTACCCGCTTCGCGCCAGCATTGCCGGCATTGAGAGCAAGACCGGCCTGATCAGGCGCACGAACGGTATCGCTGCTCGCCGATCCACCTCAGGCGATGCGGGTGCAGGAAATTGTCCGTTTCGCTGATCTCGTAAAAGACGCTGTGCCGCCCCGTCGGCGCGCCGCGGAATTCGGTTCTGAGGATGCGGAACACGGTGCGGTCCGCGTCCATCGCCTTGGAGCTGTTGCGCAGCGGGATCGACCACCAGCGCAGCACGGCCTCGCAGGCGATCTTGTCGATCGCCAGGCAGTTCGGATCGACCCAGCCGCCCATGTCGCTGAAATGCCCGACGCCGGGGCCAACCGATTCCCACTCGTCCCGGCATATCGGCTGCCGCGAGCCGGGATGGACGAACCAGCGCAGCGCGTAGGCCCACTCTGCCCCGGCCGACAGCGCCGCATGCGTGGTGGACAGGTGATCATCCGACCACCAGTTGTCGTCATCGAGGTAGGCGATATAGCGGCTGTTGGCGAGATAGCTGAGCATCGTCCGCAGCGATCCGCCGATCCATGACGCGTCCACCCCGCCGTGCCGGCGCGATGTCGAGTAGCCGGGGTAGAACAGCAGGACGGAGTGGCGGTCGGGCACGGAACGGCAGATCTGTTCGACGCGCGTCGCGTCACCTGTCGATGCATCGATGCCGACCAGTATTTGCACGCTGCCGTCAAACCGCTGATCAAAGATCGACTGGATCGCGTCGGCGATCGTCGGGCGCAACATCGTCGGCATGACGACTGCGAAGTCGGCGGGCTCCTGCAATGAGGTGATCCTGCTGCCGTGAAACCCCGTCAGGAACGGCGCGGAGAACGGCTCGGTAGGCCCTTCGGGCGCCGGTTGTTTGCCCATTTGGCTCAACGGTCGCCAGATATCGACGCCGCGCACCAATTGGATGTCAAACCGACGTAAGATGCCGTTTGCCGCGGCGGCGAGGCTGGCTTTCCAGGTCAAGAGTCAACCTCGGCAAAAACAAATCAGCGGTGCAAACAACATCCGGGCACGTCCTTACCTTGCCGACAATTGCGATTATACCATCACGCTGGTACCACGTCTATTTCAAGCCAATTGGCCTTGAGGATCGGCCTCGGCTGCGAGCCGGACGAGCTGAGGGGTTAAAATTCCAAGCGCCGTTGCCGGTTCTCACGCGAGCGTCTATCGGGTCGCTCGTACTTTGTGTGGCATACCAGCGGCAGCCGATCCCGACTCGTAAGGGGCTGCCAAACGAGATTTTGTGAGATTCGGGCGTCCTGTGAGCAGATCATGCCCGCAGGCACCGCATTTGACGATGACAAATCGCTTGGCTTGAGATCGCAAACCCGCGCCGCTAGAGTTGCGTTTGCCGGGCTCTCCGACTAGATTAGGCGCCGACGAGGGAGTGCAAAAACGGTGCAACGCCTAGCCTGTGACGACCGTTAAGTCATTGAGATGCCCAGGTAGCTCAGCTGGTAGAGCAACGGACTGAAAATCCGTGTGTCGGTGGTTCGATTCCGCCCCTGGGCACCATTCCTTTCAATTAATTATGGGCTGATCCGACAGCGCGGCGGGGCGCGCTTGCTGCACGACGGGCACGGCACGGTGCCGCCGATCGTGACCGCCCGATACCGTCCGATGCGATCGCTGAAGAGGTCTGGGTGGAGAATGTCTGGCTGATTGCCGCGCTGTGGATCGGCCTGGCGCTGGCCGCCTCGCTCCTGTCGGTCTGGTTGACGGTCTCGGTGGCGCTGACCGAGATCATCGTCGGCGCCATCGCCGGCAACCTGATCCATCTTCAGCTGACCGACTGGATCAACTGGCTTGCCGGGTTCGGCGCGATCCTCCTGACCTTTCTCGCCGGCGTCGAAATCGATGCCGCGGTCATCCGGCGCAATTTCTGGTCGACGATGTGCATCGGCGCGATGGGGTTTTTCGCGCCCTATCTCGGAATCTTGTTCTTCGCCCATTTCGTTTACGCCTGGCCGTGGCCGCAGGCGCAGATTGCCGGGATTGCGCTGTCCACCACCTCGGTGGCCGTCGTCTACGCGGTGATGATCGAAACCGGCTTCAACAAGACCGAGATCGGCAAGATCATTCTCGGCGCGTGCTTCGTCAACGATCTGGGCACCGTGCTCGCGCTCGGCCTGGTCTTCGCCAACTACAACTGGTGGCTGCTGCTGTTCGCTTTGGCGACGGTGGCTGTCCTGGCGATCCTGCCGTGGCTCGTGCCGTGGTTCTTCGCAAAGATCGGCCCCCGGGTCAGCGAGCCCGAGATCAAGCTGATTTTCCTGTTTCTGCTCGGCATCGGCGGGCTCGCCACGATCGCCAAGAGCGAGGCGGTGCTGCCGGCCTATCTGATCGGCATGGTGCTGGCGCCGACCTTTGTCAAATATCATGTGCTGGCGCACCGCATGCGCGTGATCGCCTTCGCCGGCATGACGCCGTTCTATTTCCTCAAGGCGGGCTCCTTGGTCGAGGCGAAGACGGTGGTGCTTTCGGCCGGCCTGATCGGCGCCTTTCTCGCCATGAAGATGCTGACCAAATTCGTCGGCATCCTGCCGCTGACCAAAGCCTTCCGGTACGAGAAGCGCGAGGGCATGTATACGACGCTGTTGATGTGCACCGGCCTCACCTTCGGCAGCATCTCGGCGCTGTTCGGACTGACCAACCACATCATCGACCAGGACCAGTACACGGTTCTCGTCACCGCGGTGATCCTCAGCGCGGTGGTGCCCACCCTGATCGCCGAGCGCTGGTTCCGACCGGAGTTCCGCCCGCTCGAAGAGCCACCGCGCGAAGCTCCGCCATAGCGGGCGCGCCGCGCGTCGCGAACCGCGCGGGGGGCGCATTGACGGGCTCGCGGCAGGCGCCTAATTTTCAGCAAGGACGGGCAAAAGCTGTCACCCGATCTCATCTGCTGAGGCTATGCCGCCGCTCTATCGCCGAGCGCTTGAATGGGCGCCGCCGCGACCGACCGGGCCAATGATGAGCACCCGGTCCCAGACGCGGCGATGGGCCGGCGCCGCGACCGCCATCCTCCCCGCCATGCATCCCGGCGCGTCGCCTGCCCAGACCGGGCGGTTTCGCCGGCTCGGTCGCGTCGTAACGCTCGCTGCCGCAGTCCTGTTGCCCACCGCCGCGGCAGCGCAGATTTCGCCGGCCGGCCCGGATGCCGCAGCGCCGCCGATGGTGACCTTGCCTCCCGTCGAGGTGGTCGCGACGGCGCCGCTGCCCGGCGCCGGAATCGACCGCGACAAGGTGCCGGGCACCGTCCAGACACTGACCTCCGACGACTTCACGCGCACCGGGTCACCGAACGTCACGGAGACGTTGTTCCAGCGCACTCCCGGCGTCTCGCTGTCCGATCCCAGCGGCAGCGGCGCCGCGCCGGAGCTCAGCTATCGCGGTTTTGCGGCATCGCCCCTCCAGGGCACCCCGCAGGGCATCGCGGTATACATGAGCGGGATCCGCCTCAACGAGGCGTTCGGCGACACGATCAACTGGGATCTCATTCCGACCAACGCCATCGATCGCGCCGATTTGTCGACCAACAATCCGGTATTCGGACTCAATGCGCTCGGTGGGGCGGTCAATTTGCAAATGAAGAATGGCTTTACCTACAAGGGGTCCGCGTCCGAGCTGCAGGGCGGGTCCTCTGGTAACTTCACCGGGGCCGCGCAATACGGCGTCCAGATCGGCGACTATTCGGTCTACGTTGCCGCACAGGGCCAACATCAAGACGGTTGGCGCTTCAAATCGCCGGCCAGCATTGCGCGCCTCTACGCCGATCTCGGCTGGAGAAGCGACCGCGCCGAGCTTCACCTGATCGCCTCTGGTGCCTCGACCTCGTTGGGGGTGGCCGCCGCGACCCCCGTGCAGCTGCTCGACCGGGACCGCCGGGCGATCTTCACGACGCCGCAGACGACGCAAAACGACATGGGCCTGCTCGCGTTGAACGGCAATTACGCGCTGAGGGACAATTGGTCGCTGCAGGGCAATGTCTACATCAGGGGTTTCCGGCAAAAACACGTCGACGGCAATGGCGCGGAGATTGAGCGCTGCAGTGACAGCGCAAGTCCGCAATTCCGTGGTCATTTGTGCCTGGAGGATGACGGCTTTCCCCGACCGAGCCCGGTGACCCCCGCGTTTCGTGATCAGTTCGCCATTCTCGATCGGAACAACAACCCGATACCCTGTCCGCCGGGAAGCGGCAATACCTGCAACCCGACCCCGTACGGGACCATCGACCGCACCGCAAACAAGGCAACCACGCTCGGCGCGTCGCTCCAGGCCACCAGCACCGAAAATCTACTCGACCACGGCAATCATTTCGTGGTCGGCGGCAGCATCGATCACAGCAACAGCATTTTCACCGCGGACAGCACGCTCGGATTCATCGATCCCGATCTCACCGTGACGATCAATCCCGCCATTCCGGGCAACGGCGCGATCATCCACACGCTCGGCGGTTTCGGCTACGGCCCGATCAATGCCGATTCGCGAAACACTTACTATGGCCTCTACGCCGTTGACACATTCGACGTTGACAAGCGCCTCTCGCTGACCGCCGGGGCGCGGCTGAACGTCGCCAACATCGCCATCAGCGATCAGCTCGGTACCAGCCCCGATCTCAACAGCAGGCAGACGTACATTCGTCTCAACCCGGTTTCCGGCCTGACCTACAAGATCATCCCGGGTCTGACGGCCTATGGCGGTTATTCGCAATCGAACCGAACGCCGACGCCGCTGGAATTGGCCTGTTCCAATCCGACCAGGCCATGCCTCCTGGAAAACACCCTGGTCTCCGATCCTCCGCTGAAGCAGGCGGTCGCCGAGACCTACGAGGTCGGGCTGCGTGACACGATGCCGGTCAACGGCGGCAAGCTCGAATGGAAAGCCGGACTGTTCCGCACCGACATCACCAACGACATCGTAACCCTCGCCAGCGTCATCCAGGGCCGAGGCTTTTTTCAGAACGTTTCGGGCACGCGCCGCCAGGGGCTCGAAGCAAGCGTCCAGTATCGGTCCAGCCAATGGCTCGCCTATGCCGGCTACAGCCTGGTCGACGCGACGTATCGGTTTACCGGCGACCTGCCCTCTCCGAATAATCCGATGGCAGACGCCGACGGCAACGTCCACGTCGTGCCGGGGAAGCGGATTCCCGGCATCCCGCAGAACCAGGCAAAATTAGGGATCGACTTCATGCCCGCGCCGCAGTGGAAGCTCGGTGTGGACACCGTCGTCGTGGGGAGCCGGTATTTCGTGGGCGACGATGCCAATCAGAACAAAAAGCTGCCCGGTTATTGGCAGGTCAACCTGCACGCCTCCTATCAGATCACCGAGGAGGTGCAGATTTTTGGGCTCGTGAACAATCTGTTCGACAAGCGATACGCGCTGTTCGGAACCTATTTCGAGCCGCAGGGGGCCGCGAATGCCGGATTGCCGATCGCCTTGACCGACCCCCGCACCGAAGTGCTGGGCCAGCCTTTATCGATCTATGGTGGGATACGCATAATTTTCTGAGCGGCCATTCCAAACCACGCCGTCACGCCGCGCTGGCATGTCGGCGCCGATCTCGTGTTCGATCGGAAATATGATACCTTCGGCACGTCTTTCGCGCCCGGGCAGGTCGGTTTTCTTGGGCTCAGCAACCCGCGCTCGCTCAGCCTCGCCGCCGGCGATCCTCGCCGGGGTCAGGGCTGTCTTTTGACGACATGTCGGGCATCGATGTCGCCGAGTCTGAGGATGATGAAGTCGGTCTCGGTCGGGCATCTGCCAGTCGGGCATCTGATCCTGCCGGGCGCGATGTTCCTGGCGATCGCCTGGGCCGCGCCCGCCGTCACCGCGGCGGACTGGTCGCAGGCGCAGCCGGTGACGGTGGTCGCCTCCGAGTATGGCTTCTCGCCCGCCAGGCTCACCTTCAAGCGCGGCGTTGCCTATCGCCTGCATCTCGAAAACCGCGGCAAGGAATTGCACGAGTTCCACGCGCCAGCGTTCTTCAACGCGGTCGAGCTGGGCGATCCCGCGGTGCTGAACGCCGACAAGACCGAGATCCTGGTCCATCCGGGCGAAGCAAAGGATCTGACCTTCGTGGCGAAAAAAGCCGGCCATTACCGGCTGATCTGCTCCGATCACGATTGGGTCGGGATGACCGGAGCGATCACGATCGAATGAGCGGCAGGTGGATGGGTGGAGTGGCGGAGTGGTCGTATCCCACTTGCGCTGAGCGGGGGTCATCCGCTATCTTTATAGGCTGATATTTTCTGCCGGTATGTCCATGTCCCTCAACATCAAGGATCCCGCGACGGAGAGATCCGTTCGCGAGCTTGCTGCGGCCACCCGCGAAACGGTGACGACCGCCGTGCGCAGAGCCGCTGAAGAGCGATTGCAGCGCGTTCGGCATGAGCATGCCGGGCGCAGCCTTGCCGAAGAAATACTGGAAATCGGCAAGCGTTGCGCTGCGCTGCCCGATCTCGACCGGCGGACTGCCGACGAGATTCTCGGTTACGACGAACAGGGGCTGCCGTCCTGATCGTCGTCGACACCTCTGCGCTCCTTGCGGTGCTGTTGCATGAGGAGAATGCGGCGGCGATGGCTCAGGCCATCGAGCGCGGCTCGCCGTGCCTTCTATCCGCGGCGAATTTGTTGGAAGCTGCGATTGTGATCGAGAGCCGCAAGGGCGAGGCCGGCGGGCGCGAGCTTGACCTGCTACTCTACCGCGCTGGCATCGAGGTTGTCGCGGTCGATCAGGATCAGGCCGAGATAGCGCGATTGGCATGGCGGCGCTTCGGCAAGGGGCAACACCCGGCCGGATTGAATTACGGCGACTGCTTCGCCTATGCCCTTGCAAAGAGCCGGCGGGCGGCGTTGCTGTTTACGGGCAACGATTTCGCGCGAACCGATATCGAGCGCATCCCGCTGGGTTAGAGAGCGCCTGACAAACAGGGATTGGGCCAGGTCCAGTCGTTGGTGTTGCTCGATCCGTCACCCGGCACGGCGGATCAGCGCGTTGGATGGCAGCGATGGGTCGAGCGCCTTCTTCGCGCTCTCGACGCCGGCGACCGGCAGCGTGTCCGGGTCGATCAAGCCGAGCTGGACCAGCACCGAGGCCTGGTCCCAGTAGATGTGTTCGTGGGCCAGCTTGCCGTCGCGGAAATGGACGATGACCACCAGCGGCACCTCGACCCGCCGCCCGGTCGGCGCAATGCCCGGCAGCATCCAGTCGATCTCGACGGTGTGGGTAAAGTTGATGACCATCTCGTCGACCAGCTGGTCGCTGCCGATCGTGCGCGAGATCGGGGTCATCGCCATGTCGGGCGGCATCTTCGGAATGAAATGGGTCGCGTAGAACTCCCGCAGGTCGGCCCGGCCGACGCCGCCGGTCAGCACCGGGATGTGGTTGACGTAGGCATCCTCGACCATCGTGGCGATCGTGTTCTCGGTGCTCTTGGATTCGAACTCGTGCCGCATGTGCTCTTCCCAGAGCCGCGCCAGATTGTCGTCGTGTGCCGCTTGTTCGCTCATCGCCTGCTCCCCAGTCTGACTTGCAGACCATCATATATGCGCTCACGTTGCACGCGCCCTGCGTGCTCCCTATCATCGCCGCAAGCCGTAAAAGTCCAGCGCAGGAGGCCGATCGTGGAGAAAAGACGCAGCATCAATGTTCCCGGCGCCAGCCACGTCAATCCGATCCCGAGCGCCAGCCGGCGCGGGCCGTTCGTCGTCTCGGGCGCGATTTCCGGCACCGACCCGGCGACCGGCAAGGTGCCGGAAGATCTCGACCAGCAATGCCGGCAGATGTTTGACAATGTGCGCCGCGTCATCACCACCGCCGGCGGCACGCCCGACGACATCGTCAAGATGACCGTGTGGATCACCGACCGCGCGCTGCGGCCGACCCTCAACAAATATTGGGTCGAGATGTTTCCCGACCCGGATTCGCGCCCGGCGCGCCACACCGTCGCCAGCGGCGATTTCACCCCGCCGATGCAGATCCAATGCGATCTCCTCGCCGTCATTGGGGATTGAGGACGGCAGCCGGGACCAGCACGGTGCGTCCTTCGAGACGCCCGCTGCGCGGGCTCCTCAGGATGAGGTTTTTTCCTAATTCTATCAAATATTTATCCTCATCCTGAGGAGGCGCGAAGCGCCGTCTCGAAGGACGCAAGATGGATTTGCAGCCCATAGGGAGACCCCGATGAAAATCGCCGCCATCCGCACGATCGCGCTGTCCTGCAAGGTCGACCCGCCCTATGCCAGCGCCGCCGGAGTGCAGGCGCGCCGCGGTGGGCTCTTGGTCGAGGTCGAAACCGACAATGGCATCGTCGGCATCGGTGAATCCGGGCTCGGCGGCGGCGCGACCGCCACGGTCATCGACAAGGATCTGGCGCCGCTGCTGATCGGCGAGGACCCGCTGATGATCGAGGGGCTGTGGCAGAAGATGTTCGCGCGCACCCGGCAATACGGGCGGCGCGGCGTCGTCATGAACGCGATCAGCGGGATCGACATCGCGCTGTGGGACATCGCCGGCAAGGTCGCGAAAATGCCGGTGTACAAGCTCCTCGGCGCCTGCCGCGACCGGGTCGAGGCCTATGCCAGCGGCGGTTTCTACCAGGAGGGCAAATCCGCATCCGACCTCGCCGGCGAAGCGGAAGATTACCGCGCCCGCGGCTTCAAGGGCATGAAGATGAAAGTGGGGCGCAACCCGTCGACCCAGACCCATCTGCGCCAGCTGATCGGCAATGCCGAATTCTGCGAGGTCGAGCCGGGCGAGGATCTGGCGCGGGTCGCCGCGGTGCGCCAGGCATTGGGGCCGCAATTGAAGCTGATGGTCGATGTCAATTGCGCCTGGAGCCCGGCCATCGCGATCGAGATGGGAAGGGCGATGGAGGCCTATAAGCTCTACTGGATCGAGGAGCCGGTCGCGACCGACGACATCGAAGGGAGCGCCGCGGTCGCTGCGGCGCTCGCCACCCCGATAGCCGGCTATGAGACCGAAATCGGCCTCTATGGCTTCCGCGAGCTGATCGGCCGCGGCGCGGTCGACATCGTGCAGCCCGATCTTGCCTGGTCGGGCGGGTTTTCCGAGTGCCGCCGCATCGCCGCCTACGCTCAGGCGCACCACCGCATGGTCGCGCCGCACGCCTTCGCCAGCGCGGTGCTGCTGGCCGCCTCCTTGCACTTCGCCGCGGCGATCCCGAACGGGCTCATGCTCGAATGGGACCAGAACCCGAACGCGATCCGCGACGAACTGCTGAAGGAAAAGCTGCGCCTCGAAAGCGACGGCACCGTTAAGCTGCCGGAACGGCCCGGCCTCGGCATCGAACTCGACCGCGGCGCGGTCGAGCGCTACCGGGTGGGCTGACACGTCATCATAACAGCAAGGTACACATCTTAATAAACCGCATTCCCGGCGAAAGCCGGGATCCACTTGTCCACTTGCGAGTTGGCTGCACAGTGGGTCCCGGCTTTCGCCGGGAACGCGATTTTTTAGGCGATATTATTGGACAGAGAAAAGGGCTAGGCATTGACTGGCAGCGACCAGATGTACGTGCTGAGGCTCATCGCGACAGCGGGCAATGGCAGCACCAAAATCATCGGAGACCGCCACGCTCTGATTGTGCTTGTCCGCGAGGATTCAACGGAGAAGGCGGAGAAGGCCGCGCTAGAGGGACTGCGGCAAAATTGTTGGGAATACGCGGAGCTACAGGAAATTGCGCCGCTGGAGCCGAAGCTCGGTCTGTCTCAGGCCGTCGAGGAAGCGGTCAATGACGCAGCTACACACGGGTTTTCCCTTATTGTGTTCAACGATCCTATTCCCAGGCACTAACGGCTGGGTTTGCCAACTATAATATCGCCCTTTTTATGAACGCAATGTTTTGCGAATGAGAGACGGGAATGATGGGTCACCCTCTTTATTCGATCGGCTACGAGAAGGCGCGGCTGGCCGATGTCGTCGCGACGCTGGCCGCTTCCGGTATTGCAACCCTGATCGATGTGCGCGACCGGCCGATCTCGCGGCGGCCCGGGTTTTCGAAGCATCAGCTCGCCGCCGCGGTCGAGGCCGCGGGGATCGGTTACCTTCATTTGCAGGCGCTCGGCACCCCGCCCGAGGGCCGCGAAGCCGGAAGGCGGCGCGAGTGGCAGCGCTTTTGGGGGATCGTCGAAGCCAAGCTCGCCGGCGCCGAGGCCGAGCTGGCGCTGCAGCAGGCGGCGGCGGTCGCGCAAGAGGGCGCGAGCTGCCTCTTATGCTACGAGGCCGATTGGCGCCAATGTCATCGCCGCCGGGTCGCCGAGATCCTCGCCGACCGGCACGGATTTACGCTGCATCACCTGAGCGTTGCCGATTTCGGCGGCGGGTGAGCCTGGCTCGGTGCCGACCCCCACCCCAACCCTCCCCCGCTTGCGGGGGAGGGAGTAGGCCAGCGACTGGATAAAACCCTCCCCCGCATGCGGGGGAGGGAAGGGTGGGGGCATGCGGGCCGGGAGGCCCGCAGTCCAAGCGCTCACGAACTCTCCGCGAGGTTCAGCACTGCGGGATGATCGCGCGCTGCTGCTTGAGCCGGGCGCGTTGCACCTTGTCGGCGAGGCGCCGTTCGCGCGAGGCGGCGCTCGGCCGCGTCGGCCGCCGCCGGCGCGGCGGGGTCGCGGCGCGACCGATCAGGGCGACAAGGCGATCGAGCGCGTCCGCCCGGTTGCGCTCCTGCGAGCGAAAGCGCCGGGCGGTGATCACCAGCACACCATCCTGCGAGACCCGATTGCCGGCGAGGCGCTCCAGCCGCTCGCGCACCGGCTGCGGCAGCGAGCGGGAATGGCGCACGTCGAAGCGAAGCTGCACCGCGCTCGCCACCTTGTTGACATTCTGCCCGCCGGGGCCGGACGCGCGGATGAAGCTTTCGCTGATTTCCGCTTCGTCGAGGACGAGCGTGTCGGTGATCGTGATCATGTGGTGTGCATTGCTGTACCGGCGAGGTTTAGCACATCGTGCTCGCGCGCCCGACCGCGGAGCCCGGTCGCGGAGCCCGACCGCGGAGCCCGGTCGCGGAAAACGCCGCAATCGGCGGGGATCTGCCCCCGCGCGGCGCGGCCCCCCGAGATTAGCACTTCACCTCGGCGGGGCTGGTAGTGTAAGCCAGGATGGTGCAGCGCCCAAACTCCGTCGCCCCCGACGGCCGGGTGCAGCCGTTCATTTTCAGGAGCGAACATGCCGAGGGTCAGCTATACGGCGCCGGCGACGGTCGATGAAGCCGTCAAGGCTTTGGCCAGCGCCGCCGGTTTGGCGAAGGTCCTGTCCGGCGGGACCGATCTGCTGGTGCAATTGAAAAGCGGGCGGCTGAAGCCCGATCTGATTGTCGACATGAAGCGCATACCGGGGATGATCGGGATCCGCGAGGAGGCCGACTATTTCGCGATCGGCGCGGCGACGCCGGGCGCGATGCTGAGTGCGCACGCCGAGCTTGAACGCGCCTTTCCCGGCATCGTCGAGGGCGCCGACTTGATCGGCTCGACGCAGATCCAGGGGCGGGCCTCGCTCGCCGGCAATCTGTGCAACGCCTCGCCGGCCGCCGACAGCGTTCCGGCATTGATCGCGGCGCAAGCGACCTGCATCGTCGCCGGCCCAGGCGGCCGCCGCGAGGTGCCGGTCGAGCAAATCGTCACCGGGCCAGGGCAGACCTCGCTCGCCAAGGGCGAGTTCGTCGTCGAATTCCGGCTGCCGAGACCGAAGCGGCGCCAATCCGATGCCTATCTGCGCTTCATCCCGCGCACCGAGATGGACATCGCCGTGGTCGGCTGCGCCGTCAATGTGACGCTGGATGATAACGGCGTCTGCACCGATGCGTGCGTCGTGCTCGGCGCGGTCGCGCCGACCGCGGTGATTGTCCGCGGCGCGGCGGAGGCCCTGGTTGGCCACAAGCTCGACGATACGACGTTGGCGCGGCTCGATTCCGCGGCGCAGGCCGCTTGCCGCCCGATCACCGATAAGCGCGGCACGATCGAGTATCGCACCAAAATCGCCGGCGTCCTCGCGCGCCGGACCGCCGCCATCGCCTTCGAGCGCGCCGCGGCGCGCTCCGACTCGATACCGGGAGCGATTTAATGAGCAAGCATCACGTAACCACCACGATCAACGGCGAGCCGATGGAGTTTCTGTGCGAGGCGCAGCAGACCCTGCTCGACGTATTGCGCGACGAGTTGCATCTGACCGGCAGCAAGGAAGGCTGCGGCTCGGGCGATTGCGGCGCGTGCAGCGTCATCGTCGATGACCGGCTGGTGTGCTCCTGCCTGATGCTCGGGGTCGAAGCCGAGGGCCGCAAGGTCACCACGGTCGAAGGCATCGCCCAGGGCGACAAGCTGCATCCGGTGCAGCAGAAGTTCCTTGAGCACGCCGCGCTGCAATGCGGCTTCTGCACCCCGGGGTTCATCGTCGCGGCGAAGGCGCTGCTCGACGAGAACCTCAACCCGACCGAGGAAGAGACGCGCTATTGGCTGGCCGGCAATCTGTGCCGGTGCACCGGTTATGACAAGATCATCCGCGCCGTGCTCGACGCCGCCGCCGAAATGCGCGGGGAGGCGGGGGCGGTGTAGACAAAAGCTTACCCCGTGGCCGGGCTTGTCCCGGCCACCCACGTCTTGGGCCGTCGCAAATAAGACGTGGATGCCCAGGTCAAGCCCGGGCAAGGGACTTAGCGTTAGCCGGGTAATGTCGCGGGAATGACGCACAGAGGAGCTGGCGAATGAGCTATCTCGACAAGGCGAGCCTCAAGGTCGTCGGCACCCGGCCGATCCGCCCGGACGGCGTCGACAAGGTCACCGGCCGGGCCAATTTCGGCGCCGACATGGTGATGCCGGGCATGCTGTGGGGCCGCATCAAGCGCAGCCCGCATGCCCATGCCCGCATCCTTGGCATCAAGGCCGACAAGGCGCTGGCGCTACCCGGCGTCAAGGCGGTGATCAGCGGCGCCGACTTCCCGGTCGTGACGCCTGAGCGCGCCCAAATCGGCGCGGCGCCGGCCAATCTGCGCGACCTGTCGCGCAACGTCATCGCCAGGGGCAAGGCGCTCTACGAGGGCCATGCGGTGGCGGCGGTCGCGGCGACCTCGCAAGCCGTCGCCGAACAGGCGCTCGACTTGATCGAGGTCGAGTACGAGGTGCTGCCGCATGTGATGGATATCGAGGCGGCGATGGCCGACGGCGCGCCGCTCCTGCACGACGACATCTTCACCGCGGGCATCGAGCCGAAGCCGACCAAGCCGTCAAACGTCTCGAAGGTGGTGCGCTTCGCCAAGGGCGACGTCGAGGCCGGGTTCCGCGAGGCCGACATCGTCATCGAGCGGCGCTACACGACAAAGCCGGTGCACCAGGGCTACATCGAGCCGCATGCGTGCCTGGTTTCGGTCGCGGCGGATGGGCAATGCACGATCTTCAGTTCGAGCCAGGGCCAGTTCATGGTGCGCGCCTACACCTCGCGCATCGTTGGCGCCGACATCGCCAATATCCGGGCGATCCCGGCCGAGATCGGCGGCGGGTTCGGCGGCAAGACAATCGTCTATCTCGAGCCGCTCGCCTACATGCTGTCGAAGAAATCGGGCCGGCCGGTCAAGATGGTGATGAGCCGCGAGGAGGTGTTCCGCGCCACCGGACCGGCGCCCGGCGCGATCATCGAAGTCAAGCTCGGCGCCAAGAAGGACGGTCATATCACCGCCGCGCAAAGCATCCTCAAGTATCAGGCGGGGGCATTCCAGGGCTCGCCGGTGCAGCAGGGCTGCATCTGCGGCCTCGCGGTCTACGATTTCCCGAACGCTCTGACCATCGGCTACGACGTCTTATGCAACCGTCCCAAGGTTGCCGCCTACCGCGCGCCGGGCGCGCCGATCGGGTCGTTCGGCGTCGAAAGCTGCATGGATGAACTCGCCGACGCGCTCGACATCGAGCCCTTGAAGCTGCGCGAGATCAACGGCGCCAAAGACGGCACCAAGGCGACGCACGGCGTGACCTGGGTCAACATCGGCTACCAGAAGACCCTGGAGGCGGCCCGGGCGAGCGCGCACCTCAAGGCGCCGCTCGGCCCCAATCAGGGGCGCGGCATCGCCTCCGGCTATTGGCACAACGCCGGCGGCGAGTCGAGTGCCGCTTGCCATATCAACGAGGACGGCACGGTCACGGTCACCGAGGGCCATCCCGATATCGGCGGCTCGCGCGCCTCGATGGCGATGATGGTGGCCGAGGTGCTGGGCGTCCCGTTCGAGAACGTCCGGCCGGTGGTCGGCGACACGACCTCGATCGGCTTCAGCGCCTCGACCGGCGGCAGCCGGGTCACCTTTGCCGGCGGCATGGCGGTGACGCAGGCGGCCGAGAAAGTCGTCGAGGTGCTCAAGCATCGCGCCGCGGTGATCTGGGACATCAGCCCGGACGCGGTCGAGTGGCGGGACGGCAAGGCCTATCCCGCGGGCGCCAACGCCGGCAGCTTCGAGCCCTTGGATCTGGCGACGATCGGCAACCGGTCGGCGCGCACCGGCGGGCCGATCAGCGCCGAGGTGCAGATCAACGCGCAAGGCCAGGGGCCGGGTTTCGCCACGCACATCTGCGACGTCGAGGTCGACCGCGAGACCGGCCACGTCAAGATCCTGCGCTATACCGCGATCCAGGATGTCGGGCGCGCGATCCATCCGAGCTATGTCGAGGGCCAGATGCAGGGCGGCGTGACCCAGGGCATCGGCTGGGCGCTCAGCGAGGAATACATCTACGACAAGAATGGCTGCCTCGAGAACCCCGGCTTCCTCGACTACCGCATCCCGGTCGCCTCCGATCTGCCGATGATCGATACGATCATGGTCGAGGTGCCGAACCCGCGCCATCCGTTCGGGGCGCGCGGGGTTGGCGAGGTGCCGCTCATTCCGCCGATGGCGGCGGTCGCCAATGCGATCTTCGCCGCGACGGGGATTCGCCTGCGCGACCTGCCGATGTCGCCGCCCAAGCTGCGCGCGGCCTTCGACGCCGAGCAGCCCAGGCGGCAAGCGGCGGAGTAGGCGCCTACGTTGAAGGGAATGGTGAAAACCGTTCCACCTCGTTATCCCGGCGAAGGCCGGGATCCATGGCTGACGTGGATACCGGCCTTCGCCGGTATGACGGATTGGGTGGAGCGCCGCGGATAAATCCTGCTGCTGACCTGTTGGGGTGGCAGCCAGTCGTGGAGCAGAGCTCATGACGTATCTCGACAAGGCGAGCCTCAAGGTCGTCGGCACCCGGCCGATCCGTCCCGATGGGGTCGACAAGGTGATCGGGCGCGCCACCTTCGGCGCCGACATGGTGATGCCCGGCATGCTGTGGGGCCGCGTCAAGCGCAGCCCGCACGCCCACGCCCGCATCGTGTCGATCAAGACCGACAGGGCGCTGGCATTGCCCGGGGTCAAGGCGGTCGTGACCGCAGCCGATTTCCTGGACATCCCGTCGGAGGAAGCCTTTGTCGGCGAAGGGCCGATGAACTTCCGCGACCTGTCATACAATTGCATGGCGCGCGGCAAGGCGCTCTATGACGGTCACGCCGTCGCCGCGGTCGCCGCGACCTCGCCGGCGATCGCCGAGGAAGCGCTCGACCTGATCGAGGTCGCCTACGAGGTCTTGCCCTATGTCATCGACGTCGAAGACGCGATGAAGCCGGATGCGCCGGTCCTGCACGACGATCTGTTCACCCAGGGCGTCGATCCCAAGCCAGCCAAGGCGTCCAACATCGCCAAGCGGATCACCTTTGCCAAGGGCGACATCGCGGCCGGCTGGCGCGACGCCGAGGTAACGATCGAGCGGCGCTACACGACCCAGCCGGTGCACCAGGCCTATATCGAGCCGCATGCCTGCCTCGTCGCGGTCGGCAGTGACGGCCAGTGCACGATCTTCAGTTCGAGCCAGGGCCAGTTCATGGTGCGGGCCTATTGCGCCAAGCTGCTCGGCATCGACATCGCCAATATCCGCGCCATGCCGGCCGAGATCGGCGGCGGGTTCGGCGGCAAGACGCTGGTCTACCTCGAGCCGGTCGCGCTCGCGCTGTCGAAGAAAACCGGGCGCCCGGTCAAGATCGTGATGAGCCGCGACGAGGTGTTCCGCGGCACCGGCCCGGCCGCCGGCGGCGTCATCGAAGTCAAGCTCGGCGCCAAGCGGGACGGGCATATCGTCGCCGCCGAGCTGCTGCTCAAATTCCAGGCGGGCGCGTTCCCCGGCTCGCCGGTCGGCCCGGGCTGCATGTGCGGGTTTGCGATGTACGACATCCCGCATGTCAGCATCGTCGGGTATGACGTCGTCTCCAACCGCCCGAAGGTCGCGGCCTATCGGGCGCCCGGTGCGCCGAACTCGACCTTCGGCGTCGAAAGCTGCGTCGACGAGCTGGCCCGCGAATTGAAGATCGATCCGCTGCGCCTGCGCGAGATCAACGCCGCGCGCGACGGCACCAAGACCGCCTACGGACCGACCCTCGTCAATGTCGGCTATGTGCAGACGCTCGAGGCGGCGATGAACCACCCGCATATGAAGATCGCGCTCGGTCCCAATCAGGGCCGCGGCATCGCCTCAGGCTTCTGGTTCAACATCGGCGGCGAGTCGGCCGCTTCGGTGCACGTCAACGAGGACGGCACCGCGACCGTGGTCGAGGGCAACCCCGATATCGGCGGCTCGCGCGCCTCGATGGCGATGATGGCGGCCGAGGTGCTCGGCGTCCCCTATGAGCACGTCCGCCCGGTCATCGCCGATACCAGCTCGACCGGTTACTGCTTCCTGACCGGTGGCAGCCGCGTTACCTTCGCCACCGGCATGGCGGTGACCCAGGCGGCCGAGAAGGTCGTCGTCGAATTGAAGAAACGCGCCGCGATGATCTGGGACATCAGCCCCGACGCGGTCGAGTGGACCGACGGCAAGGCGTACCCGGCCGGCCCCAACGCCGGCAGCTTTGAGCCGCTGTCGCTCGCCGACATCGCGCTCAAGGCGGGGCGCACCGGCGGGCCGATCAACGCCGAGGTGTCGATCAACGCCCAGGGCGCCGGCCCCGGCTTTGCCACCCATATCTGCGATGTCGAGGTCGACCGCGAGACCGGCCACGTCAAGGTGCTGCGCTACACCGCGATCCAGGATGTCGGCCGGGCGATCCATCCGAGCTATGTCGAGGGCCAGATCCAGGGCGGCGTGACCCAGGGCATCGGCTGGGCGCTCAACGAAGAATACGTCTACGACAAGAACGGGCGCCTCGATAACCCGGGCTTCCTCGATTACCGCATTCCGGTGGCTTCCGACATGCCGATGATCGAGGCCGTCCTCGTCGAGGTGCCGAACCCGCGCCATCCGTTTGGCGCGCGCGGCGTCGGCGAGGTGCCGATCGTGCCGCCGATGGCGGCTGTGGCCAATGCGATCGCCGATGCGAGCGGGATCCGGCTGCGCGACCTGCCGATGTCGCCGCCGCACCTGCGCGCGGCAATCGACGCCGAGGACCCGCCGCGCCTCGCGGCGGAGTAGCCCGCTGGCTGCCCCTCACCCCTTCCCTCTCCCCGCAAGCGGGGAGAGGGAGAGCATTGCGCCGTTGCCTGAGAATCGGCGTCGATCGGTTGATCCTGCCGTTGCAACCGCGTCCCCTCGCCCGGCTTGCGGGGAGAGGGACAGGGTGAGGGGCTGATGCCGCACGTCGTCATGACCGGGATCGCGGCCCGCCGGTTTACCGGCGGGCTGACCGAGTTCGATGTCGAGGCGAACACGGTGCGCCGCATGATCACCGAGCTCGAGCGCCGCTTTCCCGGCCTCGGGCATCAGATCGACGAGGGCATGGCGGTCGCGATCGACGGCGAGATCTTCCAGGACGCCTACCAGGCCCAGCTCAACCCCGACAGCGAAATCGTGCTGATCCCGAAAATCGGCGGCGGCTGAGGCGCTTCTCGAGACCGGGTGCAGGTTACCAGGAGCACATTTGAAGGAGCCGGTATCATGGGTTTCACTGACGCAACCACGACCTGCTTTCAAAAATATGTGGTGTTCAGCGGCCGTGCCCGCCGCCCTGAATATTGGTACTGGATGCTGTTCTTCGTTCTGCTGACAATCCTCCTGACGATTGTCGATACGATTGTCGGTCTGACCGTATTCGGGGTCTCCGCTGGGGTACTCTCGTCGGTCGCCTCCCTCGCCCTGCTGTTGCCAAGCCTTGCCGTGCTGGCGCGCCGGCTGCACGATACCGACCGTTCCGCATGGTGGATTTTGCTCGAGCTGGTGCCGCTCGTCGGCGCCATCATCCTGCTGGTCTGGGTGTGCCTGCGCGGCACGGCGGGGCCGAACCGGTTCGGCCCGGAGCCCGCTTAGCCTCACCGGCAGGCTGCATTGCCCGTCCTTCGGCCACCGCTGCTCGTCGAAAGGCCGGGGTGAGATAGAGCGTTCCGCCGATCCCCTGTGCTCGGCGCCGTGCCTCCCCAGAGCTGAACCTAAGGTCGAGGCTTGCTCCCCGGCCGGGCGCGATTGACAATCAACCGGCGGCGCAGGAGGGGGCACGAAATGACCTACGACTACATCATTGTTGGCGGCGGGTCGGCCGGGTCGGTGATGGCGCACCGGCTGTCGGCGAAAAGCACCAACCAGGTGCTGGTGTGCGAGGCCGGGCAGGACACGCCCGACGGCAAGGTGCCGCCCGAGATCCTCGATTCCTATCCCGGCACCGCCTATTTCGACCCGCGCTTCCACTGGCAGGAACTCCGGGTCCACACCGAGATCGTCTCGCACAACCGGCCCGAGGAGCGCCCGGCGCTGCGCAAATACGAGCAGGCGCGCGTGCTCGGCGGCGGCTCGTCGATCAACGGCCAGCTCGCCAATCGCGGCGCGCCCTCCGATTACGACGAGTGGGAAGCCAAGGGCGCCGCCGGGTGGAACTGGAATGCCGTGCTGCCTTATTTCAAAAAGGTCGAGCGCGACATGGATTTCGACGGCCCCTGGCATGGCAGGGACGGCCGCATTCCGGTCCGCCGCATCCTCCCCGATATGTGGTGCGGGCACGCCAAGGCGGTCGCCGAGGCATACAAGGCCGCCGGCTACGACTACATCGAAGACCAGAACGGCGAATACCGGGACGGCTATTTCCCGATCACGATCTCCAACCTCTACGACCGGCGGGTCTCGGCGGCGATCGGCTATCTCGACGCCGGCACGCGGCGCCGCCCGAACCTGATGATCTCGGCCGAGACCCAGGTCAGCGAGCTGTTGTTCGAGGGCACGCGCTGCGTCGGGGTCAAGGCACTGGTCCGGGGCCGCGAGACCGAGTTCCGCGCGAATGAGGTTATCGTCTCGTCGGGCGCGATCCACTCGCCGGCGCATCTGCTGCGCGCCGGGATCGGCCCGGCCGGGCAGCTGCGCGATGTCGGCATCGAGGTGCGGATGAACGTGCCGGGGGTCGGGCAGCGGCTGATGGACCATCCGTCGGTTTCGGTGTCGTCGTTCATGAAGCCCGCTTCGCGTCTCAACGGCCTGACCCGCCGGCATATCCTCCTGGCGCTGCGCTATTCCTCGGGGGTCGACGGGGTCGCACCCGGCGACATGTTCGTCGCGGTGGTCAGCAAATCGGCCTGGCACGCGGTCGGCGAGCAGATCGCCTCGCAGCTGGTCTGCGTCTACAAGACATTGTCGGAGACCGGGCAGGTCCGCCTCGCCGCGCGCGACTGGCGGGCCGAGCCGATCGTCGAGTTCAACCTCCTATCCGACCGCCGCGATCTCGACCGGCTGATGGACGGTTTTCGCCGGCTCGGCGCGATGCATCTGAGCGCGGCGTTGAAGGAGGCGGTCAGCGATCCGTTCCCGGCCAGCTACAGCGACCGGGTGCGCCAGATCGGCGTGGTCAACGACAGGAACCGGCGGCTGACCGCGTTTTTCGCCAGGCTGCTCGACGGCCCGGACTGGCTGCGCCGCTGGATGATCGACCATTTCATTGTCGAGGGCTTTCGCTTCGACCAGCTGATGACCGATGACGAGGCGCTCGAAGCCTTCATCCGCAAGGCCGGGATCGGGGTGTGGCATGCCTCGTGCACCTGCCGGATGGGCGCCGACGACGACCCGATGGCGGTGACCGACAATCAGGGCCGGGTGCGCGGGGTCGCCGGGCTACGCGTCGTCGACGCCTCGCTGTTCCCGGCCGTGCCGTGCGCCAACACCAATTTCCCGACGCTGATGACCGCCGAGAAGATCAGCGACGCGATGCTGGCGGGGACATAAATCGCGTCATTGCGAGGAGCGCAGCGACGAAGCAATCCCCGTCCGCCTAGACTCCATGGCGGGGGATTGCTTCGCTTCACTCGCAATGACACTCTTGGGCGGATAGCGGGAGGACGTTATGCGCTTTGGGATCTTCGACCACCTCGACGACAGTGGCGTGCCGCTCGGCCGGCATTTCGAGGACCGCCTCCGGCTGATCGAGGCCTACGACCGCGCCGGGTTCTACGGCTATCACCTGGCCGAGCACCACAACACGCCCTTGGGCTATGCGCCGTCGCCCGGCATCTTCCTGTCCGCCGTGGCGCAGCGCACCAGGCGGCTCAAATTCGGGCCGATGGTCTATCTGCTGCCGCTCTACCACCCGCTGCGCCTGATCGATGAAGTTTGCATGCTCGACCAGATGAGCGGCGGGCGGTTTCTCTATGGCGTCGGGCGCGGCATCTCGCCGATCGAGGTCGGGTTTTACGGCGTCGATTTCGACACCGGGGCGGAGCAGTTCCGCGAGGCCTTCGACGCGATCCGCATCGGGCTGACCGAGGATGAGCTGACCTATCACGGCAAATTCTACGATTTCGACCACGTCCCGATCGTCATGAAGCCGGTGCAAAAGCCCTATCCCGAGCTGTGGTACGGCACCAGCCGGCCGGACAGCATTCCCTGGGCGGCCGAGCACGGCGCCCACATCGTCACGCTGCGCGACAACGCGGCGGCGCGCGCGATCATCGAACTCTACAAGGCGGAATGGAAAAAGCTCGGCCGGCGCGACAGCGACATGCCGATGATGGGGATCAACCGCCACATCGTCGTCGCCGACACCCAGGCCGCCGCGCGCGACATCGCCCGGCGCGGCTACCCCTCGTGGCGCAAGAACATGGAGCGGCTGTGGGCGCAGTATCACGTGCCGTTCCCGCTGGGAGCCTCGCTGCCCGAGGAATGGGACCCGCTCGAGGCGCATGGCCATGCGATCGCCGGGACGCCCTCACAGGTGCGCGACTATATCGCCGGTGAGATCGCGGCCGCCGGCGCGAGCTATTTCGTCTGCGATTTCGCCTTCGGCTCGATCAGCCACGCCGACGCGATGCGCTCGGTCGAGTTGTTCGCCGCCGAAATCATGCCGACTTTTGCCTGAGGTTTCGTAGGGTGGGTAAGCGAAGCGTAACCCACCAAAAATATTCACCCACCAAAAATATTCACCACCGAGGCACGGAGGACACGGAGATAAAGACTTTCCTCCCCCGTGCCCTCCGTGCCTCCGTGGTGAAATTAGCTCGCAATTTTTTTTGAAGGTGGGTTGCGCTGCGCTAACCCACCCTACGATTTCTGACGCGCCTCCAAGTCATTGAGCATCGCGTGGATGCGGGCAACCGGGGCGTCCTTGTCGTAGAGCGCGTAGAGCGCGCCGGCGAGGCGCACGGGATCCCCCGAATAATAGCGCTCGTAAAGCTGCTGGCGGCCCGAGAACGACGATACCGCGGCGTCGAACGCCAGGCGGAACAGCTTGACCCGGGTCGGCGCATCGGCGTTGGCGGCCTGCGCATAGGTCATGACATCAGCCGCGGCCGGGCCGGACAGTTCGGCATAGGACGGCACCGCGACGAGCCCGCCGGCGCCGAGCGTCTGGATGATCTCGCAGGCCCGGACGAACATCTTCGGAAACATCATCCGCACGGTCCACAGCGGCATCTCCGCCGGGGTCATCAGCCCCGAGACCGGGCTCAGCGCGGCATCGGCCTCGCTGGCGCGGATGCACGAGCGGACGAACTCGGCATGTTGGATCAGCTCGGCGAGCATGCCCTGGACATGCAGGTGCGCATCGATATTGGTCGAGCGCGCGATCGCGAAGCCGAGCGCCATCATGAACTCGGCCTTCGCCAAATTCTTCGTCGAGGTCTGGTGCATGACCTGCGGCATCGCCTGCGTGCGCTGGAAGAGACCGTTGCACATCGCCGGGTCGCGGTGGATGAAAACCCGCTCCCACGGCACCAGCACATCGTCGAACACCGCCAGCCCGTCGCCCTCGTCGAGCCGCGACGACAGCGGGTAGTCCATCGCCGAGGCGGCATTCTGGTGCACCACCGACGGCCGGCAGATAAAGCGCAGCCCCGATGTCGCGACCGGGATCGAAAACCCGAAGGCATAGGGCGCGGCCTCGGCATTGGTGGCGAGAAAGGTCGAGGGCATCACCAGGATGTCGTCGGCATAGGCGCACAAGGTCGAGACCATGCGGGCGCCCTTGACGACGATGCCGGCGTCGGTTTCGCGGACGATCTTGGCGGCGAGGTCCTTCTCCTGGCGCTCCACCGGGCGCGAGCGGTCGACCTGGGGGTTCAGAAGCGTGTGCGTCATGCAGAGGTCATGCTCGCGCGCATACACGTGATAGGCGCGGATGTTGTCGGCAAAGCGCGGCTCGCTTCGGCCGAATTCCGGCGCCGCGGCGGCCAGCCCGGTCAGCATCACATTGAGGAAATCGGGGCTGCGGCCGAACATGCCGCAGGTCGCATCCATCCAGATCTTGACCATGCCGCGCCGGTCGATCAAATCATCCACC